>NZ_CP145607.1:1822498-2144998 GCF_036884275.1 Sphingomonas kaistensis | reverse complement strand
CAATCGGCGATCCCGCGACCATCCTTGCGACCGAAGCCGATGTCATCAGCCCCAACGCGCTCGGCGCGATCCTCGACGACGCCAGCATCGCCACGCTGCGGGCGCCGATCGTCGCGGGCGGCGCCAACAATCAGCTGGCTCGCCCCGAACATGGCGCGGCGCTGATGGCGCGCGGCATCCTCTACGCGCCCGATTACGTGATCAATGCGGGCGGGATCATCAACGTCTCGACCGAATATCTCCAGGACGGCGACGCCGACGTGGTGCGCTCGCGGATCGAAGGCATTCCCGGCCGTCTCGAAGCGATCTGGAGCGAAAGCGTGGCGAGCGGGCGCGATCCGGCCACCGTCGCCGACGCCATGGCGCGCAAGCTGATCGGTCGCGGCTAAGAGGGGCAGCGAGGACCGGGGCGTCTTTTCGCCCTAGTGCAAAGCGAACCGAAGCTCATTAAAGGGCTGCACAAGCCATGCACCGCTTCGCCAATCCTGCCCGTTTCCTGAAGATTGCCAAACCCGCCACGGCGTGGCTGCTGGGGATCGGCCTCGTGCTGAGCGCGATCGGGATCGTCGGAGCCCTGTTCCTGATGCCGCCCGATTACCTGCAAGGCGAAACGGCGCGGATCCTTCACATCCATGTGCCGGCCGCGTGGCTCGGTATGGGCGGGTGGACGGGAATTGCGATCGCGTCGGCGATGCAGATCGTCTGGCGCCATCCGCTCGCCGGCGTCGCCGCCCGCGCGATTGCTCCCGCGGGCGCGATGTTCGCCTTTCTCTGCCTCGCCACCGGTTCGATCTGGGGCCGCCCGACCTGGGGGACGTGGTGGGAATGGGACGGGCGCCTGACCTCGATGCTGGTGCTGTTTTTCCTTTACTGCGGCTACATGGCGCTGGCCGCGGCCGAAAAGGAGCGGGGGCCCGACGGCCGCGCCGCGCCCGTGTTCGGGCTGGTCGGAGCGGTCAACATTCCGATCATCCATTTCTCCGTCCAATGGTGGAACACGCTGCACCAGGGCGAAAGCATCCAGCTCACCGGCACCACCATCGCCCCGGAAATCCTCTGGCCCTTGTTCTTCACCCTGTTCGGCTTTTCGGCCCTGTTCGGCGCGATCGTGCTGCTCAGGATGCGGACCGAGCTTGCCGCGACCAAGATCGAAGCGCGTCTGCGCCGGACGGCATCGGCATGAACCAGTGGGCCTTCGTGATCGCTGCCTACGCGGTGTTTCTGATCGGCGTCGGCGGGCTGCTGGCCTGGTCGTTGCTCACCTGCCGGTCGGCCGAGGACCAAGCCGAGAAGCTGAGCCGCCGGAAATGACCCTCGCCCCCAAGCACCAGAGGCTGGTGCTGGTCCTGCTGGCCGTCGCGGCCCTGATCGGCGCCGTGATGCTGGCGATGTGGGGCCTGTCCGACCGCGCCGCTTATTTCCGCACCCCGCAGGACGTCGCCGCGGGCCGGGCCGAGGTCGGCGTGCCGCTGCGCCTTGGCGGCATGGTCGAGAAAGGCTCGATCCAGCGCATGCCCGACGGCGTCAGCGTCGCCTTCGTGCTGACCGACGGCGTCGGCCGGGTGCCGGTCACCTTCACCGGTATCGTCCCCGACCTGTTCAAGGAGAACAGCGGCGCCATCGCCGAGGGACAACTCGGCCGTGACGGCACCTTTGCCGCGACCAACATCCTCGCCAAGCATGACGAGCGCTACATGCCGCCACAGATGGGCAATCAGGCGGCGGAGATGATGACGCGGGAAACGGTGAAGTGATCGCCGAAGCGGGCCTGGCCGCGCTGTGGCTCGCCTTCTCGCTCGCCTTGCTGCAATTCGGGCTGGCGGTCGCGGGCAATCGGCTGGGCGACTTGAAGACGCTGGTCGCACCCGTAGCGGTGGCGCAAGGCATCCTGACCCTGCTCGCCTTTGCGATGCTGATCTGGCTGTTTATCCGCACCGACCTCAGCGTCCAATTGGTCGCCGCCAACAGCCACAGCGCCAAGCCCTTCATCTACCGCTTCTCGGGCGCGTGGGGGAATCACGAAGGCTCGATGCTGCTGTGGGTCACCGTGCTGTCGGCCGCGGGCGCGTTGCTGGCCCTGGTCGAGCGCCGCCTGCCCGAACGCAGCCTTCGCGCGACGCTCGGCGCGCAGGCGCTGCTCGCGCTCGGCTTCTTCGGCTTTCTGCTGATCGCCTCAAATCCCTTCACCCGTCTCAACCCCGCGCCGGCGCAGGGGCAGGGCCTCAACCCCTTGCTGCAGGACCCCGGCCTCGCCTTCCATCCGCCGACGCTCTATCTCGGCTATGTGGGCTTAAGCGTCGCGTTCAGCCTAGCGGTCGGCGCGCTGATCACCCGTGAAGTGGGCCCGGCGATGGCCCGCGCGATGCGGCCGTGGGTGCTGGGCGCCTGGGTGCTGCTCACCATCGGCATCGTCGCGGGCAGCTACTGGGCTTATTATGAGCTCGGGTGGGGCGGCTGGTGGTTCTGGGACCCGGTCGAGAATGCCTCGCTGATGCCGTGGCTCGCCGCCACCGCCTTGCTTCATTCGATCAACGTGCTGGCCGCGCGCGGCTCGCTGCGGGCCTGGACCGTGATGCTGGCGGTGGTCGCTTTCTCGATGTCGATGATCGGCACGTTCCTGGTCCGTTCGGGCATCCTCACCAGCGTCCACAGCTTCGCGGTCGATCCGACCCGCGGCAGCTTCATCCTCGGCTTGCTGATCTTCTACACCGGCGGCGCGCTGTTGCTGTTCGCGCTGCGCATCGCCTCGGTCCGCGAAGGTGCGCGATTCGATCCGGTCAGCCGCGAGGGCGCGCTGGTCGCGAACAACCTCATCCTCTCGGTCATCCTGGGCACCGTGTTCGTTGGCACGCTCTATCCGGTCGCGGTGGAAGCGTTTTCGGGCGAGAAGATTTCGGTCGGCCCGCCCTATTTCAACGCGGTGACCGGCCCCCTGGTGCTGATCCTCGCCGCACTGCTGTTCATCGGGCCGCTGCTTCGCTGGCGGCGAGACACGCGGCCGAACCTCCGCCGCATCGCGGTGCCGGCGATCGTCACCGCCATCGCTTTTGCGCTGACCTTTGTCGCTCCGGCGATGAACCTGCTCCCGCGCCTCGGCCTCGCCTTCGCCGCCGGGCTGGCGACCGCGAGTTTCCTCCCGCTCGTCGGGCGCGATCTCCGCCGCACGCCGCTCACCATCTGGGGCATGGTCGTCAGCCACCTCGGGATCGCAGTCGCGATGATCGGCGCAGCGTCCGACGCGTCGCTGACCCGCGAAACACTTGCCGCCGCGCGGATTGGCGACGTGCTGACCGTCGGCCCTTGGCAAGTCCGATTCAACGGGGTCGACCCGGTCGCCGGCCCCAACTGGACCGCCATCGAAGGCCATCTGGTCGCGACCCGCGGCAACACCGCGATCCGTATGGACCCGCAAAGCCGCTTCTTCAGCTCGCCCCCGACCGAAACCAACGAAGCGGCAATCGCGACCCGTCTGGACGGCCAGCTCTACACCGTGATCGGCAAGCGCGAAGGCGACCGCTGGCAGCTCCGCTTATGGTGGAAGCCGATGGTGACCTTCATCTGGCTCGGCGGCGCGCTGATCGCGCTCGGCGGCCTGCTCGCCCTGATTGGCCGCCTTCGCCGTGAACGCGGGCGTCCGCTGCCGCTTGCCGAGGCGCGGTCATGAGCCGTCGCGCCTGGCTGCTCCTGCCGCTGCTGCTGTTCGTCGGCTTCGTTGCCGCCGCAGCCTGGCGTCTGAGCGCACCGCCCGACACCTCGATCCGCTCGCGCATGGTCGGACGCGAAGTCCCGACCTTTGCGGCGGCGCCCTTACTGCCGGGCCGCCCCGGTCTCGCCAGCAGCGATCTCGGCCAAGGCAAGCCGCGGCTGGTCAATTTCTTCGCCAGCTGGTGCGTGCCCTGCATCGCCGAAGCGCCCGTGCTGCTCGACCTTCAAAAGCGCGGGGTCGTCATCGACGCCATCGCGCTGCGCGACGATCCCGCCGACGTGCGCAAATTCCTTGCCGACAATGGTGATCCTTTCGTCGCGCTCGGCAGCGATCCGGTCGGCGAAGCCCAGATCGCCTTCGGCTCGTCGGGCGTGCCCGAAAGCTTCATCGTCGATGCCAAAGGCGTCATCCGTTACCAGCATATCGGCCCGATCACGCCCGAGCAGATCGGCGAAGTGATGGCCGAATGGGAAAAGGCGCAATGAGTTGGCGTCTCGCCCTCGCGGCGCTCGCCTTGCTCGGCGCCACGGCGGCCAGCGCCGATTCAAACCGCCCACCCGCGCCCTATGCCTACAAGCAGCTCGCCGACCCCGCGAAGGAAGCCGAAGCGACCGAGCTCATGACCGAGCTTCGCTGCCTCGTCTGCCAGGGGCAGTCCATCCACGACAGCGATGCCGAAATGGCTGGCGACATGCGCCATCTCGTCCGCACCCGCATCGAAGCCGGCGAAAGCCCCGACCAGGTGAGAACCTTCCTGATCGACCGTTACGGTAGCTGGGTGAGCTATCAGCCACGGCTCGACCGCCAGACCTTTGTCTTGTGGCTTGCGCCACTGGTGCTGCTGCTCGCCGGCGGGTTCCTGGTGCTGCGCCGAATGAAGAGGCGTCGCTAATGGGCTGGTTGTGGTTGTTCCTCCTGCTCGCCGCCACCGCCGCTGGTCTGTGGGTCGCAGGCAGACTGCGTGGCGCGGCGTTGCAGGTCACTCTCGCGGCACTGATGCTGGGCGCGGCAGGCTATGCGCTGCAAGGGGAGCCCGATCTCCCCGGCGCACCGCGCGAAGGCGTGCTCAGCCGCCCGGCGCTGCCGCTGACCGAAGCGCGTCAAGCGATGCTCGGACGCTTTACAGCAGGCGAACGCTACCTGCTGATCGCCGACAGCTTCGCTCGCCGCGGGAACACGACCGAGGAACTCGGCGCGATCCGCGCGGGGCTCAAAGCCTATCCCGACAATCTGGCGCTGAAGATCGGCCTTGCTAACGCGCTGGTCGATCATGCGCAGATGATGACCCCCGCCGCCGAACTCGCGTTCGAGCGGGCACGCCAAGCAGCGCCGAAACATCCGGCGCCCTTGTTCTTCGAAGGATTGGCCCGCGCCCGGTCGGGCGATCTCGAGCGCGGACTACAGTTGTTCCGTTCCGCGCTCACGCTGACGCCCGAAGGCACCAGCTACCGCCCGATGATCGAGCAGGGCGTCACGCTGGTCAGCAACACGCTGGCCGAGCAACAGGCGGGGCCGAGCCCGCCTGCGGGGCAGGGGACACCGCCGCCCGCCCCGCAAGATCCGCTGCCTTAATCGCCGCGGCCGGTTTCTTCCTGAAGCGCGTCGATCTTCTTCGACGCTTCGGCCTTGCTCAGTTCGGGATCAAATTCCTCGCCGGCTTCCTCGCTCAGTGTCTGGAGATAGGAGGCCTGCGCCCCGGTCATCGGCTCGCCGCCGGTGGTCCAGTGATCGGGATCTTTGACCGCGTTTCCGGTCGGATGGGCCTTGGGATCGGTATCGGGGGTCGTCGCCATTCTTCTCGCCTTCTCAAGCAATTGAGTTAGCTGAAGAACGACGACGTTCCGTTTATGTTCCGCCCAGATTAAACCGGCACGAATTCAAGATCGAGCGCTTCGGCCACCGCCTGATGGCGGATCTTGCCGCCACTGACGTTGAGGCCGTTGGCAAGGTGCGGGTCGTCCGCCATCGCCGCCTCGGCGCCTAGGTTCGCAAGCTTCAGCGCGAAGGGCAGGGTCGCGTTGTTGAGTGCGAACGCGCTGGTTCGCGCGACTGCGCCTGGCATGTTGGCGACGCAATAATGGATCACGCCGTCGATCTCGTAGACCGGATCGGCATGGGTGGTCGCGTGGCTGGTTTCGAAGCAGCCGCCCTGGTCGATCGCGATGTCGACCAGCACCGACCCGCGCTTCATCGTCTTCAGCATCTCGCGGCTGACGAGCTTGGGCGCCGCGGCCCCCGGGACCAGCACCGCGCCGATCACCAGCTCGGCCTCTTCGACCGCATGGGCGATCGCGGCGCGGCTGGCGTAAGCGGTCTTGATTTGGCTGCCGAAGAACATGTCGAGTTCGGCCAGGCGCTCGTTCGAAATGTCGTAGATAGTGACGTCGGCGCGCATGCCGACCGCCATCTGCGCCGCGTTGACGCCGCTGACACCGCCGCCGAGAATCGCGACCTTGGCCGGCGCCACGCCCGGAACGCCGCCGAGCAGCACGCCGCGGCCGCCCTGCGCCTTTTCGAGATAATGCGCACCGACCTGGATGCTGAGTCGTCCGGCGACTTCGCTCATCGGCTTCAACAGCGGCAGCGCGCCCGAGCGCGAGGTCACCGTCTCATACGCGATACAGGTCGCGCCCGACTTCATCAGCCCTTCGGCCTGCGGCTTGTCGGCGGCGAGGTGGAGGTAGGTGAACAGCAGGTGATGCGGCTTGATCATCGCGATCTCGCCCGGCTGCGGCTCCTTCACCTTGACGATCATCTCGGCCGTGTCGAACACCGACGCGGCGTCGGGCAGGATGGTCGCGCCGGCCCGCACATAAGCGGCGTCCGGGCAGTCGATACCCATGCCGGCACCGGTTTCGACGAACAGCTCGTGACCCGCCGCGACCAGCTCCTTGACCGAAGCGGGGGTAAGGCCGACACGATATTCGTGGTTCTTGATTTCCTTGGGCACGCCGACGCGCATGAAACGATCGCCTTCTCGAGAGTTGAGCTAAGGTGGTTTCGCGCGCCTATAGCCTTGAAATGAGCCGATGCACCAGCCGATTGCGAGCGACCCCGCGCGCTGCTAGGGCCCGCGCCCGATGAACGTCACCGCTGAAGGCGCTGCCCAGCCCGCCGACCCGGCGGTGACCGAGGACAGCCATGGCCACCACGTACAAGGATCGCTCGCCAAGCTGATGCTCGGCGCGGCCGGAGTCGTGTTCGGCGACATCGGCACGTCGCCCATCTACGCCTTCCGCGAAACCTTTGCCGGGCATCACACGCTCGAACCCGACCAGCTGCACATCTTCGGCGTGCTCAGCCTGATATTTTGGTCGATGATGATCATCGTGACGCTGAAATACGTCACCATCATCATGCGCGCCGATAATAAGGGTGAGGGCGGCAGCCTCGCCCTGCTGGCGCTGATCAATCGCTCTACCAGCACCACCCGCCGCTGGACCGGCGGGATCGTCATGCTGGGCGTGTTCGCGACCGCCCTGTTCTACGGCGACAGCATGATCACCCCGGCGATTTCCGTCCTGTCGGCGGTCGAGGGGCTGACTACGGTCAACAGCGCGTTCGAGCCCTACGTCATCCCGATCTGTATCGGCATTCTGGTTGGGCTATTCATGATCCAGAGCCGGGGAACGGCCAAGGTCGGCAACCTGTTCGGTCCGGTGATGATCGTTTATTTCGTGACCCTCGCGGTGCTGGGCTCGATCCATCTCGTCAGCGCGCCGGGCCTGCTGCTGCAGATGCTCAACCCGCTGAACGCGCTTTACTTCTACTATCAGGAGCCGCTGCCCGCCTTCATTGCCATGGGCTCGGTCGTGCTGGCGGTGACTGGGGCGGAAGCGCTGTATGCCGACATGGGACATTTCGGGCGCCGCCCAATTCGCTACGCCTGGATTTTCGTCATCGTCGCTCTGCTGCTGAATTACCTCGGCCAAGGCGCGATGCTGCTTCAGCAGACGCCGGAGCAGGCTCGCGAATTGGTCAAGAACCCGTTCTTCTTCCTCGCGCCGGAAAGCCTCCGCCTGCCGCTGGTCCTGCTCGCCACCTGCGCCACGGTGATCGCTAGTCAGGCGGTCATTACCGGCGCCTTTTCGGTGACACAGCAAGCGATCCAGCTCGGCTTCATCCCGCGCCTGCGCATCCTGCAGACCAGCGAAACCGCTAAGGGCCAGATCTACATCCCGGTGGTGAACTGGGCGCTGATGGTGGCGGTGGTGCTGCTGGTGGTGAGCTTCGGCAGCTCGTCCAACCTCGCGGCGGCCTATGGCATCGCGGTGACCGGGGCGATGTTCATCGACACCGTGCTGCTGGCGGTGGTGTTCTTCTACCTGTGGAAGTGGCCGGCGTGGAAAGCAGTCCCGCTGCTCGCTATCTTCTTCCTCGTTGATGTCCTCTATTTCGGTGCCAACCTCCTCAAGGTTCCTGACGGCGGCTGGGTGCCGCTGGTGGTCGGCGTGATCGGCTTTACCCTGCTCACCACCTGGGCCAAGGGGCGCAAGCTGATGATGGACCGGATGGCCGAGGCGAGCCTGCCGATGGAAGTGTTCGTCAAATCCGCCGCCGGAAGCGCCACGCGAGTCCCCGGCACCGCGGTCTTTATGACCTCCAGTGCCAAGGGCGTGCCCCATGCGCTGCTCCATAACCTCAAGCACAACAAGGTGCTGCACGAGCGGGTGATGCTGCTGACGGTGCGGATCGAGGACGTGCCCAACGTCCCCGAAGAACGCCGGCTGGAAACGCAGGATTATAGCGAGGGCTTTTTCCGGGTCATCCTGCGCTACGGCTTCATGGACGAAATGAACGTCCCCGACGATCTCGGCAAATTGCGCGATTGCGGGCCGATCTGCCGGATGATGGACACCAGCTTCTTCCTCGCGCGCCAGACCCTGATCTCCACCGCTCGGCCGGGCATGGCGGGTTGGCGCGAGCGGCTGTTCGCCTGGATGCTGCGCAATTCGGAAAGCGCGATGGAATTCTTCAAGCTGCCGCCCAACCGCGTGGTGGAGCTGGGCAGCCAGGTCGAGATCTAGCTTGGGGGTGGGCTGAAGGGCAGGGGGCGCAACTTTGCTTGGCCCTCCGGCATTGGCGGCACATGGATCAAACCGCCTCATGGATCGCGACCGCCGCGACCATCATCGCCGCCTGTTTCACCGCCTCCAATCTTGGCAGCCGGATCACCGGGATCGGCTTTATCATCTTCACGATCGGCTCGATCGCCTGGTTCACCACCGGTATTCTGACGGGACAGCCGGCCTTGATCTGGACCAATGCCGTCATGACGCTACTCAACCTGTTCGGCGTCTATCGCTGGCTGGGGCGGCAGGCGAAGCTTGAAACCGGCGCCGAAAAGGCGGCGGAAGAAAGCGCCGCGGCGCCGGGAGAGAACCTGTTTCCCGCCTCCAGCCTCACCGCTTCGCGCCTGCTCGGGCGCGGCGGCGAGCCGCTCGGCAACACGGTGGACGCGATGCTGAGCTGCCAGGGCGGCACGCTGCGCTACCTGGTCGTCGCGCAAGGCGGCGTCGCGGGCGTGGGCGAGACTTTCCGCCGGGTCGACTGGCATTATGCCGGGGTGCAGGACGGCGCGGTGAAAACCGACATGTCTCCGGCCGATTTCGAGGCCTTGCCGCAAATCGAGAAAGACAGGTGGACCGGTCGATGAGCGGCGCACTGATCGTCACCGCGGCGCTGGGGCCCGAAGACTTCGCCTGGCTCGACGGCCAGCGCCGCGCTTATTTCCCGCCCGAGCGCAATCAGCTCGCCGCGCATCTCACCATGTTCCACGCGCTTCCGCCGAGCGCCGAGACCGAGGCGGCGAGGGTGCTTGCCCGCGAAGCGGCAGCGTCGCCCCCTGTGGCAAAGGTCGCCGGCCTGATGAACCTCGGCCGCGGAGTCGCGTACCGGATCGTGTCGGACGACCTCGAAGCAATTCGCCGTGCGGTCGCCGAGCATTTTCACGGTTTTCTCACCGCGCAGGATTCGCAGGGCTGGCGGCCGCATGTCACCGTGATGAACAAGGCCGAGCCGGCCGCCGCCAAGGCGGTCCTGCGCGAACTGGAAGCCAGGTTCACCCCGCGCCCTCTCAGGATCGCGGGCCTCGAACTCCACCGCTATTTGGGCGGCCCGTGGGAGCGTATCGGCCGATGGAGCTTCCGCGGCTAAGCCGCCGCAGACTTGAAGTGTAGGGTTTGCGAGCGTAACGAACCAGATCGGTTTGCAAGAGCCGAAGGTTCCGGAATGTTGCAGAACTTGCGCAAACCGGAACCTTCGGAACTTTCGCGAGGCCCCTCAGCTGAGGTCGCCGACCCCGTCGCAGCTTAGCTCGAACGCGGCCATGCCCGATTCCAGCACGCTCGCCAGCATCGGCATTTCGAGGAACTGGTCGACCACGTCGCCGCTCCGAATTTCGTCGGTGGCTTCGGAGATGGCCTCATCCCAGTCGGACGCGTCGTAGGTGCCCTGGCCGACCCAGCAGAAGGCGAGCAGTTCGGCCTGCTGGTCCTCGGCCAGATCATCGATCGCGGCGCGAAGTTCTTCCTCGACCCCGTCGTTGACGTCGTCGTCCAGCACCGACAGCGCTTCGCCGTCCTCGCCGTCGATATTTTCTGCATCCTCGCCCTCGTCGTAGTCCGACGGGACCTGGGCTTCATATTCCTTGGCGCGCAGGATGATCCGGCACAGGGTATCGAGCGGCGTCAGCGGGTCCATCTTGATTGATCTCCTTTGCGCGCTCAACCCTGTGCCACACCGGCGGTTCCTTGGCGTTGACCAGGAACAAACCCCGACGTATAGGCCCGCCCGCCATCACGGCACCCCGAGAGGGGCGGAGTAGCTCAGCTGGTTAGAGCAGCGGAATCATAATCCGCGTGTCGGGGGTTCAAGTCCCTCCTCCGCTACCATTCGAAGTGCTGGCGACGGCGAACACAAACCCCGCATGGGAAGCATCATAACCCGGTGCGTGCTGCCGTAAGGCCGCATGTTCCCGCTTCCCAGAGGATCAACCGGAAGGAATTATCCCTATGGCGAGCACGCTCGTCTCGATGCAGCAGCTGCTTGAAGCTGGCGCTCACTTCGGTCACCAGACCCACCGCTGGAACCCGCGCATGAAGCCGTACATCTTCGGCGATCGCAACGGCGTTCACATCATCGATCTCTCGCAGAGCGTTCCGCTGTTTGCTCGCGCCCTCGACTTCGTGCAGCAGACCGTCGCCCGCGGCGGCAAGGTCCTGTTCGTCGGCACCAAGCGCCAGGCGCAGGACGCCGTCGCCGAAGCCGCCGGCCGTTCGGGCCAGCACTTCGTCAACCATCGCTGGCTCGGCGGCATGCTGACCAACTGGAAGACCATCTCGAACTCGATCAAGCGCCTGAAGAGCCTCGAAGAGCAGCTCTCCGGCGACACTGCGGGCCTGACCAAGAAGGAAGTCCTTCAACTGACCCGCGAGCGCGACAAGCTCGAAAAGAGCCTTGGCGGCATTCGTGACATGGGCGGCCTGCCCGACGTCATGTTCGTGATCGACACCAACAAGGAAGAGCTGGCGATCAAGGAAGCCAACGTCCTTGGCATCCCCGTTGTCGCGATCCTCGATTCGAACTCGAACCCCGAAGGCATCGCCTTCCCGGTTCCGGGCAACGACGACGCCAGCCGCGCGATCCGGCTTTATGCCGACGCCGTGGCCGAGGCCTCGACCTCGGGCAAGACCGGCAATCAGCAGCGCCAGGGCGTCGACATCGGCGCGATGGCCGAGCCGCCGGCGGAAGCCGCGCTGGAGGCGTAAGCTTCTTTCTCGCCCAGCGAGAACCTGCGGTGGAGGGTTGTCACACCAGTGACGCTCTCCGCCGCTTTCACATTTCTCCCCCAGCCTCTCCCGTCAGCGGGAGGGGAGTAAAAGGAATTCGCACATGGCTGACATCACGGCCGCAATGGTCAAGGAACTGCGCGAGCGCTCGGGCGCCGGCATGATGGACTGCAAGAAGGCGCTTGCCGAGAACAACGGCGATATCGAACAGTCGATCGATTGGCTGCGCGCCAAGGGCCTCGCTTCGGCAGGCAAGAAGGCCGGCCGCACTGCCGCCGAAGGTCTCGTCGGCGTTGCCGTCGAAGGCACCAAGGGCGTGGTCGTCGAGGTCAACTCGGAAACCGACTTCGTCGCCAAGAACGAGCAGTTCCAGAACTTCGTCCGTGACGTCACCAAGCTCGCGCTGGACGGCAATGGCGACGTCGAGGCGCTCAAGGGCCAGACCATGCCGTCGGGCAAGTCGGTCGACGAAGCGCTGACCGAGAACATCGCCACCATCGGCGAGAACCAGAACCTGCGCCGCGCCAAGATGCTCAGCGTCGATGACGGTGCGGTCGTGGCCTATGTCCACAATGCCGCCGCGCCTGGCATGGGCAAGATCGGCGTGCTCGTCGCGCTTGCCGGCGATGCCCCGGCCGACAAGCTCGAAAGCCTCGGCAAGCAGATCGCCATGCACATCGCCGCGGCTAACCCGCTGGCGCTGACCGGCGACGATATCGACCCGGCCGTGATCGAGCGTGAAGCCGCGATCGCGCGTGAAAAGAATGCCGACAAGATTGCCGGCAAGCCCGCCGACATCGCCGAAAAGATCCTCAAGGGCCCGGTCGACAAGTTCCGCAAGGAAAGCGCCCTCCTGACCCAGGCAGTGGTGTTCGACGGCAAGACCCCGGTGCAGGATTATGTCTCGGCGGAAGCCAAGGCGGCTGGCGGTTCGGCGACCATCGTCGACTTCGTCCGCTTCCAGCTCGGCGAAGGCATCGAGAAGCAGCAGAGCGATTTCGCTGCCGAAGTTGCCGCCGCGTCGGGCGTCAAGCAGGGTTAACTCCAAGCGCCGGCCCGGTATGACGGGTTGGCAAGCGGGCGGCGGCGCTTATAGAAGCGCTGCCGCCCGTTTCACATCCGAAAGACACCCAACGCCCATGGCCCGCCGCTTCAACCGCATTCTCCTGAAGCTGTCGGGCGAGGCGTTGATGGGGCCCGGCCAGTTCGGCATCGACCAGGAAACGGTCGCCGCCATGGCGTCGGAGGTAAAGGCCGCCAAGGATGCCGGCTTTGAACTGTGCCTGGTGATCGGCGGCGGCAACATCTTCCGCGGCATGGCCGGCGCCGCCAAGGGCATGGACCGGGCGCAGGCCGATTACATGGGCATGCTGGCGACCGTGATGAACGCGCTCGCGGTGCAGAATGCGCTGGAGCAGATCGGCGTCGACACCCGCGTGCAAAGCGCGATCAAGATGGACCAAGTGTGCGAACCCGTCATCCGTCGCCGTGCCGAGCGTCATCTCGCCAAGGGGCGGGTGGTGATCTTCGCCGCCGGCGTCGGCTCGCCTTATTTCACCACCGACACCGGCGCCGCGCTGCGCGCCGCCGAGATGAAGTGCAACGCCCTGTTCAAGGGCACCAGCGTCGACGGCGTGTATTCGGCCGATCCGAAGAAGGTGAAGGACGCCAAGCGCTTCGACACCATCGGCTTCGACCGGGTGCTTGCCGAGGACCTCAAGATCATGGACGCGGCCGCGGTCGCGCTGTGCCGTGACAACGATATTCCAATTGTCGTCTTCAACGTCCGCCAGCCCGGCAACCTTGCCAAGGTGCTTGCGGGCGAGGGCGTGGCGACGATCGTTCAGGACCAGGAGGAACGTTAAGATGCCAGCCTATGATAAGGCCGATGTGAAGCGCCGCATGGCGGGGTCGGTGGACGCGCTCAAGAGCGATCTGGGTGGACTTCGCACCGGGCGCGCGTCAACCGCGCTGCTCGATCCGATCCAGGTCGAGGTTTACGGCGCCAAGATGCCGCTGAACCAAGTCGCGACCGTCTCGGTCCCCGAGCCGCGGATGATCTCGGTGCAGGTGTGGGACAAGTCCAACCTCAACGCGGTGGAAAAGGCGATCCGTTCGGGCGGGCTCGGCATCAACCCGATCACCGATGGACAGATGATCCGGCTGCCGATCCCCGACATGACCGAGGAGCGCCGCAAGGAGCTTGCCAAGCTGGTCAGCCAATATGCCGAAAAGGCCCGTATCGCCGCGCGTAACGTGCGCCGGGACGCGATGGACGCGCTGAAGACCGACGAGAAGAAAAAGGAAATCAGCGAGGACGAGCACAAGAAGCTCGACACCGAGGTCCAGAAGATCACCGACGACACGATCAAGGAAATCGATGCCGCGGCGCAGGCCAAGGAAAAGGAAATCCTCGGCAAGTGAGTTCGACCACCCCGCCGGTGCCGAGCGATGTCGAGGCACGCGCTCCCTCGGCCACGCTCGGGACCGGCGAGGGCGCGGTTCCTCGCCACGTCGCCATCATCATGGACGGCAATGGCCGCTGGGCCACCCGGCGTTCGCTGCCCCGTGTCGCCGGCCACCGCGCCGGCGCGGAAGCGGTGCGCCGGACCATGCAGGCGGCGGTCGATAGCGGCGTCGAGGTTCTGACGCTCTACGCCTTCTCGAGCGAGAACTGGCGGCGCTCGGAAGATGAGGTCAGCGACCTCAAGGGCCTGATGCGCTTTTATCTCGAGCGCGAGCTTGGCACGCTGCAGAAGGAAAAGGTTCGGCTCAAGCTGATCGGTGAGCCGGCGGCGTTCGGGAACGAGCTCTACGACCGGCTTCAACAAGCGGTCGAGGAAACCCGCGACAACGACCGGCTAACGCTGGTCGTGGCGCTCAACTACGGCAGCCAAGCCGAGTTGGTCGGGGCGGCAAAGGCGCTGGCCCGCGGCGTGCGCGACGGGTCGGTCGATCCCGAGAGCATCGACATCGCGGCGATCGAAGACCTTCTGCACACTCGCGATCTGCCGCCGCTCGATCTCCTGATTCGCACCAGCGGCGAAGTGCGGCTGTCGAATTTCCTCCTGTGGCAGGCAGCCTATGCCGA
Organism: Sphingomonas kaistensis; assembly: GCF_036884275.1. Lineage (NCBI taxonomy): Bacteria > Pseudomonadati > Pseudomonadota > Alphaproteobacteria > Sphingomonadales > Sphingomonadaceae > Sphingomonas > Sphingomonas kaistensis. Next base: position 2,130,411 of record NZ_CP145607.1, on the reverse strand, counting down.
ACTGCACTTCGTCGACACCTTGTGGCCGGACTTCGACGAAGCCGCTTTCAATGCGGCGCTGGGTGAATTTGCGCGCAGGCAGCGGCGGTTCGGCGGTCGATGAGCGAGATCGCGCTTCGCTCGATTACCGGCGTGCTGCTGGTCCTGACGGCGCTGACCGCCGAATGGGTGGGGGGCACTGCCTTCGCCGTTCTCGTGGCGGCCGCTGCGACCGCCATCTATTACGAATGGGCCAAGATGGTCCGCGGCTGGGGGCTGGCCTGGCACCTTGGCGGCTTTGCCTTTGCCCTCCTGCCGGCCCTTTCGCTGTTGTGGGTACGCGAACGGGCAGGGGTGCCCGCGGGGAGCCAGGGGTTCGAGCTGGTGCTGTGGGCGTTTATTGTCACCTGGAGCGCCGACATCGGGGCCTTCTTCACGGGTCGAACCTTTGGCGGGCCCAAGCTTGCGCCGACGATCAGCCCCAACAAGACCATTTCGGGCCTAATCGGCGGTCTCATTACCGCGACCCTGCTTGGCGGCATCTGGGCCCAGAGCCAGGGGCTGCACTGGGTCTGGCTGCTGCTGGCACCGATCTTTGCTTTTGCCGCCGCGCTGGGTGACCTGTTCGAAAGCTGCATGAAGCGCCGGGCCGGGGTCAAGGACAGCGGCCGTATCCTGCCCGGACACGGCGGCGTGTTCGACCGTCTCGACGGTTTGGTCCCGGTGGCGGTGCTGACCGCGTTCGGCGTGATGGCGGGCCTCGGCTGATGAAGCGGGTCGCCATTCTCGGCGCGACCGGCTCGATCGGAACTTCGACGCTGGACCTTGTCGAAGCGGCGCATGACCGCTTCGATGTTACCGCAGTCACCGCTGCCAGCAATGTCGCTGAGCTTGCCGCCATTGCCCGCCGCACGCACGCTTCGCTGGCGGTCATTGCGGACGAAAGCCGGCTGGGCGACCTCCAGACGGCTCTGTCCGGAACCAATATCCAGGCGGCGGCGGGCGGGAGCGCGCTGGCCGAGGCGGCGGTGTCGGCTGACCTGATCGTCGCCGCGATCGTCGGCACAGCGGGGCTTGCGCCGGTGATGGCCGCCGTTCGTGCCGGTCTGAGGATCGGCCTTGCCAATAAGGAAGCGTTGGTTTCCGCCGGCGCGCTGATGATCGATGAAGCCAGCCGCTCCGGCGCGATTCTGCTACCGATCGACAGCGAACACAATGCGATCTTTCAATGCCTTGCGGGCCAGGATTGCGATCATGTCGCACGCCTTATCTTGACCGCCAGTGGCGGCCCGTTCCGGACCTGGTCGGCCGATGACATGGCCCGCGCCACGCCGGCGCAGGCGGTCGCGCACCCCAATTGGTCGATGGGCGCCAAGATCAGCGTCGACAGCGCGACGATGATGAACAAGGGGCTCGAGCTGATCGAGGCGCACCACCTGTTCGCCTTGCCCGAAGAGCGGATCGACATCGTCGTCCACCCGCAATCGGTCATTCACAGCCTGGTCGAATATGCCGACGGCTCGATGCTGGCGCAGCTTGGCAGCCCCGACATGCGGGTGCCGATCGGGCATGTTCTCGCCTGGCCCGAGCGAATGGCGACCAGGGCCCGCCGCCTCAACCTGCTCGAGATTGCCCGGCTTGATTTCGAGGCGCCCGATACGGTTCGCTTCCCCGCGCTTCGGCTTGCCCGCGAGGCCCTTCGCCGCGGCGGCGCGGCGCCGCTGACGCTCAATGCCGCCAACGAAGTGGCAGTCGAAGCCTTCCTGGCCGGCGCCATTCATTTCGGCGACATCGCGGCGACGGTAGAGGATCAACTGGCACGGCTGGACCAGCCGCTACCCGGTTCGATCGACGAGGTGCTTGCGCTCGATGCAGAGGTTCGGCGAACGACGCGGGAACGCCTTAAGGTGGAGGCGCACTGATGCTTGAAACGCCGCCGATGTGGTTTCTCGCGCTGGCGTTTCTGGGCGCGATCGGTCCGCTCGTCTTTATCCACGAGTACGGCCACTACATCGTCGGCCGCTGGTTCGGCATCGGTGCGGAAACCTTTTCGATCGGGTTCGGCCGCGAAGTCGCCGGCTGGACCGACAAGCGGGGCACGCGGTGGAAGATCGGCTGGTTGCCGCTCGGCGGCTACGTCCGCTTCACCGGCGACATGAACCCGGCGAGCATGGGCCAGAACCTCGACCGACTTAGCCCCGAGCTTCGCGCCCGCAGCTTTCATGCCAAGCCGGTGTGGCAGCGCGCCTTGGTCGTCTTCGCAGGCCCGGCGGCCAATTTTCTTCTCGCCATCTTGATCTTCGCCGCCTTTATCGCCGCCAACGGCGCACCACGCACACCGGCGATCGTCGCCTCGGTGCTTCCCGGGTCGCCTGCCGCCCAGATCGGGCTGCAGCGCGGCGATCGCATCGTCGGGATCGACGATAAGGAAGTTCGCCGCTTCGACGACCTTGCCGATTATAGCCGCCTGCGCCCGAACGAGGACGTGCTGCTGACGATCGAGCGGCAGGGCCGGACCTTCACCGCGTCTACCCGCCTCGCCGAAGTGCGGGAGGCCGACCGGTTCGGTCAGACCTACCGCGTCGGCCGCTTGGGTGTCGCCACCGGGCAGCGGGTGTTCGAGCCCGTGCCGGCCTGGCTGCTGGTGCCCGAAGCGGTCGGAATCACCGCCTCGACTATCGAGAATACGGCGGTGGGCCTGTGGCAGATCATCACCGGTCGAAGGCCGCTTGAAGAGCTGGGCGGCCCGATCAAGATGGCGCAGGTCGCCGGCCAGGTCGCGAGCATCGGCTGGTTCGAATTCGTCCAGCTGATCGCCTTTTTCTCGATAAACCTCGGGTTCATCAACCTGCTGCCAGTTCCCATGCTCGACGGGGGTCATCTGGCGCTCTACGCGGTTGAGGCGACACGTCGCCGACCGCTTGGGGCCCGGGCGCAGGAGTGGCTGTTTCGCGGCGGGTTCGCCGCCCTCATGACCTTGATGCTGGTGGCGACCCTCAACGACCTGGCGTCGGTGGGCCTGTGGCAGACATTGGGGCGATTGTTGGGCTAAGCCCGTGTTGAACAATGTGGGTTGGCGCGGCAGGGGCCCGCGTCTAGTAGCGTCGCGGGCAATTTCAGGTGCCGATAGGCGTCACCCATGTCACCTAAACGCAGGTGGGGACAAGATTACGTGAGTTCGAAAGGCGACAAGGCTTTGATCAATCGCATGAGGGCGACGCTCCTGCTTGGCACCATTGTTGGTGGCTGGGCTTCACCCGTGCTCGCCCAGCAGGCCGCGGCGCCGGCTCCGGTGGCAGCGACCACCGCGCAGCCCGCTCCGGCAACGACGGCTCCGGCCGCGCCTGCGGCGCAGCAACGCACCATCCGTTCCATCTCGGTCCAGGGCGCCCAGCGTCTTGAGGCCGACACGGTGCGGTCCTACGCCGGGCTTAACCCGGGCGACACCTACGACGCCGAAAAGCTCGATACCGCGATCAAGGCGCTGTACGAGACCGAACTGTTCGCCGACGCTCAGATCCAGGGTGCCGACACCGGCAACATCGTGCTGGTGGTGCGCGAGAACCCGGTCATCAATCGCATCGTGCTTGAAGGCAACAAGCGGATCAAGGACGACAAGATCCTGCCCGAGATCCGGCTTGCGCCGCGGCAGATCTTCACCCGCACCAAGGCGCGCAGCGACGTCGAGCGGATCATCGAGCTCTACAAGCGCCAGGGCCGCTTCGCAGCGCGGGTCGAGCCCAAGGTCGTCACGCTCGACCAGAACCGCGTCGACCTCGTGTTCGAGATCACCGAGGGCGACAAGTCCAAGGTCCGCGCGATTAACATCATCGGCAACGAGCAGTTCGACGATGGGCGTCTGCGCAAAGAGATGTTCACTCGCGAGAGCGGCGGCTTTCTGGGCTTTCTCAAGTCCAACGACAGCTACGATCCGGACCGGCTCGCGGCGGACCAGCAGAAGCTGCGCGCTTTCTACCTGACGCAGGGGTATGCCGATTTCCGCGTGGTCTCGGCGCTGGCCGAACTGACGCCCGACCGCCGCGACTTCGTGATCACTTACGTGGTCGAGGAAGGGAAGCGCTACAAGTTCGGCGACATTACCGCCGAATCCGAACTGCGCGATTTCAAGCCCGAGCTGATCGTCGCACTTGCGGGCGTAAAGAAAGGCGATTGGTTCAACGCCAAGGCGGTCGAAGACGCGGTCACCCGCATGAACGAGGCGGCGGGTCTGCTCGGCTATGCTTTCACCGAGATCGATCCCAATTACGAGCGTAACGCCGAGACCCAGACCATGGGGATCGCGTTCCGGGTCGGCGAGACCCCGCGCACCTATGTCGATCGCATCAACGTCAGCGGCAACACCGGCACGCGCGACAAGGTCGTCCGCCGCGAATTCCGCGTCAACGAGGGCGACGCCTTCAACACCGTCAAGGTGAAGCGCAGCCAGGACCGCATCCAGAGCCTCGGCTATTTCCAGGAAAAGCTGGAAATCAAGCAGGAGCAGGTTGCGCCCGACCGGGTGGCGCTGAACGTCGAGGTCGAGGAAAAGCCGACCGGGCAGCTCCAGCTGTCGGCGGGCTATTCGAGCCTCGAGCGCTTCATTCTCGCCGCGAGCATCGAACAGAACAACTTCCGCGGCATGGGCCAGTCTCTGTCCGCGGGCATCAACTATTCGCGTTATTCGAAGTCGGTCCAGTTGGGCTTCACCGAGCCCTATCTGTTCGACAAGCAGATCCTGCTTGGCGGCCAGATCTATCGCCGCGATTTCAACAGCTTCAACTTCATCGGCAACGAGCGCAACCGGACCTACAGCCAGATCCAGACCGGCGCCGGCCTGTCGCTGGGTTTCCCGGTCAACGAGTTTATCAACTTCGGCACTCGCTACACGCTGAACTTCGATAACATCACGCTCGCCAACCGGCCCGAATTCTTCACCAACGGGCAGTGCGATCCGCTCAAGGCGGGGCAATATCTGTGCGATGAAATCGGCAAGCGGACGACCTCGTCGATCGGCTACAGCGCGGTGTTCGACAACACCAACGGCATCCGCGCAACGCAGGGCCAGCGGCTGTCGTTCAGTCAGGATTTCGCCGGCTTGGGCGGCGACGTGCGCTACATCCGCTCGCGCGCGGAGGGCACCAAATATTGGGGCCTCGGGCGCGGCTTCGTCCTCTCGGCGCGTGCCGAGGGCGGCTACATCCACCCGCTTCAGAACGCCAAACGTGAAGGGCTCGATCCGATCCGGATCTCCGACCGCTTCTTCACGCCGCAGCTGCGCGGGTTCGACATTCGTGGCATCGGCCCGCGGATCCGCCGCACCAGCTATTCGGAAGATGCCAGCGCGCTGCTGGGCGAAGAAGGCCAGATTACCGACGCGCTCGGCGGGCGGGCCTATTACATGGGCCGCCTCGAACTCGAAATTCCGCTCGGCGCGGGCGCGCGCAATCTCGGCTTGCGGCCGTCAGCGTTCGTGGACGTCGGCTCCTTGTTCAAGTTGCGGACGCCCAATCTTCTCAACCTGCCGGGCACCTGTTTCTACGTCGCCAGCGCAGAGAACGTGACCGCGCCTGCTGCGCAGGTGCTGGCCGTCGGCCAGACCAGGGCGAACTGCGCCGCCGCGCCGACCGGAACGGTGCTGAATTTCCAGCCCGGCTACCGCGAGGAGTTCCTCGGCAACAGCGCCAAACCGCGCCTGGCGGTCGGTATCGGCGTCAATTGGACTTCGCCGTTCGGTCCGCTCCGCATCGATCTCGCCAAGGCCCTGCTGACGCAGGACGGCGACGATCCCAAGCTCTTTTCATTCAACGTAGGGACTGCATTCTGATGACCAACAAGCTTCTTCTTGGCCTCCTGACGGCAGCTGCCGTTACGTCGCCGGCTGCCGCCCAGAACCGTCTTCCGGCGGCGGTGGTCGCGGTGGTCGATTCGGGCCGCATCTATGCGGAATGCACCGCCTGCCGCGCGGCGCTGACCCAGCTGCAGAGCCAGGCCACCGCGCTTCAGACCCGCCAGCAGGCCTTGGCAGCTCCGATCCAGACCGAAGGTCAGGCGATCGAAGCCGCGATCAACGCCCTTCCGGCCGCTCAGAAGCAGAACCCGCCCGCCGCCCTGCAGCAGCGCGTCCAGCGCTGGCAGCAGTCGCAGCAGACGGCGCAGACCGAGCTGCAGGGGCTTCAGACCCGTCTGCAGTCGACCCAGGCGCACGTTCGCCAGCAGATCGACGCGCGCCTCGGCCCGATCATCAATCAGGCGATGACCGCGCGCGGCGCCAACATCGCCGTCGACACCGACGCGACGCTGGCTCGTTCGAATTCGGTCGACATCACCAACGACGTCCTGGCCGCGCTCAATACGCAGGTGCCGTCGGTCAGCGTGACCCCGCTGCCGCAGCAGGCCCAGCCGGCACAGCAGCGCCCGGCGGGCCGCTAAGCCATGAGCGAGGGGGTGGGCGCCGCCGAGGCCGTCACGCGGGATATCCGCCAGGTCATGGCGGCGCTGCCCCATCGCTATCCAATGCTGCTCGTCGACCGGGTTTCCGAACTCGTGATCGACGAGCGCATCACCGCCATCAAGGCGGTGACGATCAACGAGAGCTTTTTCCAGGGGCATTTCCCCGGCCGTCCGATCATGCCGGGCGTGCTGATCGTCGAAGCGCTGGCGCAGGCCGCCGGCGTACTGGCGGTGGAAAGCCTTGGCCTCGCGGGGTCGGGCAAGCTCGTCTATTTCATGGCCATCGACGGGGCGAAATTCCGCACCCCGGTCGAGCCGGGCTGCCTGCTCGAACTGAAGGTCAGCTTTGTTCAGAAGCGGTCCAGCGTTTGCAAATTCGCGGGGCAGGCCTTTGTCGACGGCAAGCTTGCCGCCGAAGCCAATTTCACGGCGATGATCGCCGATCCGCCGAAGGCCTGAGCGCCCAGCCGGTCGACGCCGGCTCTACTTCGAACACCGATGCGAACTCCGGCGAGGCGAGCAGCTTTGCCGGCGGCAGATCCGCGACCAGTCGGCCGTGGTCGAGCATCCACACGCGGTCGAAGCGGCCGATCAGCGACAGGTCGTGCAGCGCCAGTGCGATGCCGCACCCCTCGCTTGCGATTCCGTCGAGCAGGTCGAGGGTGCGAAGCGCCCACGCAGGATCGAGGTTGGAAAGCGGCTCGTCGAGCAGGAGTAGGCGGGGGCGATCGGCCAGTGCCCGCGCCAGCAGCGCCCTGGCCCGCTCGCCGGTCGACAGGCGATCGATCGGCCGCTCGGCGAGGTCGGTGAGCCGCAGCCGCTTCAGTAGTTGATCGACACGCGCGGGATCGGGCTTGGCCAGCCCAAGGGCAACGACGTCGCGCACGGGGATCGGCCAGCGAACGTCGCGGCTGGCCGGGAGAAAAGCGAGGAGCTTGGCGCGCCGAGCGGGTGGGACGAGCGTCAGCGATTCGCCCTGAATGTAAACCGACGAGGCATCGTCATCGATTCCCGCCAGCGCCCGCAACAGGGTGGTTTTGCCGCTGCCATTGGGACCGATCAGCGCGATCTTTTCACCCGCAAGAATCTCAAGTCTCATCGCCTGCAGGCGGGGCGGGGCGGCGACTTCGGCGCTGAGGAGCGGCGTCATGATGTCATTCTCCCGCGCAGGCCGAGCAGCACCCAGAGAAAGATTGGCGTGCCGATGCTGGCGGTGACGACCCCCAAGGGAATGGTCCGACCGAGCGGGGCGAGCCGAGTCAACAGGTCCGCGGCAACCAGGATCAGGGCACCGATTAGCGCTGCGGGAAGTAGCGCGCGTCCGGGATGCCCCCGGGTCAGGCGCCGCGCGATCACCGGGGCAATCAGGCCGACGAAGCCGACAGCACCGCAGACAGCGACGCACGCGCCGACGGCGACCGCTGAGAGCAGGACCACTTCCTGCCGTAGCCGTTCGGGCTTTATCCCCATCGACGCGGCCACATCCTCGCCAAGCGCCAGCCGGTCGAGCGCAGCCGCGCGGCGAGCAAGCAGGGCGGATGCCAAGAGGGCAGGGATTAAGGCGGCTGCCGCCTGACCGAGGCTCCGGTCGACGAGGCTTCCCATCAGCCAATCGAACGCTTCGTAGAAAGCGAAGGGCGAGGGCGCGAGCGCGAGCGCGAGGCTGGTCAGCGCTCCGGTGGCGAGGCTGATGGCAAGCCCGGCAAGGAGCAGGGTAGCGGCATCCGGCCGCCGTCCCGCCACCGTGAAGAGCAAGACAAGCGCAAGCGCAGCGCCGGTGGCTCCGCTGGCACCCATGGCTAACGGAGAGGCGAAACCAAGGAACGTCGACCCGATCACCGCGCCAAGCGCCGCACCGCTACTTGCGCCGGTGATGTCGGGCGAAGCGAGGGGATTGGCGAACAGGGCCTGCAACGCGGCGCCGGTGAGGCCGAGCACTGCGCCATAGCCAAGTCCGAGCAGCAGGCGCGGAAGACGCAATTCGAGGAGAATCAGTTGCGCGAGGTCCGGCGGTCCTTCGAGCGGGGCGAGCGGCAGGAGCAGGGCAGCAGCGCACAGGGCCACGGGCAGCGGTAGAAGGAGCGGGGCAAAGCGCTTCACCGCGCCGCCCTCTTGGCTCTCAGTCTGGTGACTTCGGCGAACATGGGTAGTCCGCCGCAGGTCCAGGCGCGGCCATCGGTGGTCAGCGTGCGCGGCGCGAGGCGGGTCACCAACGGATGCTTGAGCCACGCCGTCCCCCGACTCACCTGCTCAGCGCGATAGTCGCTGCGGATCAACCATTTGGGCGGCTTTGTTGCCAGCGCCTCCAAGTTGAAACGGCCGTTCGGCAGCGCTGGTTGACGAAAGCCGGCGAGGGCGAGCCAAGAGGCGCCAAGCCCTTGCGGCGACAGGCTGACCCCGCCGCCGCCGAGGAAAGCGCCCTCTTCGAGACGAGGCCTTGTGGCCTCCAGTTGCGCCAACTGCCGCCGGTAGGGGAGCGCGGCTGAGGAGCGCCTCAAAAGAGCGGCAACCTGCGAGGCTTGCGCGACGACTTCCGCCGGGGTCGTGGGATAGGCGAGTTCGATCAGGCGCGCTCCGAAATGCCGCGCCAATGTCTGTCGCGCTCCGCCCGCGCCGCCCATCGTCAAGATGAGCTGCGGGCGTAGCGCGATCACGCTTTCGAGCTTGCCGTCGTTCGCCGGGTGCCTCCGCGCCACCCGCCACAGCGCCGTTTCGTACGGCGAATGGCTAAGGTGGCTGACCGAGACGATCTGCTGCGGCTGGCCAAGCAGCAGCAGCAGCTCGTCGGTGCAGAGGTTGAGCGAGGCGACCCGAAGCGCCGCGTCAGCGGCCTGCGCCAAGGCGGATGCCGGCAAAGACGCTTCTCCCTTCTGCGCGATAGCCGACGACATCGACGACGCGGGTGTCGAAGGCGTTGGCGACCCGGCCGAACAGCTCGACCGTGGGCGCGACCCGGTAAGCGACCCGCGCGCTGCCGAGCCAGTAGGACCCAAGCCGCACCAGCGGGGCTGGAAACAGGTCGAAGTCGCGATCGAGCCGGGCGCCGGTGTAGCTCAGGGCCGCGCCGTAACTGAAGCGTCCGAGCGCGCCGTCGGCGGCGACCGATCCGCTGTGACGCGGGCGGCGAAGCTCGCGCCCGGCGGGTTCCGAGGCGTCGAGATAGGCGTAGGTGGCCGACAGGTTGAACCGCTCGCCGCCGCTCCAGCCGGCTTCCAGCTCCACGCCCTCACGCTTGCTGCGGCCGCGGGCGTTGACAGCCGAGAGGAAGTCGGCGCTGGCGACGATCTCGTCGCGCAGATGCTGGCGATAAACGGTGACCGCGCCGCGCCACGGCCCGGTAACGGCGCGCAGCGATAGTTCACCGCCCCGGCTGCGCTCGGGCTTTAGCTCGGGATTGCCGACATAGCTGCCGGGGAAAAAGCCGTAGAGATCGAAAAAGGTCGGCTGTGCGATGCCTTCGCCCCAGCTACCCGCCAGCTGCACGCCGCCGCCGAGCGTGACGAAAGCGCCGGCACGAAAGGTCGTGGCGTCTCGAAACTCGCTAAAGGCGTCGTGGCGGAGGGCGAGTGTCGCGATCAGCGGGCCCGTTTCGCCGCGATATTCGGCCGTCACCGCCGACTGATCGCGCTTGCGGCGCTGGTTGCTGAAGCCGCCATAGACGGTGTCGGACGCGGTGAAGCGCTCACCGGTCCATTCGCCGGCGACCGTGACGCGGTGCGCGGTACCGATCTGACGAGCGACGTCGGCGCTTAGCGTGTCGCGGCGGCCGCTTGTCCGGTTCTGCTCGACGTCGGCAAGGAGGTTGCGGTTGCGCGAGCCGAGCCGCGAGGCGCTGAGCGACAGGGTCCAGCCATTCTCCTCGTACCGTCCGCCGAGACGTCCGGCCGCAAGCCGGTTGCGGCTGCTGTCGGCGGTGTCCGCTCGCTGAAAGGTCGCCGGGTCCGATCCATCGAATTCGCTTCGGGCAGCGATGCCGAAGCCGGAGGCGGTCAGGGTCAACGGTCCGGTCACCCTGTCCAGCCGGCCGCGCAGCACTGCGTTGCGATAACCGTCGCGGTCACCAAGACCGCCGGCAAAGGCGTTGATCCCGCGCGCGCCCTGCACGCCAGCACCGATGCCAACGGTAAGGTCGCCGGCGCGATAGCCTGCCGATCCGCCGACCCGGGCGAACCGGTGGCTGCCTGCTTCGGCAGTGGCGGAGGCGCCGTCACGCGGCTGCGCGCTCAAGGCAATCACCCCGCCGATCGCCTCGCTTCCCCAAAGCGCCGATTGCGGCCCGCGAACTATCTCGATGCGGTCGGCGAGGTCGGCCGAGAGCAGCTCGAAGCGCGGCTCGTTGCCCGCGGCGGGATCGTTGGCGCGGATGCCATCGATGAACAGCAGGGTGTGATTAGCCTCTGCGCCGCGCAAACGCACCTGGCTTTGCGAGCCGGCAGGACCGGCGACCGCCAGGCTGGCGGACGGGGTCAGGCGGAGCAGGCTGGCAAGCAGCGGTTCGCCCTGACGCTCAACCGTCACCGGCGCGATCAGGCTGATGCTGGCAGGCGATTTGTCACGTTTTTCGCCGCCACGAGCGGCAGTGACGACGATGGTTTCCGCCGCCACGGGCGGAGGAGGAAGGTCAGATAAAAACAATGAGATACTCCCGACAACTTGATACGTTTCGCAAGTCGTCGCGGAGGCTTGGGCCACGTCTTCCGCCTGGCCCCGGACGGTTGAACGGACGACGGTTCAGGCCGAGTATCGGACTTGCCAGCGTTTGTGTCGCTGGCACACCGTTCCGGGCAGAGCGCCGGGATCGCACCGGCTTCCTCGGGTCTGAACCCGCGGCGCTTCTCGGTCGGGGCGGGCCTTCTTGTCAAGCAGGCGGTGCTCGGCTAGGGGGCGGCCACCTTTTCAAGGCTGGTCGGAACCAGCCACATCCACAAGGACCTACGACCCATGAAGAGCGGTACCCACCCCGACTATCACTTCATCACCGTTGAAATGACCGACGGCACGAAGTTCCAGACCCGTTCGACCTGGGGCAAGGAAGGCGACACCCTCCACCTCGATATCGATCCCACCGCTCACCCGGCGTGGACCGGCGGCACCGGCAAGATGCTGGACGCGGGCGGTCAGGTCGCGCGCTTCAACAAGCGCTTCGGCGGTCTGACGCTCGGCAAGAAGTAAGTTCAGCCTCAACCGATGACGCAAGGACGCCCGGCTCCGACCCTGGAGACCGGGCGTCTTCGTTTACGCGGCTGGCGACGCGAGGATTTTCGCCCGTATCACACGATTATGTCGGAGCCGGCGGTGCACCGCTTCTTCGGGGCCGAACCGATGGGCGAGGAAGAATGCTGGCGCCGAATTTGCGCGGCGACGGGCAATTGGTTGTTGAACGGCTTCGGCGGCATGGCGGTCGAACGTCTCAGTGACGGCAAGCTGGTCGGCAACGTCGGCCTATTTACCGCTCGCCGCGCGGTCGAGCCGGCGTTCGGCGACGAGCCCGAGATGGGCTGGATCTTCGCGACCGAGACACACGGCACCGGCATGGCGCACGAGGCGGCTTCGGCGCTCCTAGGCTGGGCCGAAGCAACGCTTCCGTCGCAGCCGATCTGGGCGATCATCAGCGAAGGCAACGAACCGAGCTTTAAACTGGCCGCAAAGCTCGGCTTCAAGGCGTTGGGAACGGTCGATTATCACGGACCGACGAAGGTCCTCCAGCGGCCTAGCTGGTAGCGGCCGCGCGCCGCTCGTCTTCCATTCGGGTCAGCGCCTTGCGGTCCGGCTTGCCGATCATGGTCCGGGGCAGATCGTCAAGGATCTCGATGGCGACTGGGCGTTCGTGCTTGCCGACACGCTGGCAGAGCCCGTTCATCAATGCCTCGGAAGTCGCCTCGGCATCCTCGTGAAGAACGACGAAAGCCTTGGGACGTTCGCCGACACGGTCGTCGGGCACGGCGATGACCAGCGCTTCCTTGACCGCCTCCTCCTTGAGCAAGGCCGCTTCGACCTGGCTTGGAAAAACCTTGAAGCCGCCGACATTGATCATGTCCTTGGAGCGATCGACCAGACGCCGAAAGCCGTCGGGTTCCTCCACGCCGAGGTCGCCGGTAGCGAGCCAGCCGCCAGGCAGGGGATCGGGCGCGCCGCGCTCGGCGTTCCAATAGCCCGCCATGACCTGCGGTCCTCGGATGCGAAATTCGCCAACCTGGCCTGGGACACACTGGACGTTTGGCTGATCCGCGACTGCCCGGATTTCGGTTCCAGGAAGCGGTATTCCCACCGTTCCGGCATGAGTCTCGCCAACAAACGGATTGACCGCCGCTACCCCGCTCGTTTCGGTCAGGCCATAACCCTCAAGCACGCGGGCACCGGTAACGTTCTCGAACCGGTCCTTCAGCACCGATGTCATTGCTGCTCCGCCCGAAAAGCATTGCCGGACGCTGTCGAACGGGGTCCGGGCGACGTCGGGATGATCGATCATCGCCTGATACATGGCCGGCACCCCGAACAGATCAGTCAACCGCCCACGCCGCACGGCAGCCAAAGCCTCCGCCGGGTCGAATCGTGCTATAAGGTAGATCGCGCCACCCGAGGCGATGGTGGAATTAAGCACCGCACTGTTGGCAAAAATGTGAAACAACGGCAGCGCGCCGAGGGCGCGGGCTTCGCGCATGCCACCACTGGGGTCGATCGCGAGCAGCTGCTGGGCGTTGGCGGTGAGGTTGGCATGGGTCAGCGCCGCGCCTTTGGGCACGCCCGTGGTGCCGCCGGTATATTGTAGGAGGGCGATGGCCGTGGGGTCGATCGCAGGCAGCTCGTTCTGAGTGCCCGGCTTGAGGAGATTTCGCCATGCCGTGACGCGTTGATCGTTGGGGAGGCGTTGGCGCTCCTTGCGCTTCAGCAAGCGAAAGCCAAGCGCCTTGGCCGTCGGCAAGACCTCGGGGAGGTTGCCGACGACGAGGTGCTTGAGCAACCCATCGTCGAGCAGCCGCTGCATTGGCGCCCACAGCTTGGCAAGGTCGAGGCAGACCATGATCTCGGTGCCCGAATCGCGCGCCTGGAAGGCGACTTCATCGGGCGAATAGAGCGGCGAGAAGTTGACCACCGTCGCGCCGGCCAGCAACGCGCCATAATAAGCGATCGGATAATGCGGTGTGTTGGGCAGGAACAGGCCAATCCGAGTGCCGGGCGTGACACCAATATCGAGAAAACCCTGCGCCGCCTTGACCGCGTCGCCGAGCAAGGCGGCATAACTCCAGCGACGCCCCATGAAGTCGAGCGCGATGCGATCGCCGTGACGTGACGCACTGCGCACCAGCAGCTCCCCGACAGGGATCGGTTCCGGGGCCCAGCCGGCTGGGACCGGATGTCCTGCGCTGCTCGCTTCGGCGTTCAACAATTTCTCTCCCGCTCGCTTGACTTACAACAATGTAAGTACGCGAGGGTTGCAAAGGGTCAACGGCAAATCAGATCGAGCGCGCAATCAATTCCTTCATGATCTCGCTCGTGCCCCCGTAGATGCGGGTCACGCGGGCATCCCGCCACAGCCGGGCGATCGAATATTCATTCATATAGCCCGCCCCGCCATGTAGTTGCAGCGAGGTGTCGCAGGCGGCGAACTGCAGCTCGGAGTGAAACAACTTCGCCGCGCTCGCTTCTGCGGGTGTCAGCTTGCCATCGAGGTGGCGAGCGATCGCCCAGTCGAGGTGCGCCCACCCGACCTGCAGCCGGGTCTTGAGGTCGGCCAATGTGAAGCGGGTATTCTGGAAGTCGAACACGCTCTTGCCGAACGCCTTGCGGTCCTTGGTGAACTCCACCGCCAAGTCGAAGGCGCGCTGCGCCGCAGCCTGGCATTGCACGGCAATCGACAAACGCTCCTGCGGTAACTGGTTCATCAGCATCGCGAACCCGCCATTCTCGGCACCGAGCAGGCGGTCAGCCGGGAGCGGGACCTCGTCGAAGAACAACTCTGAGGTGTCGTTGCCGTGAAGTCCGATCTTGTCGAGGTTGCGGCCGCGGGTGAAGCCTTCGTCGCCCGTCTCGACCAGGAACAGCGAGATACCGCGCGCTCCGCCTTCTTCGGTGGTGCGGGCGCACACGATGACGAGGTCTGCGGCTTGGCCGTTGGTGATATAGGTCTTGGAGCCGGACAGCCGCCAGCCGTTACCCGACTTGCGCGCGATGGTCTTCATGCCCTGCAAATCGCTTCCGGCACCGGGCTCGGTCATGGCGATGGCGGTGATCGCTTCACCCGAGACCATTTTGGGGAGCCACTGCTGCTTCTGTTCTTCGGACCCGTAGGCGAGGATGTAATCGGCGACGATGTCGCTTTGCAGCGACCAGCCGACCGCGCTTCCGGCGTAGCTCGCCTCTTCCGAAACGATGGCGTTGAAGCGGAAGTCGAGGCCGAGGCCGCCATAGTCTTCCGGCACGGTCGGGCACAGCATCCCGGCCTCGCCCGCAAGCAGCCACGCTTCGCGCTCGACGATGCCCTCGCGCTCGTGGCGATCGGTGTCGAGGCTGGCGACCACCCGACGCACCGTGTCGCGGAAAGCGTCGAGATCGGCGTCGAACAATGTCCGCGACGAGGTATCCAGCATGCACGTCCTCCTTGGCCTTTGCCGCAGCCTAGGCGACAAGGCCGCAAAGGAAAGGACCTTATGGCCGGCGCGCTTCACGGATTGACGATCATCGAGATGGCGGGGCTGGGGCCGGGACCGTTTGCAGGGATGATGCTGGCCGACCACGGGGCGCGGGTGATCCGGGTCGAGCGGCCGGGCAACCTCGCCGTACCCAATGATCCCCTAACCCGCAGCCGCGAAAGCATCGCACTCGATCTTCGGCAGGAAGAGGCGCGTGACATCGTCCGCCGGCTGGCCGCGACGGCCGACGGGCTGATCGAGGGTTATCGACCGGGGGTGATGGAGCGGCTCGGGCTGGGGCCGGAACGTCTGCTCGCGGACAATTCGCGGTTGGTCTACGGCCGCGTGACAGGGTGGGGGCAGACCGGGCCGCTTGCCGCGGACGCCGGACACGACATCAACTATCTCGCGCTGACCGGCCTCCTGTCCTGCATCGGGGAAAAGGATCGTCCCGCATCGGCCCCGCTTAATCTGGTCGCCGATTATGGCGGCGGCGGGTTGATGCTCGCCTTCGGGATGGTGGCGGGGCTGCTCGCCGCGCAGCGATCGGGGGAGGGGCAGGTCATCGATGCCGCGATGACCGATGGCGCGGCGCTGACCGGCGCCTTGATCTACGGCCTGCGCGCGGCGGGAATGTGGCGCGACGAGCGGCAGGCGAATTTGCTCGACGGCGGCGATCCGATCTACGGCTGCTATGCCTGCGCCGACGGCCGCGAGGTCGCGGTGGGCGCGATCGAGCCGCAATTTCGCGCCGCGCTGTATGACGGGCTTGGGGTCGGGCAGGGGGCCTCCCGCGAAGCGATTGCGAAGGTCTTCGCCACAAGATCGCGCGACGAATGGATCGAACATTTCAAAGGCAGAAACGCCTGTGTCGCCCCGGTGCTCGACCTGAAGGAAGCGCCCGATCACCCTCACAATCGTGCCCGTGATACCTTCTTCGATCTCGATGGCGTGATTCAACCGCGACCCGCGCCTCGTCTGGAGGGCACGCCGCCGCCGCCGCCGCGAGCGCCCCGGCCGGAAGGCGCCGACGGCGACGCCATCCTTGCCGAACTCGGACTGGGGCAAGGAGAGGTCGCCGATCTCCGCGCGCGAAAGGTACTGTTGTGAACCCGCAATTCGAAGCCATGCCCGTCAGCATCTTCGAGGAGATGAGCCTCGCCGCCGCCCGCCACGGCGCGGTCAATCTCGGGCAGGGCTTCCCCGACTTCGGCTGGCCCGAACCGCTGCTCGACGAAGCGGCCCGGCTGCTTCGCGAAGGCAGCAACCAGTATCCGCCCTCGCGCGGTCTACCGGTCCTGCGGGAAGCACTTGCCGCCTTCTACGCCGACCGGCAGCAGCTGGCGCTGGCTCCCGAGCAGTTCGTGGTCACCAGCGGCGCGACCGAAGCGATCGCGGCGGTGCTGCTCGCAGCGCTGGAGCCGGGCGACGGCGCGATCGTCATTGCGCCGGCTTATGACGCTTATGCGCCGCTGATCCGCCGCGCCGGGGGCATGGTGCAGGAAGTCGTGCTTCGTCCGCCGTCGTGGCGCATCGATCGCGACCTTCTCGCGGCCGTCGTGACCTCGGCAACCAAAATGCTGGTCGTGAACAACCCGCACAATCCGACCGGACGGGTGCTCGATGCGGAGGAACTCGCCGCAGTCGTCGCGGTCGCGCGTGAGCATGACCTGCTAATCGTGTCGGACGAGGTCTGGGAAGAGGTACTGGCGCCCGGCGCCCGCTTCACCTCGCTGGCGTCGCTAGCGCCCGAACGGACGATCAAGATCGGGTCGGCGGGCAAGATCTTTTCGCTGACCGGCTGGAAAGTGGGTTGGGCTGCGGCCCCGCGCCAGCTGGCCGACGTCATCGCTCGCGCGCATCAATATCTGACCTTCGCCACGCCGCCGCATCTGCAGGCCGCGGTGGCGACTGGCCTGCGTCATATCGAATGGCTGGATGCGCCGCGCGAGGGCTTCGGGAGTGCGCGCCGGCGGCTGGCCGAGGGGTTGGAAGCGGCCGGCTTCGTGCTCCTGCCTTCGGAAGGCACCTACTTTCAGTGCGTCGACCTCGTCGCGTCCGGCATTGCCCTCGACGACCGCACCTTTGCCGATCTTGCCGTCGCGCATGCCGGAACTGCCGTCATTCCCTTATCGCCCTTTACCGAGGGCAAGCCCGAGCGCGGCCTCGTTCGCCTGTGTTTCGCCAAGCACGATGCGACGATCGATGCCGGGATCGCCGCCATGACCAAGGCGCGGGAACTAGCTCGGGCACTTTAGGCGCCGATTCGCTGCCGTCCCTGCTGCTCGTCCGACGGCCGGATCAGCAGCTTCCAGCGCCGTTTGTGCCGGATCGCCCAGGCGACCAGATCGCCGGCCTCGAGCGGATGGGCCAGAAGATAGCCCTGGATGAGGTCGCACCCCATTGCGCGCAGGATGCCGAGTTGCTCGGCGGTCTCGACGCCCTCGGCAGTGACCTTGAGATCGAGCCCATGCGCCAGCTCGATCACCGCGCGCACGATCACCTGATCGTCGCGGCTGGTGGTCAACTCGGTGATGAACTGCCGATCGATCTTGATTTCGCTGAAGGGCAGCCGCCGAAGCTGCATCAGCCCCGAATAGCCGGTTCCGAAATCGTCGAGGGCAAGGCCGAGCCCCTTGATCCGAAAGCGGGTCAGCGTGTCCATCATGTTGATGAGCGGCTGGGTCGCGCCTTCGGTCAGTTCGAGCACCAGCCGATCGGTCGGTACACTGAGCGCCCGGCACATCCGCTCGACGAGATCGGGAAAATCGAGCTGCTCGAGGCTGATCGCCGAGATGTTGACCGCGAGCGACGTGTCGAGCCCGGCCGCCTTCCATTCGCGCCATTGCCGCAGTGCGGTGCGAAGCGCCCACTGGGTAAGGTCGTCGATCAGGCCATGCTCTTCGGCCAGCGGGATGAAGCGGGCAGGGGGGATGGCGCCAAGCTCGCTGTGCGCCCAGCGGACCAGCGCTTCGACCCGCACGAGGCTGCCGTCGACCGCATCGACCTTGGGTTGATAGACCAGACGCAGGCCGCCCTGCCTGAGCGTCCGCTCAAGCTCATCCAGCAACCTCACATCCTTGTGTTTCACCTCGCTCTGGCCGGCCTGAGCGAAAGGAGCAGCGCTTCGAGGTCGTCCAGCAGGACCGGCTTTTCCAGCGGTCCTACCATCTGCAGGCCGAGCTCGGTCCCGAGCCGGAAAGCACTTTCGAGCACCCGCCGGTCGAAACCGGACACGATCAAGACCGGCCCGGCAAAATCATGCTCGGCCAGAAAGCGGAGGAATTCGACCCCGTCGGTCTTCGGCATACCAAGGTCCAGCACCACCACCTCGGGCTTGGCTTCGCCGAAAGCGTCGAGAAAGCTCTGGTGGTCGGCCGCGACGGTTGGGTCGAACCCAGTCATCCGGGCGGCGGTCGCCATATAGTCGGCAAGCGCGGGTTCGTCGTCGATGAGCAGCAGGCGGGGCAGATTGGGCATTAACCCACCCCTTCACGCCTTTGCCGGAGAGTTGCAACCGGTTCTTAACCGGGAAGGGTTTAGAAGCCGGTCGCTGCGCCATTGCGTGGCCCCTGTCGTGAGGGTTGTCGCGAAGGAGACGGGACGCGTGTTTCAGAGCCTGATCCGCCGCCAGACGCGGCGCCCGGCAGAGGTGGATGCGGCCGCCTTCGATTCGACCACGGTGTCATTGAGCCTGGCGGTTCCCCGGCCCCCCGAACGCCGCTCGGACGAACGGCTGCTACCGACCCTTCGCGTCGCCAAGCTTAACAGCGCGATCGGCGAGCAGCTGATCCGCATCCGCAACATGTCCGCAGGCGGCCTGATGGCCGATTGCGGGCGCTGTCCACCAATCGGCGCTGAAGTCCGAATCGAATTCAACAGCCAGGCCATTCCGGCCAGCGTGGTGTGGATCCGCGAAGGGCTGATCGGACTCAAGTTCGATCAAAGCCTCGATCTCGGCGAGCTGCTGGCCGGTCGAAAGCCGCGCCACGGCTTTCGCCCGCGTCCGCCCCGGCTTGAGGTCGGCTGCTCGGCCAGCGTCAAGATCAACAAGCTTTATTACAAGGTCGACGTCCACGACATGTCGCTGGGCGGCATGAAGGTCGGCCCGATCGACGAATATTGCATCGGCGCGAAGGTCGTCGTGGTGGTTGAGAGCCTGCGCCCGATCAAGGGCGAGGTGCGGTGGTATTCCGACCGCCGCGCCGGCATCGTCTTCGACCGCGAACTGAGCTTCGAGGAATTGGCCGAATGGGTCGGCAAGCGGCTTGAGCTCGCCAGTCTCAAGGCCAGCTACCGCCCCTGACGGCTCGCAAAAGCGGGCACCCGTTCCTACATCCGCTCCGAGAACAAACGGAGTGTATTGATGAGCGAACAACAAGCCATCCTCGCCGGCGGATGCTTTTGGTGCACCGAGGCGGTGTTCCTCGACGTCGCGGGCGTCAGCGGGGTCGAAAGCGGCTATATCGGCGGCGATACCGTCAATCCGACTTACAAGCAGGTGTGCGGCGGCAACACCGGCCATGCTGAGGCGATCCGCGTCACTTTCGATCCCGAGGTGGTCGGCTACGGCGACTTGCTCGACATCTTTTTCGCGACACACGATCCGACCCAGCTCAACCGGCAGGGCAACGACATCGGTACGCAATATCGCAGCGCCATCTTCCCCTTGTCCGACGAGCAGGAGCAGGAAGCCCGCGCCAAGATCGCGTCGCTGAACGAGGAGCAGGGTGGTCGGATCGTAACCACGATCGAACCGGCGTCGACCTGGTATCCGGCCGAGGATTATCACCAGAATTACTGGGAAACCGAAGGCCAGCGTAATCCTTATTGCATGGCGGTCATTCCGCCCAAGCTCAACAAGTTGCGCAAGAGCTTTCAGAATCGATTGAAAGCCGACGCCTGATCCTGCCGGCCCTCTTCGTCGCTTTGGCGGAGGGGGTCGGGCAGCCGGCTGAGGTGCTACTGGGCGGCGTGGGCCAGTGGTTGCCGATGCGGGCTTTCGTGCGGAAGCGCTGCCCGCTAAGTCCCTCAAATGGCTCGTCCCTGCTTCAAGCTCGAGAAGGATCATCCGCTTCCGCTCGCGGGTGTGGACGAGGCAGGCTGCGCGCCGCTCGCAGGGCCCGTCGTGGCTGCTGCGGTAGTGCTCGACCGCAACCGTTTTCCGCGCGGCATCGACGACAGCAAGAAGCTCAGTCTCGAAGCGCGCGAGGCGCTGCACGGCAAGCTGATGCGCCAGGCGCGTTGCGGTGTGGGTATCTGCAGCGTCGAGGAGATTGACGCGCTCAACATCTATTGGGCGCGGATGCTGGCGATGGCCCGCGCGGTGGAAGCGCTCGGCTTCGATCCTGCTTTCATCCTGGTAGACGGCAATCGTTCGCCGCGCTGGGAGCGGCCATCCAGGGCGATCGTGGCGGGGGACGCGCGCTGCCGTTCGATCGCGGCGGCGTCGATCATCGCCAAGGTCACCCGAGACCGAATCATGGCGGCCCATGCGGCGGAGTACCCCGGCTACGGATGGGAGCGGAACCGCGGTTATCCGACCGCCGATCATCGCCGCGCCCTGATCGAATTTGGCCCGACACCGCTGCATCGCCGAAGCTTCGGGCTGGTCCGCGATGTGCTTGCCGACGCGGCCCAGCCAAGGCTCGCTTTCGCCGCAGAATGAAAGAGCCGCGAGGCTGAGTCCTCGCCGCAACACCACATTGGCTTGAGTCCCCGTGCGCCGGCCGGACTCAACATCTTGTGGTCGTCTCGTTGCGGACTCGTTCCGTTCCGATCGGCCTCCGGCGGCCGTTAACCCTTTCCTCGTTGACCCAAACTCATGGCGGACTCACCATGACGGTCGAAAGCAGGGGGAAACGCATTTCATGAACCTCATGTCGCCCGTAAAGGACGCGTTGCCGCGTGTCCGTCGCAAGGCCGACGTCGATCCGAGCGGGCGAATCATCGCCGGCGATTGCATCGAAGCGATGCGTGCGCTTCCCGCCGGCAGCGTCGATCTGATCTTCGCCGATCCGCCCTATAATCTTCAGCTCGGCGGCGATCTGTTCCGGCCCGAAGGCGGGCGGGTCGATGCAGTGGACAATGACTGGGACCGCTTCGACAGCCTCGCCGCCTACGACAAATTCACCCGCGCCTGGCTGACCGAAGCGCGCCGCGTGCTGAAGGACGATGGCGCGATCTGGGTGATCGGCAGCTATCACAACATCTTCCGCGTCGGCGCCGCGCTGCAGGACCTCGATTTCTGGATCCTCAACGACATCGTGTGGCGCAAGTCGAACCCGATGCCCAACTTTCGCGGCACCCGTTTCACCAATGCGCATGAGACCTTGCTGTGGTGCTCAAAGTCGCAGGACAGCCGCTACACCTTCAACTATCGCGCGATGAAGGCGCTCAACGACGACTTGCAGATGCGCTCCGACTGGGTGCTTCCGATCTGCTCGGGCGGCGAGCGGCTGAAGGGCGGGGATGGGCACAAGGCGCATCCGACGCAGAAGCCCGAAAGCCTGCTTTATCGC
Organism: Sphingomonas kaistensis; assembly: GCF_036884275.1. Classification (NCBI taxonomy): domain Bacteria; kingdom Pseudomonadati; phylum Pseudomonadota; class Alphaproteobacteria; order Sphingomonadales; family Sphingomonadaceae; genus Sphingomonas; species Sphingomonas kaistensis. The sequence goes on along the minus strand of NZ_CP145607.1, from coordinate 2,108,831 downwards.
GTGCTGCTGGCCTGCACGCAGCCGGGCGACACCGTGCTCGACCCGTTCTTTGGCACCGGCACCACCGGCGCGGTCGCCAAGCGGCTCGGCCGTCACTGGATCGGGATCGAGCGCGAGCCCGATTATATCGAGGTGGCCGAAGCGCGGATCGCAGCGACCCTGCCGCTCGATGAAAGCGCGATGGAAACCGTGCCCGACAAGCGCAGCCAGCCGCGGGTCGCCTTCGGTTTGCTGGTCGAAAGCGGCCTGGTCCCGCCGGGCACGGTGCTGATGGACACCAAGCGCCGCTGGAAAGCCGCGGTGCGCGCCGACGGATCGCTGAGCTGCGGACCGCATGCCGGATCGATCCACAAAGTCGGCGCCGGCCTCAACAAGGCGCCGAGCTGCAATGGCTGGACCTTCTGGCACGTTGAGCGAATGGGCCGGCTGGTACCGATCGACACGCTTCGCCAGGAGCATCTGGCGGGCCTGGCCTGAGCGACCCCATGACCTTTCGCACGATCCTTCGCCCGACCGGCTTCGTCGACGCGCCCTTCGGCTTCGACGGACAGGTCGCGCGGCTGGCCGGAACGATGTGCTGGTTTTCCGCGGTCGAGCTGCTCAAGGTCGGACACGACGGGAACGTTTCGCCCGAGCTGATTCCGGTCGAACGGCTGGAACAGCGGCTCGACACCGCCGCCATGGTGTCGGACTGGGCCGCCCTGACGGCGCCGCGCAAGCCGCTGCCCCTCGGGCAGCGAACCATTCGCCTCGATCAGCCGCAGGTCATGGCAATCCTCAACGCGACGCCCGACAGTTTTTCGGGTGGCGGCGAGGCAGCAAGCGCCGAAGACGGCTTTGCCGCAAGCGAGGCTGGCGCCGCGATCCTCGACGTGGGTGGCGAGAGCACGCGTCCCGGCGCCCGGGCAGTGTGGGAAGGCGACGAGATCGAGCGCGTGGTGCCGCTGGTCCAGCGTCTTGCCGCAGGCGGGGCGGCGGTGTCGATCGACACACGCAAAGCCAGCGTCATGGAAGCGGCGCTCGGCATCGGCGCGGCGCTGGTCAACGACGTGTCGGCGCTGACCTGGGACCCACGCTCGGCCGAGGTGGTCGCCAAGGCTGGCGTACCGGTCGTCCTGATGCATCATCAGGGCTCGCCCGAGACCATGCAGGACGCGCCCTCCTATCCGCGGGGCGCGCTGGTCGAAGTGTTCTTCTGGCTGGAAGACCGGATCGCCGCCGCCGTCGAGGCCGGTATCGCGCGCGACCGGATCATCGTCGATCCGGGCATCGGCTTCGGCAAGACCGTGGCGCATAATCTCGAGTTGATGAACGGGCTGTCGGCCTTTCACGCGCTCGGATGCCCACTTCTGGTCGGGGCCAGTCGCAAGCGGTTTATCGGCGCGCTTCACAACGAAGCGCCTGCCGACCGTCGGCTGGGTGGCAGCGTGGTACTGGCGATCAAGGCGGCGGAGCAGGGGGCTCATCTGGTGCGGGCCCACGACACGTTCGAAACGGTTCAAGCATTGCGCCTTTGGCGCGGCCTGCGTGATCAGGCACTTACGCCACGGTTCTAAGACGCTATTGCAACGATCATCGGTCCGATCGGCACGAGGCTGTCCATCCGCCCATTCGCCGGATCCCAAAGGCTCGACACCGATCCGTCGAGGTACAGCGCGTTGCGGCACCCTAACGGCCCCGCGAATAAACGCGCGAACTTGCCGAAGCTGACCGGCGCGTTGCTGATGGCGAAAACGGGCACGCCCTCGCCATCCACTCCGACCCCGTTGCGAACGTATCGCGAACGTCCGTCGGCATCGAAGCGGGGGTTCACTGTGCCATCGATGACGAGCATCGGTCCGCTCTGGGTCGCCATGCGAGGCGCCGTCTCAGGCGCATAATCCTGCGTTCGCACGATGGCCGCGCGTCCGTTGTTCCGGACCAGGAAGATTCCGTTGGGCTGAAGATGAAAATTGCCGCCGCCGTCGGTGCGCCGATTGATCGGCCGCGCTTCCTTACCGTCGGCATTGGCGAGGCCGATCGGGCGTCCTTCGTGGTCGAACATGCCGCCATTCAGCGCGAAGCGCACCTTGGTCGCGCGATCACCCAGCACCTGCTCCAGCGCCACGAAACTGCGCAAGGGGCGGCCGCGGAAATCGTTGAGGGCCAGCTCCAATCGTGCCGCCGGATCGCGGCAGATGGTGAAGCGCTGGCCTTCGAACATCAGCGAACGGCACGGCCCGCTCGCAGTCGTTTCCTGGATGTCAGGCGCCGGCTCGGGCCGCTTGCAGGCGGCGAGCAGGAGAACGAGGAGCAACACGATCTGCATCGGCTGCTCATGTGGGGGCGTCAGGCGCCGGTGTCGATCCCGAGCTCGGCAAGCTTGCGATACAGGGTCGAGCGCCCGATTCCGAGGCGGCGCGCTACCTCGGTCATCTTGCCGCGATAATGCCCGATGGCGAGACGGATGAGATCGCCTTCGATCTCTTCGAGCGATCGCAAATGCCCGTCGGCCTGCCACAAGGTGATGCCCTGACCGCCGGCAAGCGCCGCGGAGGCGGCGGTCGCGCCGATCTCGCGCGACGTATCGCCGACGCGGTTGGTGAACTTGGACTGCAGCGCGATGTGCGGAAAGTCGTCGGCGGTCAGAGCCGAGCCTTCGCATTGCAAGGCGGCGCGAAACAGGACGTTCGACAACTGGCGCACGTTGCCCGGCCAGCCGTAGCGCATCAGCACCTCGAGCGCGCCCTCGGCAATCGAAAGCGGACGAATGCCGGGCTGCCCGGTGTGCCGTGACAGGAGATGCCGGGCAAGCGCCGGAATGTCGCCGCTGCGATCGCGCAAGGGGGGCACCGCGACCACGGTTCCGGCGAGACGATCGGCAAGGCCCTGGTCGAAATTGTCGGGCAGCGGCTTACTCGAGGTCGCGATCAACCGCACGTCGACGCTGTTGGACCCGTTGCAGCCGACCGGCCGCACCTCGCCCGTCGCCAGCACGCGGTCGAGCGCTTCCTGGGTCGAAGCGGGAAGATCGCCGATCTCGTCGAGCAACAGGGTGCCGCCGTCCGCTTCGACGAGCTTGCCGATCCGTTCCGCGAAGGCACCCGGAAAAGCGCCCGCGACATGGCCGAACAATTCGCTGTCGACGATATTGGCGGGCACCGCCCGGCAGTCGAGCGCGACAAAAGAGGAACGGCTGCGCGGACTGGCTTCGTGGACGGCGCGGGCGACCGTCTCCTTGCCCGACCCCGCTTCGCCAATGATCAGCAGCGGCAGCCGGCTGCGAGCGGCTTTTGCGGCGACGGCCAGCGCGGCACGGAAATCGGGGGCCCCGCCGACCAATTCCTCGAGCGCGAGGCTCGGCGCCATTTTCTCCGACAGGGGAGCAAGCTCGCCCGATGCCCGGCGGCGATCGGCGTTGACGGCAAGTGCTTCGAGCAATCGTTCCGGCGCTACCGGACGAACCAGGAAATCGCTGGCACCGGCGCGCATTGCGTCGACCGCCTGGCCGACCGAACCACCTTCGGCGAGGACGATGATCGGCAGGCCCGGGCGATCGCCGCGAAGCGAGCGCACCAGCGCCGGACCGGCTTCGGGATCCCAGCGGCCGACCAGCACGGCCTTGACCTCATGTCCGTTGGGTCCGCCGAGCAATTCGTGCACCTGCTCGCCGGACGGACTGCCAAGGGTATTCCACCCAGCGCGCGCAGCGGTCGACGCAACCACCCGTCGCTCGGCGGGATCGGCATCGATCAGCAGCAGGAATCGGACGGTATCGGCGCGCACGGTCAAGGCTCCTCTGCGGCCAACCTAATTCGCATCAGTAAAGAAACGGTGACGGTGAGGGGGCTTGGGAGCAGGCCACCTTGCGGCTATGACAATCGTCAAAGAGCCAATCCAAGGGAGTAATCATGGCCGCCGAACCCACGTCCAATTCCGACAGCCCGGTCGATTTCAATCGCGCCAAGGAAGACTACAGCCTGCTCATCACCTTGCTGAAGTGGGGCGTGGTGATTGCGCTGCTGCTCGGCTTCCTCGTCATGATCCTGCTGGCGAGCTGACCGACTTGAAGGTCGCGGTCCTCGCCGAAACGGCGCCGGGCGAGACCCGCGTCGCCGCCATTCCCGAAACGGTGAAGAAACTGAGCGCCCTTGGCGCCTCGGTGTTCGTCGAGGAAGGCGCCGGCCGGCAGGCGGGGATCAGCGACCAGGATTTTTCTTCCGCGGGGGCCACGGTGGCGCCACGGGCCGAGGTGCTGGATGGTGCCGAACTGGTGCTCAGCGTCAGCGGTCCCGACGCCGATGCACTCGGCGGCGTCGCGCCCGGCGCGGTGCTGGTCGGGATCCTTGATCCGTTTCGGCGGCGCGAGGCTGTCTCCGCCTACGGCAGCGCCGGGCTCGAGGCGCTGGCGATGGAGTGGATGCCGCGCATCACCCGTGCGCAGTCAATGGACGTCCTGTCCTCGCAGTCCAATCTCGCGGGCTACAAGGCGGTGATCGACGCGGCGGCCGCCTATGGCCGCGCTTTTCCGATGATGATGACCGCCGCCGGCACCGTCAGCCCGGCGAGAGCCTTCATCATGGGCGTGGGCGTCGCCGGCCTCCAGGCGATCGCCACTGCCCGGCGGCTGGGCGCGCAGGTCAGCGCGACCGACGTCCGCTCCGCCACCCGCGAGCAGATCCAGAGCCTCGGCGCCAAACCGATCTTCGTCGAAGGCGTCGCGGGAATCGAAGGCGAAGGGCAGGGGGGCTATGCCGGCGAGACCAGCGAGGAATATCGCAAGGCGCAGGCCGAGCTCGTGTCCACGCACCTTGCCAAGCAGGACATCGTCATCACCACCGCGCTGATTCCGGGTAAGCCCGCGCCGCGCCTGATCAGCGACGCGCAGGTCGCGACCATGCGTCCAGGCAGCGTCATCGTCGATCTGGCGGCCGACGCCGGTGGTAACGTCGAGGGCTGTGTGGCCGGCGAGAATGTGGAGCGCCATGGCGTCACGATCATCGGCGCGACCAATCTCGCCCGTTCGCTTCCCGCTGATTCGAGCGCGCTCTACGCTCGCAACCTGTTCAACTTCCTATCCGCGTTCTGGGACAAGGAAGCGGGGCGACCGGTCTTCCCCGACGAGGACGAGATCGTGAAGGGCGTGCGGCTGACCAAAGGCGGCACGGTCGTCAGCGAGCGCTTCGCCTGATGGGATTGTTCTCGGCTACCGAGGTCGACACCGACGAGATTGCCCGCCGCTACGCCGCGCTGCTGCTCGACGGCGAGGAAGTGCTGATCGCGTTCAAGACGGTGCGCGACATCGCGTTCTTGACCGACCGCCGGCTATGCCTGGTCAACATTCAGGGCTGGGTCGGCAAGAAAGTCTCGATCCAGTCCATCCCCTATCGCTCGATCATCCGCTTCAGCCTCGAGACCGCCGGCACCTTCGACCTCGAAGCCGACATGGTGTTCTGGCTGGCGGGCGCTGCGCAGCCGTTGGAGATCAAGATCGGGCGGGGCAGCAATCTCACCATGATCCAGCAGGTGCTGGCCCACGGCATCCTGCGCCGCTGATCAGCCGGGCAGCGTGCAGCAGTCGACCCAGGTCGCGTGCGTGACCTCGGCCAGCCGCGCCAGCGTGATTTCCAGCGATGCGTTGCGACTTCCGGCGGCGGGATAAACGGTGTCGAAGGCGCGCATGCTGACGTCGGCGTAGACTGGCAGCGGCGTCGCGAGCCCGAACGGACAGACCCCGCCGACGACATGGCCGGTGGCGGCAAGCGTCGCTTCCGCATCGAGCATGCGGATCCGCCCGCCAAATGCCGCCTTGCACCTGAGATTGTCGAGCCGCGCATCGCCGCGTGTCACCAGCAAGAGGATGCGATCGCCGACCCGCAGCGCGATCGTCTTGGCGATTCGGCCCGGTTCGACGCCCAGAGTCGCCGCAGCGTCGGCGACGGTCGCGGTGCTGCCGTGCGCTTCGATCAGACGCAGTTCAGGCGCATGTGCGGCGACCCACGATTTGACGCTTTCGAGGCTCATTCGCCCATCAGGTGCACGGCGATCTCACGCCGCCGCGGGGAACGAAGATGCTCGCAAAGATAAATGCCTTGCCACATCCCAAGCCGCATCCGGCGATCCAGCACCGGGATCGACAGGGTGGCGGCCGTCAGCGCCGAGCGAAGGTGGGCGGGCATGTCGTCCGGCCCCTCGTCGTCATGTTCGTAGTCTGACGACTCGGGCGCGATCCGCGCCAGCCAGCGCTCGAGATCGCGGCGGGCGGCCGGTGCCGCATTCTCCTGGATCAGGAGCGAGGCTGAGGTGTGGCGGACGAGGAGGGTCAATAGGCCCTCGCTCATCCGCTGGTCGGCGACCCACGCCGCCACCGCGTCCGTGATCAGGTGCAGGCCCTGACGCGGCGCGGTGACGGTGAGGGTGCCGGACGCCTGGCGCATCGGCTCAGGCGGCCTGCATTTCCTTGTCGAGGTTCTGCACGACGGCCTCGAAGAACTGCTCGGTGGTCATCCACGGCTGGTCGGGACCAACTAGGATGGCAAGATCCTTGGTCATCTTTCCGCTTTCCACCGTCTCGACGCAGACGCGCTCCAGCGTTTCGGCGAACTTCACGACCTCGGGGGTGTCGTCGATCCGGCCGCGGAACTTGAGGCCGCCGGTCCAGGCGAAGATGCTGGCGATCGGGTTGGTCGAGGTCGCCTTACCCTGCTGGTGCATGCGGTAGTGGCGCGTGACGGTGCCGTGTGCCGCTTCGGCCTCGACGGTCTGTCCGTCGGGGGTCATCAGCACGCTGGTCATCAGGCCAAGGCTGCCGAAGCCCTGCGCAACCTGATCCGACTGCACGTCGCCGTCGTAGTTCTTGCAGGCCCAGACGAACTTGCCGCTCCACTTGAGCGCCGAAGCGACCATGTCGTCGATCAGGCGATGCTGATATTCGATGCCGGCTTCCTCGAACTTCGCCTTGAATTCGGCTTCGTAAATCTCCTGGAAGATATCCTTGAAGCGACCGTCATAGGCCTTGAGGATGGTGTTCTTGGTGCTGAGGTACACCGGCCAGTTGCGCTGCAGGCCGTAGTTCAGGCAGGCGCGGGCAAAGTCGCGGATGCTTTCGTCGACATTGTACATGCCCATCGCGACGCCGGCGCTTTCGAACTCGAACACTTCATGCTCGATGACCTCGCCGTCGACGCCTTCGAACTTGATGGTGAGCTTGCCGGCGCCCGGGACGCGGAAATCGGTCGCCTTGTACTGATCACCAAACGCATGACGGCCGACCACGATTGGGTCGGTCCAGCCGGGAATTAGCCGGGGCACGTTGCTGATCACGATCGGCTCGCGAAAAACGACGCCGCCGAGGATGTTGCGGATGGTGCCGTTGGGGCTCTTCCACATTTTCTTGAGGCTGAATTCCTCGACGCGCTGTTCGTCGGGGGTGATGGTGGCGCACTTCACTCCGACGCCATATTGCTTGATCGCATTGGCGCTCTCGACCGTCACCTTGTCGTCGGTGGCATCGCGATTCTCGACCGAAAGATCGTAATATTTGAGGTCGATATCGAGGTAGGGCAGGATCAGCCGCTCGCGGATCCACTGCCAGATGATGCGGGTCATCTCGTCGCCGTCGAGTTCGACGACCGGGTTTTTCACCTTGATCTTGGTCATATGCCTGCCTGCTGAAGGAATTCCGGCGTGCAGGTAGCGTCGGCAAGCCGCTCTGGCAACGCGGGCGTGGGCTCGTTAGAGGGGAAGGCATGGCGCATATCGACAATCCCGACAGCCAACTGACCGCGGTCAAGTGGCGCTTTCCCTCGGTCCATCCGGAAGGGCGCAAGTTCGCCGTCATTTCCGGCGCGATCGCCTTCTTCCTGCTGATCCTCGACGGAGGCTTTACCGAGCTGCTCGGTTGGCTGATGGTCGGCGTGACCGTCTGGGTCGCCGCCTTCTTTCGCGATCCGATCCGGACCACGCCGAGCGACCCCAAGCTGATCGTCTCGCCCGCCGACGGGCTGGTCACCATGATCGCCCGCGTGCCGGCGCCGCCCGAACTTCGCGGCGAGCTGGGCGAGGGAGAATTTACCCGGGTGTCGGTGTTCATGAGTGTGTTCGACGTTCACATCAACCGGACCCCGATCGCAGGCGTGATCCGCCGCATCGCGTACGTTCCGGGCAAGTTCCTCAATGCCGACCTCGACAAGGCGAGCGAGGACAATGAGCGGCAGCATTTCGTGGTCGAAGGCGACGGCGGCGTGAAAATCGGTTTCACCCAGATCGCCGGTCTCGTTGCGCGCCGGATCCTGAGCTTCGTCAAGGAAGGCCAGCGCGTCTCGAATGGCGAGCGGATCGGCCTGATTCGCTTCGGCAGCCGGGTCGATGTCTATCTTCCCGCAGGCACGGGCTCGCGCCTGCTGCTCGGCCAGCGCGCGATCGCGGGCGAGACGATTATCGCCGTGCTGGGTGAAGACCCGCTGCTCAACGGAACCAGCCAGTGAGCCCTGCCGAGGGCCGCGGGCTTCCGCTTCGCGCCTTCATTCCCAATGCCGTGACGGTGCTGGCACTGTGCGCCGGGCTGACCGCGATCCGCTACGCCTTCAACGAGGATTGGGAAAAGGCGATGATAGCGATCGTCGTCGCGGGCGTTCTCGACGGCCTCGACGGCAATATCGCGAGGATGCTGAAAGCCAACAGCAAGTTCGGCGCCGAGCTCGATTCGCTGTGCGACAATATCGGCTTCGGCACCGCGCCGGCGCTGATCCTGTTTCAATTCTCGCTCGATAGCGCACCAAAGTTCGGGTGGACCGTCGCCCTGGCGCTGGCGGTCAGTTGTGCGCTTCGTCTGGCCCGTTTCAATGCGCGGATCGACGCCGACGTTCAGCCGCACAAGTCTGCCGGGTTCAATACCGGAGTTCCGGCGCCGGTGGGGGCGGGCCTCGCCTTTGCGCCGGTCTATCTGTGGCTGATCACTGGAAACGACCTGTTCCGCGACTGGCAACTGGTGATGCCGTGGACGTTGTTCATTGCGGTGCTGATGATTTCGGCGATCCCGACCTTCAGCTGGACCTCGATCCGCATCCGCCGCAGTTGGCGCATCGTCGGCCTGGCGGGGGTGGCGCTGCTGGCGGCGGCGTTGATCAACGAGCCGTGGATTACACTGCTCGCGGTGTCCTTCGCCTATCTCGCCAGCGTTCCGTTCAGCCTTTTGAGCTACGGACGGGTCAAGCGGCGACGCGCAGCGGAGGCCGTGCCGACACCGGCTGGCTGACCCGGCGGGTCGTCACGCGCACGGTCACCGGACGGGTGACCAGCACCGGCTCGGAACGCAGCGAATGACCGCTCAGCGCGGCGGAAATCTTGTTCAGATTGCTGGCGAGCGTTTCGCCGATCGTCAGCAGGCCGAGGCCCAGAATGGCAGTGAAAGCGAGGACGGCGAGAACCAGCATGGCACGTTCTTCCCTTGTTCTTGAGTAGCGCAACGGAGACCGATTCATTTCGTTCCGAGATGAAGCGGAAAACCGTGCTTATGCGCCAATGTTCTCCCTTCGTTCGCAAACTGTCAATGGATTTGTTCTTGCCCCGTTCTCATCGACTTAGATGACGTGCTTGAAGAACCGCGATCACTGATGCGAGGTCGAGCCCGCGCGAACGAAGCACGACAAGCAAATGGAACAGCAGATCTGCCGCCTCGTCGGCGAGGCCTGCGGTGTCTCGACTGACGGCGGCCAGGGCTACTTCGACCCCTTCTTCACCGACCTTTTGCGCCGCTTTGGCGGGGCCTTCCGCCAGCAGGCTCGCGGTATAGCTTTGGGCGGGGTCGGCCGACGCGCGCTCCGCCACGATCCTTTCCAGTTTTCCGAGCCAGCCCGCGCCAAGGCCCGCCTCTCCGAAACAGCTGTCGGTGCCACGATGGCAGGTCGGACCCGCCGGGTTGGCCCGGATCAGCAGGGCGTCGCGGTCGCAGTCCGCAGCGATGGACACCAGGCGCAGAACATTGCCGCTGCTCTCACCCTTGCGCCAAAGTCGCTGCTTCGACCGGCTGTAAAAGGTGACGAGCCCGTCGGACATCGTGGCGCCGAGCGCCTCGCGGTTCATATAGCCCAGCATCAGCAGCTGATCGGTCGCGGCATCCTGAACGACGGCGGGGAGGAGGCCGTCCATCTTCTCCCAGGCAAGGGCGTCCAAGTCCAAGGATCGCTCGTCGCTCATCGCCGCACCTCTACACCTTCTCCAGCAAGCCAATTCTTGAGCCCGCCGATCTCGATCAGCCGATCGTGAAACACCGTCGCCGCCAACGCGCCGCTCGCACCGGCGCGGAAGGCATCGCGGAAATGCTCGGGCGCGCCGGCGCCGCCGCTGACGATCAGGGGCACGCTGACCACGTTCATGACCGCGCGGGCATGAGGCAGGTCGTAGCCCGCGCGCACGCCATCCTCGGCCATGGCATTGAGCACTATCTCGCCAGCACCTCGTTCCGCCGCCTCCTGCGCCCACTCGACGGTCAGCCGCCCGCTGTCGCGCGTCGCCGCCGCATCGCCGGTATATTGCTTTACCCGGTAGTCGCCGTGCGCGTCCTTGAGGCTGTCGATCCCGACGACGATGCATTGGCTGCCAAAGTCCCTGGCGAGATCGGTGATCAGCGAAGGCGTTTCCAGCGCTGGAGAGTTGATCGAAACCTTGTCGGCACCGGCATCGAGCACCGCGGCGGCGGTGTCCCGGTCGCGAATGCCACCCGCGACGCAGAACGGAATGTCGATCACATTGGCGATATCGCGAACCCAGCCAAGGTCGACGCTGCGTCCCTCGGCGCTGGCCTTGATCTCGTAGAAGACGAGCTCGTCCGCGCCTTCCGCCGAATAACGCAGGGCATGCTCGACGATGTCGCCGATGTCGCGATGGTCGCGAAAGCGCACGCCCTTGGTGACGCGGCCATTCGCGACGTCCAGACAGGGAATGATCCTAGCGGCGGGCACGAAGCGCCTCCGCGAGAGGCAGGTGACCTTCCCACATGGCGCGGCCGAGAATCGCTCCCGCGGTGGTCAGCCCTCTGAGGTCATCCAGGGACGTCACCCCGCCGCTGGCCTGGATGTCCAGATGGGGCAGGCGCTCCACCGCTTGTGCAAGAAGCGCGTGATTAGGCCCTTCGAGCATCCCGTCGCGTCCGATATCCGTCAGCAGCAGGTGGCGGGCAGTGGGGTATCGGGCAGCGACATCCCACAGCGAAAGGCCGCTATCTTCCTGCCAGCCATGAGTCGCGACCATCGGCTCGCTGTCGACCCGGACGTCGAGGCTGAGCGTGATGCGCTCCGGCCCGAAGCGATCAAGCAGGGCGATGGTCGCGGCAGGATCGCGCACGGCAAGGCTTCCGATCACCACCCGCGAGGCGCCAGCATCGAGCAACGCGGCGACGTGGTCGGCGGTACGCACTCCGCCGGCCACTTGCAGGCGAAGGGGAGTCGCAGCGGCGAGCGCTTTCAGCAGATCATGCTGAACGGGCATACCCGCCTTCGCCCCATCGAGGTCGACGATATGGGCCCATTGGGCGCCGTCATCGGCAAACGAGCGCAGCGCGTCGGCTGGCAGCGGGTCGTAGAAGGTAACCTCGTCGAACCGACCCTGGCGCAGCCGCACGATGCGGCCGCCAATCAGGTCCATGGCGGGATACAGGATCATGCTGTCAGCCAAGCCTCAAGGAAGCGCGCACCCACGGGGCCAGAGCGTTCGGGATGAAATTGCGCGCCGGTCCAATTGTCCGAGCGAACCACCGCCGGGACCGGAATGCCGTGATGCGCGCGGGCGATGGTAGAAGGGCCATCGGGAGCCGCGTAGCTGTGGGCGAAATAGACATAATCTCCGGAAGTCAGGCCGATCTCAGCCGAGTCGGTCTCAATCTTGCTCCAGCCCATGTGCGGGATGGTGACGGTCGCCGACGGTGTCATTTTCCGGACGTCGCCGGGCAGCAGTCCGAGCAGGGCGACGTCACCTTCCTCACTCCGCTCGAACAGAAGGTGCATGCCAAGACATATCCCGAGCGCTGGCCCGGCGAAGCCGCGCAAGGCCTCGGCAAGACCGAGCGAGGCGATCCGTTGCATCGCAAAGCCTGCTGCGCCGACCCCCGGCAGGAGCAGACGCTCCGCACCGGTGATCCCTGCCGCTTCGCTGGTGCGACGCACCTCGGTCCCGAGCCGGCGAAGCGCGGTCTCGATCGAGCCGAGGTTGCCGTAGCCGAGGTCGACGAGCGTGACGACGTTCACAGCATGCCCTTAGTGCTGGGAAGCGAGTCACCTTTGCCTTCGATCGCAAGCGCTTGGCGAAGCGTCCTGCCAAACGCCTTGAAGCAGGCCTCGACCTTGTGGTGATCGTTCTCGCCCGCCACCTTGACGTGGATTGCGGCATCAAGGCTGTCGGCGAGGCTGCGAAAAACGTGCTGCGTCATCTCGGTCGGATAGTCGCCGATATGCGATGCGACGAAGTCGCCTTCGAAGCGGCAGTAGGGGCGGCCGCTAAGATCGATCAGCACCTGCGCCTCGGTCTCGTCCATCGGCAGCGCGAAGCCGAAGCGTCCGATCCCGCGTTTGTCGCCGAGAGCCGCCTTGAGTCCCTGTCCGAGCGCGATCGCCACGTCCTCGATGCTGTGGTGTGGATCGATATCCAGATCGCCGTCACAGCTCAGGATCAGGCTGAAACCACCGTGCGCCGCGACCTGGTCGAGCATGTGGTCATAATAAGGAATGCCCGTCGCGATTTGTCGCGGCTCGGCGCGATCGAGATCGATGGCGAGCGCAATTCGGGTTTCCTTGGTGTCGCGGGCAATTTCCGCGCGGCGCGGCGCCTTGCGTTCGACCGTGGCTCCGAACGCAGCAAGCGCGGCGTCGTTTTCGGCCCGTGTCCCGATGGTCAGCCGGATCCCGCCCGGTGCGGCCTTTGGCCGGTAGCGGACCCGAATGCCGTCGGCGCTTAGCCGTGCCGCCAGCTGCTCGGTGTCGATCGTTTCAAGGAACAGGAAATTGCCGGCGCTCGGATAGACCTTGCGGACGTAGGGGGAAGCGGCGAGCAACGGCGCCATTCGCTCGCGTTCGGCGAGCAGCTGGGCGATCCGCTCGCGGTGCACGGCCCGGCGCGCCGGCTGAAGCGCGTCGAGCGCGGCGGCGATCGACGGGGTCGGCAGCGGATAAGGCGGCAATACTCTGGCGACAATCTCCAGCGTTTCCGCCGGACCGATAAGCCCACCGACGCGAGCTCCGGCGAGCGCGAAGGCTTTGGACAAGGTCTTCAAGACGAGAAGGTTCAAGCGGACCACAGCTTCGCCAGCGAGGCTCGGCGTGTCGCTGAACTCGATATAGGCTTCGTCGGCGAGGATCATGACGTCGGGCAGCGCGTCGGCAATGCGCAGGATGTCAGCCGGATCGACCGCATTGCCGGTAGGATTGTTGGGCGTGCAGAGGAACAGCAGCTTCGTCCGCGGCTCGCCTTTCACGCCAGCTATAACGGCATCCGGATCGAGATCGAACGTCTCGGTCAAAGGGATGTCGATCACGCCCGCGCCCTGCACCCGCGCGAAATGGGCGTAGGCGGTGAAGCTCGGGCTGGTCACCGCCACCGCGTCCTCGGACCCGCGCAGGAAGGTGCGGCAGAGGAGATCGATTGCGTCGTCTCCGCCTCGTGTCACCAGGAATTGCGTAGAGACGACCCCGTAGAGTGCCGCCATGACGGCACGCAGGCGTTGCGGCTGTGGCTCGGGGTAGCGATTGACACCCGCGGCGAGATTGCCGCCAGACAGCGGACCAAAGGGGCTTTCGTTGGCGTCGAGCAGGATCGCGTCGGGGCTGACCTCGCGATTGCCGAGATCGAAGGGTTCGAGCGCGAGGATCGCGGGCCGGGCGAGGCGGCGGGCGAGGCTCATGCGGCGGCCCTCGCTTCGGCGGCGCGGGCGTGCGCCTCGAGAGATTCGAGACGGGCCAGCGCTGCGGCGGGGGCAGCAAGGGCCTGGCCAGCGGACTCGGACACGCGCTGGATGCTGATCGCCTTCATGAAGCTGTGCACCGTGATTCCACTCCATGCCCGCGCAGCGCCATCGGTGGGGAGAACGTGGCTCGATCCCGCCAGATAATCGCCGAAGCTCTCCGCCGCGGCGTGCCCCGCGAAAATCGCGCCGGCATTGTTGATAGCCGCGATCAATGGTTCGGGGTCGTCTACGGCAAGGCAGAGGTGTTCGGGCGCATAGATATTGGCGACCGACGCGGCCTCGGCGAGATCGCGGACGACAATGGCGCGGCCATGATCGAGCGAGCGACGCGCAAGGTCGGCGCGCGGGAGCTCGGCAACCTGCCGTTCGACCTCAGCTAGGGCTGCAGAGGCAATTTCGGTCGTATCGCTGACCAGAAGCACCTGCGCCGACGCGTCATGTTCGGCCTGGCTGAGGAGATCGGCGGCGACCATCACCGGCGACGCATTGCGATCGGCGATCACCATCAGTTCGGACGGACCCGCCGGCATGTCGATCGCCGGGCCACCAGGGAGGGCGCTGGCCTGCGTCTTCGCTTCGGCGACCCACGCGTTGCCGGGGCCGCAAATCTTGGGGCAAGGCGGAATGTCGCCGGCTCCGAATGCCAGCGCGGCGATCGCCTGCGCCCCGCCCACGGTCCAGATGCTGTCGATCCCGCACAATTCGGCCGCAAGCGCGATTGCCGGGTCAAGGCCACCGGGGCTCGGCGGGGTGACGACCACGATCTCGCGTACACCAGCAGCGCGTGCGGGGAGAGCGAGCATCAGCAAGGTCGAGAATAAGGGCGTCGCTCCACCCGGAACGTAAAGCCCGACCCGGTCGAGCGGACGCCAGACCTTTTCGACGACCAGGCCGGGCATGGTTTCGACCCTGGTATCGGCGGGTCGGCTCGCGTCGTGGAAGCGGCGGATGTTGTCGGCGGCAAGTTCCATCGCGGCTACCGCGTCGGCAGGTAGGCTGGCGCGGGCGGCAGTGGCTAGGGGAGCAATCGCCACTGCCTCGGGCGCGCGTCCGTCGATGCGTTCCGCGATGCGGCACAGCGCGTTCCACCCGCCGCTCCGCACCTCTTCGAGGATCGCAGTCACACCGGCGACGAGTTCAGGGGAGCGCCGCGCCGGCGGCCGAGCCAGCGCCGCCGCGCGCGCTTCGACGTCGAGATCGGACCAGCTGAGCGGGGTCACAGCATCATCTTTTCGATGGGAAGGACCAGGATCGCCGATGCGCCCGCGCCCTTCAATTGCTCGAGCGTTTCCCAGAACACCGATTCCCGCGCCACGGCGTGCACCGCGAAATGGCCCGGACGACCGTGCAGGGGGATGATGGTCGGAGCATCGGCGCCCGGCAGGATACGGGTGATCGCCGGGAGCGATTCCGAGGCGGCATTGAGGAGGATGTATTTGGCGTCCTTGGTCTGGAGCACCCCCTGAATCCGGCTGAGCAAGGCGCTGCCGAGTTCCACGCGAGCCGGCGGCACGGGACGTGTGGTGCGGATCAGCACCGCTTCGCTGTCGAATACGTCGGCAACCGCGCGCAAACCGTTGGCTTCGAGCGTCGCGCCGGTCGAGACGAGATCGCAGATGAAGGGCGCGATCTTGAGCCGCGGGGCGAGCTCCACCGCGCCGTTCATCTTGACCACGCTGGCCTCGACGCCCTGCTCCGCCAGCCAGCGCTCCACGATGCGCGGATACGAGGTCGCGACCCGCTTGCCGGCAAGGCTTTGCGGCCCTTCCCAGACCGTGTTTTCGGGAGCGGCGAGCTTGAGCGAGCAGCGGGCGGTGCCGAGCTCGGCGACGATCTCGACCGCCGATTCCTTCGACGACAGCCGAAATTCCTCCAGCACGTTGCCGCCGACGATCCCGAACTCGCACACGCCATCGGCGACGAAAGTCGGAATATCGTCGTCGCGCACGAACATGATGTCGGCCGCGAAATTCTCGACCCGCGCGGTCAAGGCGTTGCGGCCGTTCTGAAGCCGCAGGCCGGCCCCCTTCAGGAGGTCGCGGCTGATGTCGCTGAGGCGGCCGTTCTTCTGGATGGCGATGTGCAGGCGGTCGTCGTCAATCAGCATCGGAAGGGCTTTCACTGGCGGCAAGAGTATCGATCGCGGCGCGGTAACCCTGGTGCGGTTCCTGTCGCAGAAAGCGCGCGATGCGGACGATGGTGGTGGTGGAAACGCCGGTGGCGTCATGGATGTCCCGGTAGGAAAGGTCGGTCCCGTCGAGCAAACGGGCAACGTGCCAACGTTCGGCCAGCGTTCGTATTTCCTGCGGCGTGCAAAGGTCGGTCAGCAGGCGCGACATTTCTTCTGCCGATCCCGGCGTCAGAAGCGCGCGGCATAGCTCGGCGGTGAGAACTGCTCCGTCACGGGTCGGGGAAGGGTAAGGCGCCATTTGTTCCATCGTGCTAATACGATGAAACGCAGCTAGGGACGCTATTGCGCAGAGTCAACCGCGAGCACTCACCGAGGAAAGGCATGTAAAGTGGCGGGAGAGGGCTAGAGTGCGAGGCGATCAGACAGCAAAACGCCCGGGCCACCTTGCGGCAACCCGGGCGCCTTCGCGTGACGATTGCTCGTCAGCCCCCTTGGACCATTCGCGGCAGAGGAGCCGCCGCGGCTTGGAACGAAGCGAAAGGTGCCTCCTTTTGGGCGTGATGTCATCAGCTTAACGCCGAGCGTGCCAAAATCGCACAAGCCGTGTGACAGACCGGCAACAGTGCTGCTGTGATTGCCTGTTCATCTTGGCCCCTCTAGGGGGGCAGGCATGCGCCTTTCACAAGCTTTTTTGCCCGTCCTCAAGGAAAGCCCCGCCGACGCCCAGATCGTCAGCCACAAGCTGATGCTGCGCGCGGGCCTGGTTCGCCAGACGGCGGCCGGTATCTACGCCTGGCTGCCGCTCGGCCTCCGGGTCCTGAACAAGATCGAACAGATCGTCCGCGAGGAGCAGGACAAGGCCGGCGCAATCGAGCTTCTTATGCCGACGCTGCAGTCTGCCGACCTGTGGCGGCAAAGTGGGCGTTACGACGCTTACGGCCCCGAGATGCTGCGCATCCGCGATCGGCATGACCGTGAGATCCTCTACGGCCCGACCAACGAGGAAATGATCACCGCGCTGTTTGCGGCCGAGACGCGCTCCTACCGCGAACTGCCGCGCACCCTCTATCACATCCAGTGGAAGTTCCGCGACGAAGTCCGCCCGCGGTTCGGCGTGATGCGCGGGCGCGAATTTCTGATGAAGGACGCCTACAGCTTCGACCTCGACGAAGCGGGCGCGCGCCTCAGCTACTACAAGCAGATGCTGGCCTATCTGCGCACCTTTCAGCGGATGGGCATCCAGGCGGTGCCGATGCGCGCCGCCAATGGCCCGATCGGCGGCGACCTTTCCCACGAGTTTATCGTACTCGCCCCAACCGGCGAGAGCGAAGTCTTCTACGACGCAGCCTACGACAGCTTCGACTGGAGCCAGGCGGACCTGAATTACGCCGACGAAGCCGGGCTGAAGGGCCTGTTCGACCGCGTCAACACGACCTACGCCGCGACCGACGAGACCCACGACGAGGCCAAGTGGGCCGAGCTTCCCGAGGAAAGCCGCCGCACCGGCCGCGGGATCGAGGTCGGGCACATCTTCTACTTCGGCACCAAGTACAGTGACGCCATGGGGCTTAAAGTGTCCGGGCCCGACGGCTCCACCGTCTCCCCGCACATGGGCAGCTACGGCGTTGGCGTCAGCCGTCTGGTCGGCGCGATCATCGAAGCCAGCCACGACGACAACGGCATCATCTGGCCCGACGCGGTGGCACCGTGGCAGGTCGGCATCGTCACCATGCGCGGCGACGATGCGGCATCGCAGGCGGGCGCATCCGATCTCTACGACAAGCTCACCTCCGCTGGGATCGAGACGCTCTACGATGACCGCGACGAGCGGGGCGGGGCGAAGCTGGCGGGCATGGACCTGATGGGCCTTCCCAAGCAGATCATCATCGGCCCGCGCGGGCTGGCGGCCGGCACGGTCGAGCTCAAGGACCGTCCCACCGGCGAGAAGCAGGAGATCAGCATCGACAGCGTGCTTTCGAGGCTTACCGCATGATCCTCTCCCGCTACGAGCGGATCATTGCCAAGCGCTATCTCCTCCCAGGCAAGGGCGAGGGCGAGCGCTTCATCTTCCTCGTTTCGATGATCAGCCTCGCCGCCGTCGCCCTTGGCGTCGCGGCCCTGATCATCGTCATGAGCGTGATGAATGGCTTCCGCGCCGAACTGTTCGAGAAGACCGCCGGCCTCAACGGCCACGCCATTCTTCAGGGCTATGACGGCCGCCTCGAAGGTTGGCAGCGCATCGCCGATGGTGCCTTGAAGGTGCCCGGCGTCACGTCCGCCCTTCCGCTGATCGAGCAACCGCTGATGGCAAGCAGCAACGGCCGCGTCGAAGGCGTGCTGGTGCGCGGCATGCGGGTGGGGGACATCCGCAACAATCCGGTGCTGACCGGCGGCGTCAAGAGTGGCAGCCTCGCCAACCTCACCCCCGGCTGCAATTGCGTCGCCATCGGCACGCGCCTCGCCCAGCAGCTCGGCACCTTTCCGGGCGGCGAGATCAGCCTCATCAGTCCCGAAGGCCGCTCGACCCCGGTCGGGACCGTGCCGAGGATCGTCAGCTATACGGTTGCCGCCACTTTCGAGGTCGGTGTCTACGACTACGACAACGCCTTCGTCATCATGCCGATGGAAGACGCGCAAACCCTGCTGATGATGGGCGACGCGGTCGGCATGGTCGAGGTCAAGGTAACGAACCCTGACAAGGTTCAGGACCAGATGGGCGCGCTGACCCAGCTTGTGCAGGGCAGGGGCGCCGCGGTCGATTGGCGCAGCATGAATGCCGCCATCTTCGAGGCGCTGGAAGTCGAGCGCGTCGCGATGTTCGTCGTCCTCAGCCTCATTATCCTCGTTGCGGTGTTCAACATCCTGTCGAGCCTGATCATGCTGGTCCGCGCCAAGACCCGCGACATCGCGATCCTGCGGACCATGGGCGCCAGCCGCAAAGGCATGATGAAGGTGTTCGTCACCGTCGGCACAACCATCGGCACGCTTGGCATTCTCGGCGGGCTGCTAATCGGCGCCATATTCCTGTTCTTCCGCCAGCCGATCGTCGACGCCATCCAGTGGATCACCGGCCAGAACCTTTGGGATCCGAGCGTGCGCTTTTTGAGCGAACTGCCGAGCAAGACCGATCCGGTCGAGGTGACGGTCATCGTCGTCACCGCCTTTGTCCTGAGCTTCCTGTCCACGCTCTACCCGGCGTGGAAGGCGGCGAGCACGGATCCGGTGCAGGTGCTTCGTTATGAGTGAGGCGGTTCTCGAAACGCGCGGCCTCAAGCGCTCCTTTACGCAGGGCGACGTCACCATCACCGTGCTGAATGGCGTCGACCTCGCCGTGCAACCCGGCGAGATCGTCGCGCTGCTCGGGCCCTCGGGCTCGGGCAAATCGACCTTGCTGCAAGCCGTCGGCCTGCTCGAAGGCGGGTTTGAAGGCTCGATCCGCATCAATGGCCAGCAGGCCGAGGCGCTCGACACCGATGGCCGCACCGACCTGCGCCGCGAGGCGCTTGGGTTCGTCTATCAGTTTCACCACTTGCTGCCCGACTTCACCGCGATTGAGAATGTCACGCTGCCACAGCTTATTCGCGACGCGGAGCCGGAGGCGGCGAATGAGCGGGCGGTGTCGCTGCTGACCGCGCTCGGCCTCGGCCATCGCTTGAGCCACCGCCCGGCGAAGCTCAGCGGCGGCGAGCAGCAGCGCGTGGCGGTTGCCCGCGCGCTCGCCAATCGCCCGCCTTTGATCCTCGCCGACGAGCCGACCGGCAATCTCGACGAGCATACCGCCGACGTGGTGCTGGCCGAATTTCTCAATCTCGTCCGGAAAGAAGGCAGCGCGGCCCTTGTCGCCACGCACAACGAGCGTCTCGCCCGGCGGATGGACCGCGTGGTCCGCCTCCACGAGGGACGGCTCGAAGTGCTGGGACCAAAGCCCGCCTGAAGCGTTCCTGCGGCCATGGTTCAGCGTCCTCCCTTCGACCGCAACAATCCGCCGCCACCGGGCGGTTTCAATCCCCGTTTCACCGAGGGACGGAACGAGGATCGCCGCCCCGATCCGCGCTATGCCGAGCGGATTGGCGAGCGCGATGAGGAGCCGCGTTTCGAACGTCGGCCCGACCCGCGATACGACGAGGCCGACCCTTTCGACCGGGACCGTGCACGATCGCCCGCTGCCTCCGGCCCACGCCGCAATGGTCCCAACCGCTGGCTGCTGATCGTCGGAGGCCTTTTGCTGCTTGGCGCCATCCTGTTTGGGCTCTCGCTGACCCGATCAGGTCCGGGCTCGGACGCGGTTGGGGAGAATTCCGAGGGCCAGGACGAACAAACTGCCGCCGCTTCCGACCCGGAGGCGCGCTGCGCGGCGCCCGCGACCTACGACCTGATCAAGCGCGAGCTGTTTCGGCAAGCAGCCACCACGCGCGGGTCCGACCAAACGGCGTTTGATCAGCTTTCCGGCTATTCGGCCCTGCGGGTCGCCAACCCCGTACTGCGTGAACAGGACGCGGGCCTCGAGCGGGTGAGCTGTCAGGCCGACGTCACGCTCGACCTGCCGCCGGGCGTCCAAGTCGTCGGCGGGCGCCGGTCGCTTTCGGCGAGCCTTGGCTACAACCTGCAACCCGCAGCCGACCAGAGCGGCGACGTCGTGACGCTAAGTGGTGCCGAGGGCATCGTGGTGCCGCTGGCGACACTTGCCCGGATGGGAAGCCCCGCGCCGTCACCCGCTTCGACACCGCCGAGTGAGCCTGAAGTCATCGTCCCGCCGACTGCTCCCGAGGTACCCGAAGCGCCCGGCCCCGTAGACGAGCCCGCTGCCCCACCGGCCCCGCCCACGGCGTCGGCCAACCCGAGCTTCAACTGCGCCCGTGCCCGCACCCGCGGTGAGATTGCAGTCTGCAACAGCCCCGAACTCGCCGCCCTCGACCGGCAGATGGCGAACTTCTATGGCACTGCCTATCGCGGCGCCGATCCGGAAGCCCGCGCGCTGCTGGAGCGGACCCGCAGCCGCTTTCTCGGCTTCCGTGATCGTTGACGCAGCGATGAATGTGTGGCCGACGCCTATCGGGGGCGGATCAGCGAAATCAGGGACATCGCCGACGGCCGCTGGCGCGGCCAATAGCTTCCGCAGCGCGACGTAGCTGGGGATAAGTCGGCCCCTTCCGCTTCCCATCAAGAGGTCCCATCTTTAGACCTCGCTCATGGCCTTTGTTCCCCTTCGCGTCCTGTCTTCCTTCTCGATGCTCGAGGGCGCGATCGAGCCGAAGATCCTCGCCAAGACGGCGGCCAAGCGCGGCTTTCCGGCGGTGGCGCTGACCGATCGCAACGGGCTCTACGCCGCGATGGCCTTCAGCGACGCGGCGATGGATGCCGGCGTCCAGCCGATCATCGGTGCCACGCTCGGCGTCGCTCGACCGGTCGAGTGGGGCGGGGCCAAGGAAACGATCGATTGGCTGGCGCTGCTGGCCAAGGATGAGGCGGGTTACGCCAATCTGTGCCGGCTGGTCAGCAAAGCGCACATGGAGCGCCCCGATCACCTGACCCCTCACATCACGATGGACGACCTAGCAGGCCATGCCGAGGGTCTGATTGCGCTGACCGCAGGCGGGGAAGGGGCGGTCGTCCGCCTGCTCGCCGATGGCCAGGCGGGCAAGGCGCGCGCGGCGCTGGAGAGACTCGCCTCCCTCTTTCCCGACCGCCTTTATGTCGAGGTAAGCCGCCGCGGCGACGCCGCCGAGGAAACCGCGGAAGGCGCGCTGCTCGACCTCGCTTACGACCTCGCTCTGCCCTTGGTCGCGACCAACCCGGCGCTCTACGCCGAGCCCCATTTTCACGCCGCCCACGACGCCATGCTATGCATCGCCAACAGCGCTTACGTCGACGAAGCCGAGCGCCCGCGGTCCAGCGAAGACGCCTGGCTGAAGGGCGAGCCCGAGATGGCGGCCCTGTTCGCCGACCTTCCCGAAGCGCTTGCCAATACTCTCGTCGTAGCCCGCCGCTGCGCCGTCAGCGCACCCAAGCGCCGTCCGATTCTGCCGCGGATGGGGGAGGACGAGGACGAAGCTCTCCGCGCCGCGGCCCATGCTGGCCTTGAAAAGCGGATCGAACTTTATGCCGAGGACCTGAAGCCTACCTACCGTGAACGCCTCGACTTCGAACTCGACGTCATCGTCCGCATGGGGTTTGCCGGCTACTTCCTGATCGTCGCCGACTTCATCCAGTGGGCCAAGAACAACGATATTCCGGTCGGTCCAGGCCGTGGTTCGGGCGCGGGCTCGGCAGTCGCCTGGGCGCTGCTGATCACCGACCTCGACCCGCTCGAGCTTGGTTTGCTGTTCGAGCGCTTCCTAAATCCCGAACGCGTGTCGATGCCCGACTTCGACATCGATTTCTGTGAAACCCACCGCGACAAGGTGATCCGCTACGTCCAGGGCAAATATGGCCGGGACAAGGTAGCGCAGATCATCACCTTCGGACGCCTCAAGGCCCGCGCCGTGCTCAAGGACACGGGCCGCGTTCTGCAGATGAGCTATGGCCATGTCGACCGGCTGGCCAAGCTTGTGCCCAACCATCCGACCGACCCGTGGACGCTTGAGCGTTCCCTAAATGGCGTCAGTGAGTTGGCCGCCGAAGTGAAGAACGAGCCGCAGGTAAAGCGGCTGTTCGACCTCGCGATGAAGCTCGAAGGCCTGCCGCGCCACAGCTCGACCCATGCCGCTGGCGTCGTCATCGGCGATCGCCCGCTGCAGGAGCTGGTTCCGCTTCACCGCGACCCGCGGTCGGACATGCCGGTCACCCAATTCGACATGAAGTATGTCGAGGGCGCGGGGCTGGTGAAGTTCGACTTCCTCGGCCTCAAGACCTTATCGGTGCTGAAGGAAGGCCAGCGGCTCCTCGCCAAGCGCGGGATCGAGGTCGATTACTCGAAGCTCAAATGGGAAGACCCGAAAGTCTACGAACTCCTCCAGCGCGGTGACACGGTGGGCGTGTTCCAGCTCGAATCCGAAGGCATGCGGCGGACGCTGGCGGCGGTGCGGCCGACTAACTTCGGCGATATCATCGCGCTGGTCTCACTCTACCGCCCGGGCCCGATGGACAATATCCCGCTGTTCGGCGACCGCAAGAACGGCCGGCAGGAGATCCAATATCCGCACGCCCTGCTCGAGGATGTGCTCAAGGAAACCTACGGCATCTTCGTCTACCAGGAACAGGTGATGCAGGCCGCGCAGGTGCTGGCAGGCTACAGCCTAGGCGAAGCCGATCTGCTGCGCCGCGCGATGGGCAAGAAGATCAAGGCCGAGATGGACGCCCAGCGCGCCCGCTTCGTCGAGGGTTGCGGGCGGCAGGACATCAAGCCGGGCAAGGCAAACGAGCTGTTCGACTTGATCGACAAGTTCGCCGGCTACGGCTTCAACAAGAGCCACGCCGCCGCCTACGCCCTCGTCGCCTATCATACCGCCTGGTTGAAGGCGCATCACCCGGCCGAATTCTACGCCGCCTCGATGAGCTACGACCTCCACCAGACCGACAAGCTCTGCCTGTTCGTCGACGACCTCCGCCGCATGGGCCAGACCCTGCTGCCACCCGACGTCAATGCCAGCGAGGCCGCGTTCGACGTGCAGGATGGCGGCGTGCGTAATGCGCTGGGGGCGCTCAAGGGCGTGGGCGAAAAGGCGATGGAGGAGCTTGTCACCGAGCGGATGAAGAAGCCGTTCGCCAGCCTCGAGGATTTCGCGGCGCGGATCGATCCGAGGATCCTCAACCGCCGCCAGCTCGAAAGCCTCGCTTCCGCCGGGGCCCTCGACAGCCTCAACCCCGACCGTGCGGCGGTCCATGCCGGCGCCGAGACCATCCTTGCCCACGCCGCCAGCGCGCACCAGGAGAAGACCAGCGGGCAGGGCGGTCTGTTCGGTGGCGGCAGCGACGGTCCTGCCGAAGTGGTGCCGATCCGGCTGCCCCGCGACGCGCGCTGGACCCTGGCCGAGCGGATGGCGGCCGAGCGAGACGCCTTCGGTTTCTATTTTTCGGCCCATCCGGTCGATCATCACAAGCATCTGCTTGCCGCGCACAAGGTGCGGCAATCAACCGAGCTTGGCGCGGTCAACATTCCCGCCGACGGGCGCGGCGCTGCGACGATGGCGGGATTGGTCGAGGAAGCGCGCTGGCGCACCTCGCAAAAGGGTCGCCGCTTCATGATGGCCCGCTTCAGCGACAGTGGCGGTCAGTTCGACGCCACCGTATTCGACGACGAAGCCGCCGCAGCGGTAGAAGCCGCTGCCAAGGCAGGGCAATGCGGCCTGCTCACGGTCGAACTCGACCGCCGCCCGGGTGAAGAACAGCCGCGGGTCACGATCAAGCGCTTTCAGCCGCTCGAGGAATTGGCCCGCCGCAGCCGGGTCGAGCTCACCGTCCGCTGCCCTGACGAAGCCGCCATTTCCGCGGTCCTGGCCGAGTTCAAGGAGCTCGCCGCCGGAAGCGGGATCGTGCGGTTGGTGGTTCCGGTCAGCAATGGCCGGGCTGCGCAGCTGCTTTTGCCCGGGCGCTTCGCGGTCGATGCCGAGCTCGGGGCCCGACTGGAACGCTTCGTCGGCGAAGGCGGCGTTACCCTCGCCGCGGCCGAACAATTGCGCCTCGTCGGCTGACACGAAAAAGCCCCGGCATCGCTGCCGGGGCCTTCGTCGATGACAGGGCCGGAAGGCCTCAGGCCATCTTCATGCCTTCCTTGTTCATCAGGCTGGTGATCTTGGCGTTTTGCTCCTCGCTCAGCGAGTTCTTGAAGCGCGGATAGACCTGCTCTTCCTCCATCCGCGCATGTTCCTCGATCAGGTCGCGGAACTCGCGCACGGTGGGAAGGAACTCCGCACTGCCCTTGTCCATGTTTTCAAGGCGATAGAGATAGGTCTTCACATAGCCATGCTCATGCTCGAGATGGTCGGCGTCGACCGTTTCGTTGGCCTGACGCAGCGCCGGATAGACCACCTGCTCCTCCTGCGCGGCATGCTTGTTCAGCGCATAATGCAGCGTCTTGATCAGCGCCGTGCGCTTCAGAGTCTCGTCATCCTCGGTAGCGAGAATGAGATCGAACTTCGCCAGCGTCGCCTTGTGTTCGAGCGCGAGGATCTGATCCCATTCTCCGCCGGCCGCCATCGATTCCGAGGTCTGCTGGACGAATTTGCGAACCCAGTTGACGCCGATGCCGATCGCCGCGCCGGCGGCCAGCGCACCGAGTAGCGGGGCCGCTCCAGTGGCGGTGTCTCCGAAACTGAAGGCGCTACGCTCGGTGTTCGAGCGATTGGTTTTCTTGGTGCCCGCCGTGGTACGGGTGCGCGTACGATTTTCGTTTCGCGTGGCCATGTGATGTCTCCCGGATGGGGTGAATGCTTGGCCGAGAAACGGGTGGAGCAGGGTGGCCGTTCCTGTTGCGAGCGGTTTGCAACGAACGGCCACCCGGCCGGTCAGACGTCGGCGGGTTCTTCTGCCTTGGTATGCTCGACGATCAGCGCTTCGATATCGGGAATCGGACGCCCGCTCATTTCCTTGTTGATGGTACAGACGACGCGCTTTTCGACTTCCTTGTGAAGCGCCTTGCGAAGGACGCCGAGCGCCTTGGGCGGGGCGACGATGCAAAGATGCTCGAAGTCACCGCGAAGCGCGCGAAGGCGCAGCTTTTCGGCCGCTTCCTTGACCCAATTGTCCTCGTCCTGCTGCTTGAAGTCGGTTTCTTCCATGCTCGACCGGCCGGGCCCGACGCTGCTGTGCGAGGTGCCGGGGGCGTCGGTCTTCAGATCGCCGTCATGGGCTGCGTCGTCGCGCTCTTCATGCGCTTCGGTGCGCAGGTCGATCTGGTTCGTGTCGCCTTCGTTGCGGAAGAACAGCATCTTGCGGCCGTCGACCACCAGGACCAGCGCACGATTGGGAATGGGCATGTAAAACTCCTCCTTGCCTACAAGGAAGAGAACGGACGGACCCCGTCAGGGTTGCGCCCCGGCCTGTGCCGAGGCGCCACGATCATTCCTCGCTGACGCCCGGATCCACCGGTTTGTCGAGTTCGTGCTCGGCCGTGTTGGCGCCATCGTCGATCGCGACCTCGCCGTCGTTCAGTGCCTCGACCTCGACCTCGTCCTCCTCGTCGATGCGCGCGACCGACACGACATGCTCGGATTTGTCGACACGGAAGATCATCACGCCCTGCGTGTTGCGACCCGCGATGCGGATCGAGCCCACGGTGGTGCGGATCATCTTGCCCTGGTTGGTCGCCAGCATGATCTGTTCGCCGGGCTTGACCGGGAAGCTCGCCACCACACCGCCATTGCGTTCGCCGGTATCGATATTGGTGATGCCCTGGCCACCGCGGCCGGTGCGGCGGTATTCGTACGCGCTGGTGCGCTTCCCGTAGCCGTTTTCGGTGACGGTGAGGATGAACTGTTCCGCCTCCGCCATGTAAGCGTAGCGGTCGGCCTCGATCCCTTCTGCGCCATCATTGTCGCGCCATTTCGGGCTGCGCAGATAGGCTTCGCGTTCTTCCGGCGTGGTCCCGGCCCGGCGCAGGATCGACATCGAGATGACTTGGTCATCGCCCAGCAACCGCACGCCGCGAACCCCGGTGGAAGAGCGCGACTGGAATTCGCGGATCGCCGTCGACATGAAGCGGATCGCCTTGCCGTTGCGCGTCGCGAGCAGGACGTCGTCTTCCTCGCTGCACAGCGCGACGCCGACCAGCCGGTCGGTCGCATCTTCTTCCTCGCCCTCGTCGGCGATCCCGAACTTCATCGCGATCTTGCCGGCGGTGGGAATATTCTTGAATGCATCCATGCTGTTGCGGCGCACCGCGCCATGCGCCGTGGCGAACATCAGGTGAAGCGCGTTCCACTGCTCCTCGTCCTCGGGTAGCGGAAGCACAGTGGTGATCACTTCGCCCGCCTGAAGCGGCAGGATGTTGATCATGGGCCGCCCCTTGGCGGTCGGGCCGCCTTCGGGCAGGCGCCACACCTTCATCCGGTAGACCCGGCCGAGGTTTGAGAAGAACAGCACCGGGGTGTGGGTCGAGGTCACGAACAGGTTGGTGACCGCATCCTCGTCCTTGGTGGCGATCCCCGACCGGCCCTTGCCGCCGCGCTTCTGCTCGCGGAACACCGACAGCGCGGTGCGCTTGATGTAGCCGGTCATGGTCACCGTCACGACCATGTCCTCGCGCTCGATCAGGTCCTCGTCGTCGATCCCGTCGAACGCCGCGGCGAGCTCGGTCTTGCGCGGGGTCGAGAATTCCCGGTCGACCTCGTCCAGTTCCTCGCGCATCACTTCGTACAGGCGGACGCGATTGCCGAGGATTTCGAGAAGGTCGGTGATGACCTTGGCGAGCCCTTCGAGCTCATTGCCGATTTCGTCGCGGCCGAGAGCGGTCAGGCGGTGGAGGCGCAGGTCAAGAATCGCCTTCACCTGCGCTTCGCTGAGGCGATAATCCGCGCCCACGGCCTGCGCTTCGACCGCTTCGACCAGCCGGATATAGGGGCGGATCTCGTCACCCGGCCACGCCCTCGCCAGCAGCGCTTCGCGCGCTTCTGCAGGCGAGGCGCTGCCGCGGATAATGCGGACGACCTCGTCGAGATTGGTGACCGCTACCACCAGCCCGAGCAGGATGTGGGCCCGCTCGCGCGCCTTCATCAGCTCGAACTTGGAGCGGCGGGTGATGACCTCTTCGCGGAACTTGACGAAGCTCTCGATGATGTCGCGCAGGGTTAACGTCTCGGGCCGGCCCGAGCGGATCGCCAGCATGTTGGCCGGGAACGACCCCTGCGCCGGGGTATGCCGCCATAGCTGGTTCAGGACCACCTCGGGCGTTGCGTCGCGCTTCAGCTCGATAACCACGCGAACGCCTTCGCGGTTGCTCTCGTCGCGAATGTCCGAAACGCCCTCGATGCGCTTGTCCTTGGCGGCCTCTGCGATCTTCTCGACCAGCGCGTTCTTGCCCTGCTGGAAGGGAATTTCGGTCAGGACGATCGACTTGCGGTCGTTGCGGCCTTCCTCGATCTTGTACTTCGAACGCACCGCGACCGAGCCACGACCGGTGGTGTAGGCCGAGCGAATGCCCGCGGTGCCAAGAATGATGGCGCCGGTCGGGAAATCCGGCCCCTTGACGTGCTCCACCAACTGTTCGGTGGTGACCGCCGGGTCGTCGATATAGGCGCGGCAGGCGCTAAGCACTTCGCCGAGGTTATGCGGCGGGATGTTGGTCGCCATGCCGACTGCGATGCCGCCCGCGCCGTTGACCAGCAGGTTGGGAAAGCGCGCCGGAAGCACCTGCGGCTCGCGCTCGGATGCGTCGTAGTTCGGCTGGAAGTTGACCGTGTCCTTGTCGAGATCGCCGAGCAGGAAGCCCGCCACCTTGGCCAGCCGCGCTTCGGTATAACGCATGGCGGCGGGCGGATCGGGATCCATCGAGCCGAAGTTGCCCTGGCCGTCGATCAGCGGCACGCGCATCGACCAGTCCTGGGTCATGCGGGCCAGCGCATCATAGATCGCGGTGTCGCCGTGCGGGTGATATTTACCGATCACGTCACCGACGATGCGGGCGGATTTGCGGTAGGGCCGGTTGTAGACGAACCCGTTCTCGCTTGCCGAGAAGAGGATCCGGCGGTGCACTGGCTTCAGGCCGTCGCGAACGTCGGGCAGCGCGCGGCTGACGATGACGCTCATTGCATAGTCGAGGTAGGAGGTCTTCATCTCCTCGACGATGGAGATGGGGGCGATGAAATCCGTCGACGAAGGCGGGGTTTCCGCCGGGGGCAAGGTGGCCAAGTGCGTTCCTGATGCTTGTGCTTATCGTTATGCTTCGAGGTCTAGCAGCGCGCGCGTGTACGCGCGAGGGATTTCGTGGTTTCGTCAGCCTTTGACGAAGAGCGGGCGGGCAGGGGTGCTGCCTTCCGCGTCATGGGCCCAGCCATCGCGATCGAAGCCCTTCAGCGCCGCGAGGTCGCTGACCCGTTCCTCGCACAGCCAGCGCGCCATGGTGCCCCGCGCGACCTTGGCGGTGAAGCTCTGGAACTGAAGGCCCTTGGCAGTCCTTACCCGGAAATCGGGGCTGACCAGAGTCACGCCTTTCTTGGGCAGGAAGGGCTGCACCACCGCAAAATATTCGTTGCTGGCGAGGTTCATCAGCACGCCGCCGTCGGCCTTGACCTCGTCCAGCACGGCCTTGGCGACTTTACGCCCCCAATGCTCGACCAGCTTGCCGCCGCTCGGGCTCCACCCCGTACCCATTTCGAGCCGATAAGGCTTCATCGCGTCGAGCGGTCGAAGCACGCCGTAGAGACCCGACAGGATGCGCAGATGATCCTGCGCGAAAGCAATGGTTTCCTCGTCCGCGCTGGCCGCGTCGAAGCCGCGATAGACGTCGCCGGCGAACGCGCGGATGGCGGGCCGCTTGTCGGCCTTGCGGAAGGTCTTGAAGCGCGCCGCATTGAGCTCCGCCAGCTTGTCGGAAATGTGCATCAGCCCGGCCAGATCGTCGGGGGTAAGCTTGGCCGCGGCGCGCGCGATGCTGCCCGCTTCCCGCTCGAAGCGCGGCTGGGTCGGCTCCTCGTCGAAGGGGGTTGCGAAATCGAGGGTCTTGGCGGGGGAGAGAAGGATGATCACGATGAAAGGGCGGCTAGCAAAGCTGCGGCCTATCCGTCCATACCGGCTGCTAACCGCATGAAAAGTCACGGTTCAATCGAGGTTCACCGAGAATCGGCTTGAGGCTGGCGAGCGTCGCGGCTGCGGTCTAAAGGGACTTCAGTCGCTTGCCTTTCCATTTCAGGGAGTAGCTTCTCGATGACGACCAAGTCCCGCGCGCTGATGGCCGCCTTTTTGATGTCCGCGGTTGCGGTTCCGTCCGCCGGCCTGGCGCAGCAAAAGGCTGCCGAGGCGCAGCAGCCCAAGCTGACGCCGTCCAAGGAAGCGGCACCCGCCATTATCGCGCTTCAGAAGGCGGCTGTAGAAAAGCGTAATGCCGATGTTCCAGCGCTGGGCGCCGCAGCGCTGGCCGTCGCCAAGACCCCGGCCGATCGCTACCTTGCTTATCGCCTTCAGATCCCGGCGCTTGCCGCTGCCGGAAACAGCGCAGCGCTGCTTCCGGCGGTCGAAGGCGTTCTCGATTCCGGGATGGCCACGCAGGAAGACTTGGCCAGCCTCAGCATCGTTTCGGCCAAGCTGAACTACAACAAGGGCGCGGCCGACACCGCGGCCTCCGCCAAGGCGGCCACCCGCGCCCAGCAAGCGGTGCAAGCCAACCCAAATGACGGCGAGGCGCATTACATCCTCGGTCTAACGCAGAATCGCCAGAAGCAGCCGGTCCAGGCAGTTGCCTCGCTCCAGAAGGCGCAGGCGCTCTGGGCCGCCGCCGGCAAGCCGTTCGACCAGGCCGTCGCCGACCAGATCTTCAGCATCGCCTATAACAACAAGCTGCCGGTCGCCCGCGAGATCGCGCTCACGCAGGCGAAAAAGGTGCCGTCGGGCAAGAACTGGCGCAATGCGATCAAGATCTCCGAGCAGTCTATGAGCCTGTCGGCAGCCGACAAGCTCGACCTGTTCCGCCTTCAGCGCGCGACCTCGAGCTTCGAGGGCGAAGGCGATTATTTCCCTTATGTCGATGCGCTGCTGACCCGCGGTCTGCCGGGCGAAGCCAAGGCCGTGCTCGACGAAGCCTTTGCGGCCGGCAAGCTCGACCGCAACAAGTCGACCTGGAGCGAACTTTACAAGTCGGCCGCGTCGCGTGATGCCGCCGACAAGAGCACGCCCAACGCCGACGTCTATCTCGGCCGCGGCGATTACGCCAAGGCCGCGGCAGCCTATCGTGCGCAAGTGGCCAAGGGCGGGGCCGGTGCCGACCTCGCCAACCTTCGCCTCGGTATTGCGCTGGCGCGGAGCGGCGACACGGCGGGCGCGACCGCGGCGCTGAACGCCGTTCAGGGCCCGCGCGCCGGTATCGCTCAGCTGTGGCTGGCCTATCTGCAGCGCGCTGCGTGATGCTGGGCCGCCCCGGCTTCGGTCGGGGCGGCACCCGCTCTGGTTAACCGAACGGTAAAGCCTGTTGCCTACTCCGGACGCGAGGAAGTTCTCACGTTCGGAGTATGCATGGCTACCGCCGGTCTTGAACAGGTTACCGAAGACGCGATCCGCACCGTCGCGCGCAGTTGCGGTTCGCTGTCGATCGAATGTTCGGATGTCGCCGGCTACGTCAACGACGTGTCGCAGCGCATCGGCGGGCACCTGAAGGCCCTCGACGGGCTGGAAGAAGTCACCACTCGCCTCCTCGCCGACCAGGCCCGCGTGTCGGATTCGACCGACGAAGCGCGCCTTCTTTCCGAACAGGCCAAGGCCAAGCTCGAAGCCGGGCGCGAAGCGATCGAACAGACCATCGCGGGCTTCAAGGGTCTGACCGAACTGGTGGTGGAACTCGGCGACCGGATGGCCGGCTTCGCGTCGGCCATGAACCAGGTGCAGAGCGTGTCCTCGACCATCGAGGCGATCGCGCGCAAGACCAACATGCTGGCCTTGAACGCCACCATCGAAGCGGCGCGGGCAGGGGATGCCGGACGCAGTTTCGCGGTCGTCGCCGCCGAGGTGAAGAAGCTTGCGCACGATACCCGCGCCGCGACCAGCCAGATCGGCCTCACCATCAGCGAACTGACCCGCGAAGCGGGCGCGGTCACGACCGAGATCAAGACCGGCGTCGATCGCAGCCGCGCGGCACAGAAGGGCTTCGGCCAGATCAGCGAAACCGTCCGCGAAGTCAGCGAAATCGTTGGCATGGTCGATCGCCAGACCGAAGGCATCGCGCATTCGACTAGCCTTATCCAGAGCAGTGTCGACCGCGTGAAGGCCAGCCTTACCGACTTTGCCGAGGACGCACGTGAAAATGGCGGCGCGCTCGGCGTCGCGCAGCAGCGTCTTTCCAAGCTCGAACTCATGTCCGCCACCATGCTCGACACGCTGGCCAATAGCGGTGCCGAAATCGACGACACGCCGATGATCATCCTGGCGCAGGACGCGATGCGCTCCATTGCCGAGGTGGTCGAACGCGGTGTGCGCGAAGGCGGCATCACCATGGGGCAGGTATTCGACCGCCAATATGTCGCGGTACCCGGCACCAACCCGGTCCAGTACGACAATCAATTCTGCGATTTCGCGGACGAGCACATCCGTCCGCTGCTCGACCGCTACAAGCTAAAGGATTCGCGGATTCTCGGGTCTGCGATCACCAACGTCGACGGTTTTCTTCCCACCCACTTGTCCGAGCGCTGCAACACGCCCGGCCCCGATCCAGTGTGGAACGACGCCAATTGCCGCAACCGGCGCATCTTCATGGACGAACAGACCCGCGCCGCGATCGAAAGCGACAAGGCGGCGATGCTGATGACCTATCGGATGGAGCTTGGCGACAAATCCTATCCGGTGAAGAACGTCTTCGTGCCGCTGTTCATCAACGGCCGCCGCTGGGGCAATTTTGAACTCGCCTACCGCGAGGAATAAAGGGTTCAGCCCTTGCGCCGGGCCATGAAGGCGAGGCGCTCGAACAGCATGACGTCCTGCTCGTTCTTGAGCAGCGCGCCGTGCAGCGGCGGGATCGCCTTGGTCGGATCGCGCTCCTGCAGCACGTCGAGCGGCATCTCCTCGTGGAGCAGCAGCTTCAGCCAGTCGAGCAGTTCGCTGGTCGACGGCTTCTTCTTAATGCCAGGCACATCGCGCACATCGAAGAACAGCTCGAGCGCCTTGCTCAGCAGGATCTTGCTGATACCCGGGAAATGCACCTCGACGATCCGCTCCATCGTCGCCCGGTCGGGGAAGGCGATGTAGTGGAAGAAGCAGCGGCGCAGGAAGGCGTCGGGCAGCTCTTTTTCGTTATTCGAGGTGATGACGACGATCGGTCGTTCCTTGGCCTTCACCGTCTCGCCGGTTTCGTAGACATGGAATTCCATCCGATCGAGCTCCTGCAGGAGGTCGTTCGGGAATTCGATGTCCGCCTTGTCGATCTCGTCGATCAGCAGCACGGGCAGCTGCGGCGCGGTAAAGGCGTCCCACAGCTTGCCGCGCTTGATGTAGTTGCGGATGTCGTGAACCCGCTCTTCGCCGAGTTGGCCATCGCGTAGCCGCGCCACCGCGTCATATTCGTAGAGGCCCTGATGCGCACGGGTCGTCGACTTGACGTGCCACTCGATCAACGGGGCATTCAGGGCCTTGGCAATCTCGTGCGCCAGCACGGTCTTGCCGGTACCGGGCTCGCCCTTGACCAGAAGCGGGCGGCGCAGGGTGACGGCGGCATTGACCGCGACGCGCAGGTCGTCGGTCGCGACATAATCGGAGGTTCCGGTGAAACGCATGGGTCCCGCCCTAGCAGGGCAGGGCAGCGCTTAGTAGTCCTCGCGCGCCTCGCTGCGGGCTTCGAGCAGATCGAACAGAGCGCGCTGCTGAAGCAGAAGCTGCTCGGCACCGAAGCGGATGGCGCGTTCGGCCGCCATGCTGCTGGCGCCTTCCTCCAGAACCGCCGCGATGCTGTCGTCGCCCGGCAGCGCGCAGGCGGGTACATCGACCCCGACCCGCGCCGCCACCTTGTCGAGCAGGGGACGAAGCGCGGCCCAGTCGGCGACCAAGGCGGTGGTCGCGCCAAGCGCGCAGCCGCTCCGTTCCGAACGGGCGAGGGTTTCGAGCGCATGACGCTGCGCGAGCAGCGCCGCTTCGGTTTCGGCAGCGCCCGGCGTGCTCGGGATCGGCCCCACCGCCGAGGTCAGGCGAACGAGATACAGCCGCTCGCGCTCGAACGCCGCGGACGTCTGCTCCAGCCACGCCCGGACCGGGGCGGGCGGGGCGCTGCCAAGCGCGAGTTCGGACACGGTGGGTTGGCGGCCGTAGACCGCGCACAGCAGGTGCACGAAATCGTCGAGATCGCGGGCGCGATAGGGCGCAAGCGGACCGGCGAGATCCGCGGCATGGGCATGCGCACCGCTTCCTGCCGCGCCGAGGCGCGCGGCATGAGCATCGGCTACCGCCGAACTCACCTGCCGAGCCACTCCCGATTGCCCCATTACCCGTCCCCTTCGCAACGATCTTGTTCTTGAGATCGTTTCTAAGCCGGCAAGCTATACCAACCCGCGTAAAGACAGGGTTAGCGCCGCCTTAAGGATCGTATCGGGGCTTGCTGCGGCGTCGCCCGCGCTGCACTATTCACCAATCGGCAAGCGTTGTCGGATTAATGGAATTCGATTACAAGTCTTTGAAACAACGCGTGTTCTAGCGGCGTAAAGGG
Source organism: Sphingomonas kaistensis (assembly GCF_036884275.1). Lineage (NCBI taxonomy): Bacteria > Pseudomonadati > Pseudomonadota > Alphaproteobacteria > Sphingomonadales > Sphingomonadaceae > Sphingomonas > Sphingomonas kaistensis. The sequence goes on along the minus strand of NZ_CP145607.1, from coordinate 2,074,499 downwards.
GTTTGCGGCGAATGAATCGAATGCGGTCCGCGCTGGCGCTCGGCGCTCTGTCGCTTTCTCTGTCAGCCTGTGTGCAAACGCGGCAGATCGCCGATCTCCAGTTCACCCCGCCGCAGGGCAATTACAAACTGCTGGTGATGCGGCCCAACGTGACCGTGGGCTCGGTCAAGGCGGGCGGTTTGACCGAGCCGCGCGCGGACTGGACCGAAACCGCGCGGGCCAACATCGTCACGGCCTTGCGCGCGCAACAGGCCGGGCGGGGCGGGCAGACCCTGATTCTCGAGCGCCGCGACGCATTGCCCCGTGTTCCGGCCGACACCGTGGCCGAGCTCGAGCGGCTTCATTCGGCGGTCGGCAGCTCGATTGCGCTGCACAAGTTTCTCGGCGCCGAACTCCCGACCAAGCGCGGACGCGGGCTCGATTACACGCTGGGCGAAGACGCGGTGAAGCTCGGCCGCGTCACCGGTTACGATTACGCGCTCTTCATGCACGCCGAGGACAGCTTCGCCGACAGCGGCCGCGTTGCGCTGCAGGTGCTGGGCATCGCCGGCTGCTTTGTCGGCTTTTGCGCGCCCAACATCGGTGGCGGCGGGCAAAGCGCCTATGCCAGCCTCGTCGACCTGCGCACCGGCGAAGTCGTATGGTTCAACGTCGTCCAGGCCGGCACGCAGGTCGCCGGGATCAAGCTCGGCGACATTCGTAAGCCCGAGGGCGCGACCCAGCTCGTCGACCGCCTGCTCGGGCGGATGAAGCCGGGCAGGGACGTTCGCCGCGCTCAGGCGGCCGCGGAGAAGGCCCGGTGAGCCGCCTCGATCTCTCGCGCCGGGGGATGCTGGCAGGCGGCACCGCCGCGCTGTTCGCCGGTCCGGCCGCGGCCCGCATCGCGCCTTCCTCGCTACAGCCGCTGATCGGCCCTGGCTACAAGCCGACCGACACCGACGAAAAAGGTCTGTGGCAGCAGATGGAACGGGTCGAGGAGGAGGTGGCGGGCTCCAACCTCCTGATCCGCGATCCGGCGCTCAACAGCTATCTGCAGGGCCTGATCGGCAAGGTCGGCGGCCCGGCGGCCAAGGACATGCGCATCTATCTGGCGCGGGTGCCCGAATTCAACGCGATGATGTTTCCGACCGGGTTCACCGTCTTCTTCTCCGGTTTGCTCCTGCGGATGCGCGACGAAGCGCAGTTGGCCGGCGTCATCGCCCACGAAAGCAGCCACTTTCTGCTGCGCCACCAGATCCGCAGCTGGCGCGACATGAAGCGCAAGACCAACATCTTCGCCGGGCTGGCGATGGTGGCAGGGGTCGCGGGCGGCGCGGCGGGCACCTACACCGGTGACCTTGTCCGGCTGGCCGAACTCGGCACCATGCTGACCCTGTTCAAATACAGCCGCCAGCTCGAAGCCGAATCTGATGCGCTCGGCGTCAAGCTGATCGCCGAGGCCGGCTACGCCCCGATGAGCATGTCGGAGACGTGGGACCAGCTCATCACCGAACTCGAATGGTCGGCGCGCGAACGGCGCAAGCGGGTCGATCGCGGCTACAGCCTGTTCTCGACCCACCCCGCCCCCCGCGAACGCCTCAAGGATCTTGCCATCTCGGCGCAGGAACTGACGGTGCCGGGGCGCAGCTACGACCGCGGACGGGAGCGCTACCTGCAGGCGATCGCGCCGATCCGCGCCAGCCTGTTCGACGACCAGGTGAAGCTAAACGATCCGGGCGCCAGCCAGTATATCGTCGAGACCCTCGCGCGTGACGGGTGGAATGGCGTCCTGCTCTACAACCGTGCCGAGATCTTCCGCCTGCGCGAGGGCATTCAGAACCAGCAGGCGGCCGCGCTCAACTATGCGCAGGCGGTGACCTATCCCGACGCGCCCGCCGATGCCTGGCGCTGGCACGGCGTGATGCTGATGAAACAAGGCAGGGTGGCGGAAGGGCGCGTCGCGCTGCAACGCTATCTCGCCGTGGCGCCGAGCGCGCCCGACGCGCCGTTCGTGCGCCAAATGATCCTGGGTTGAGGGGGCGTGTGCGCGTGACCAAGATGATCAAAACATTTGCCCTCGCCAACGCTCTCGCGCTCAGCCTGTCCGCCTGCGGATCGACCGGCTCATCGCTCGGCGGGCTGGGCAGTCCCTATGGCCTCGTGCGGGCGGGGCAGACCGTCAACGTCGGTTCGGGCGCGATGAGCGTCACCAGCCCTCGCGAATGGAATCGCCAAGGCGGTTTCTCCTTCACCGACGTTCGCTGGGTCGAAGACTGGACCCTCAATGGACCGTATCTCGACGGCATCACCTTCGTGACGGCACTTCCCGATAACAAAAGGCTGATCTGGCAGGAATATAAGGCCGATCGGCAGGTGCCGCGCTTCCGCTCGACCATGACCGCGCCCGAAGTCGCCAGCCTGCTCGAAACCCTGTTCCGGGTGGAAGGCGGCTCGGTCGAGTTCCGAACCCTCGGTCTCGCGCCACGTACATTCCTCGGAGCCAACGGTTTCCAGCTCGATTTCGAGCATCTCGACGGCGACGAAGTGTGGCGCAAGGGCCGCGCGGTCGGGGCCGTGATCGACGGGCGGCTGTATCTCGTCATGCTCGATGCCGCGCGGGCGCATTATTACGCACAGGCGCTGCCCGATTATGAAGCGATAGTGCGGAGCGCGGCGCGCCGCAGATAGGCGCGGTGCAACATTGTCACCTGCCGCACCGTTGAACGGCTTGTGACGGATTTGCAGAACCATCCCGATTTCGAACCCGCCGCCTCCGTCGAGGAAATGGACGCGGCGGTTGCCGACGTCTTTATTCCGCATGAAGGCGGAGCCGCCGTCACGCTGCTCGGCGCGGTCAGCGAATTATCGGACCAGGAACCCTTATATGCCGCAGCGGCCGGCGTGCTGGCCACCGCGCTCGTCCTGCGCGATGGACCGACGTGGCGAACTGGCACCCGCATCCTCGCCACCCACCTTCTCGCGACGGCGCTTCGCGGCGTAATCAAGAAGATGGTCGATCGCACCCGCCCCGAAGCGGCCGCGCGCCGCGGGGACTATGTCTTGCGTCAAGGCGAGCGGCACGAAAGCGACTTCAACAGTTTTCCGTCCGGCCATACCGCCGGTGCGGTGGCCGTCGCGCTGGCTGTCGCTCGCGACAATCCCGGTGCCCGGCTTCCAGCCTATGGTCTCGCTGCGCTGGCCGGCGCGGCCCAGATTATCCGCTCACGCCATTATGTGACCGACGTCGCGGCAGGCGCGGTGATCGGGATCGCCGCCGACCAGTTGATCGACGCACTGATCGTCAAGGCAAAAGGCGTCTGACGATCCCGTAGGTCTCTCAGGCGATGGGCGACACCGGGGTGCTCGGCGTCTCGGTGCCCGGCGCGCTTGGCGAGGGAACGTCGATCGGCGCATGCGACGGAGGCGCTTCGGGCGGAGCCGGAGTCGGCTGGCCAGGCTGGCTCGGCTGCGCGGGAGGTGCCGGCTGACCCGGTTCGCTCGGCTGTGCAGGCGGGGCGGGCTGGCCGGGCGTGCTGGGCTCTGGCGCGCCGGGATCGAAACCGGGGGCGTCGTCGGGGAAGGGGGGAAGCTGTTGCATGGAGAGTGGAACGTACGGCCTTTCGCTTGGGTCCGCCCCGGTCGAGCTTCCGCCTCAACGTCTTGCCCCAAACCCCAACGCTGCTATAGGGCCGCCCCTGAACGCTCGCGCGGGCGTGGCGGAATTGGTAGACGCGCTGGTTTTAGGTACCAGTATCGCAAGATGTGGGGGTTCGAGTCCCTTCGCCCGCACCAGTTTCGCCCAGGCCAGGGCGAACGACCTATCCACTTGTTATCCGGGATTTCTTGTCACCATGCAGCATGTCGAGATCGAGAACGAAGGCCTGAAGCGGGCCTACCAGCTGACCTTCACGGCAGCCGAGATCGACGAGCGGATCGCCGGCGAGGTCAAGCGCATCGCCCCCTCGATCCGGATGCCCGGTTTCCGCCCCGGCAAGGTGCCTGCCAATCTGATCCGCAAGATGCACGGCGACGCGCTGCTTCAGGACGCGCTCAACACCACCATCCAGCAGGGGGTGCAGAAGCTGCTGACCGAGCAGAGCCTGCGCCCGGCGATGCAGCCGCAGGTTGAGCTCAAGGAAGGGTATGAAGCCGGCAAGGACGCCGAAGTCACTGTTCGCCTTGAAACCCTGCCGCAGATCCCGACCCCGCAGATCGAGGGGCTGAAGCTCGAACGCCTGACGGCCGAAGCCGATGACAGCGCGGTCGATGCGCAGGTCGCGCAGTTCGCCAGCAACGCCAAGCGGTTCGAAGACGCGCCGGAAGGCAAGACGGCGGAGACCGGCGATCAGGTCGTGCTCGATTTCGTCGGCAAGACCTCGGACGGTGTCGCGTTCGAAGGCGGCACCGGCACCGACATGGCGGTCGAGATCGGTTCGGGCACCCTGATCCCGGGCTTCGAAGACCAGCTGATCGGCGCCAAGGTCGGTGAAGAGCGTACGCTCAACGTCACCTTCCCGGACGATTATCCGGCCGAGAATCTGAAGGGCCAGCCCGCCACCTTCGACGTAAAGGTCACCGCGGTGAAGGTCGCTGGCGAGACCAAGATCGACGACGACTTCGCCAAGACCCTTGGTCTTGAAAGCCTTGACCAGCTCAAGGGCCTGTTGCGCGATCAGCAGACGCAGGAACTGAACGGCCTTACCCGCACCCACATGAAGCGCCGTCTGCTCGACCAGCTCGCTGCCGCCCATGATTTCGAAGTGCCGCCCTCGATGGTCGAGGCCGAGTTCGCCAACATCATGGCGCAGCTCGAGCATGAAGCCGGGCACGAGAGCGATCCCGAATCCGCCAAGGCCGAGATCGAAAAGGACAAGGACGAGTATCGCAAGATCGCCGAGCGCCGCGTGCGCCTCGGCCTGTTGCTGAGCGAGATCGGCCAGGCCAATGGCGTCGATGTCTCGAACCAGGAGATGAACCGCCTGATTGCCCAGGCTGCGCAGCAGTATCAGCCCGCCGACCGCGAGCGTTTCATCCAGTACATCCAGCAGGAGCCGATGGCGGCCGCCCAGCTGCGCGCCCCGTTGTATGAGGACAAGGTCGTCGACTTCCTCTTCACCAAGGCCGAGATCACCGATCGCGCCGCGACCCGCGCCGAGATCGAAGCCGACCTCGAGACCGAGGAAGGCCATGTGCATGGTCCGGGCTGTGGCCACGACCATGGCGGCGACGAAAAGCCGGCCAAGGCTGCCAAGAAGGCACCGGCCAAGGGCAAGAAGGCTGCTGCCGCGACCGAAGAGGCTCCTGCCGCCGAAGCCGCCGAAACGGCTGCCGAAGTGAAGCCTGCTGCCAAGAAGGCCAAGCCCGCCAAGGGTGCGGTCGAGGCCGAAGCCGCCACGCCGACCCCGGCCGAGCCGGTCAAGGACGGCGCTGGTGCGAAGGCTCCGGCCAAGAAGTCGAAGAAGGCCTCGGCCTAACTTCCGTGGTGCCCCGGGCTTGACCCGGGGCCACCCGCCGCTGATCCTGCCAGTGGGAAAACGATAGATTCCGCATGGGATCCGCGATGATTGATGAGAGATTGATGAGCGTCGCGCCCAGCCCACGCGTGGCCGTGCTGCTGCCCTGCTATAACGAAGAAGCCGCTATCGCGCCGACTGTCGCTGGCTTTCGCGCCGCGCTCCCTGATGCCACGATTTACGTCTACGATAACAACAGTTCGGACCGCACGGTCGAGATCGCACGGGCCGCCGGCGCCGTGGTCCGCACCGAGCGGCAGCAGGGCAAGGGCCATGTCGTCCGCCGCATGTTCGCGGACATCGAAGCCGACGTCTACGTGATGGCCGACGGCGATCTGACGTATGAACCCTCCGCTGCCCAGAAAATGGTCGACCTGCTGCTAGGCGAGCAGCTCGACATGGTTGTCGGCACCCGCCAGCATGAAGCCAAAGCCGCGTATCGCGGCGGACATGTTCTCGGCAACAAGCTGTTCACGGGATTGCTGTCAGGCCTGTTCGGGAGAACTTTCACCGACATTTTCAGCGGATATCGCGTCTTCTCGCGACGCTTCGTAAAAAGCTTCCCGGTACTATCTGCTGGATTCGAGATCGAAACCGAGATCAGCATTCATGCGCTTGAACTCAGAATGCCCGTCGGTGAGGTTATCACCAGCTATGCGGCACGTCCCGAAGGCTCTGCCTCCAAGCTGAATACCTATCGCGACGGCTGGCGCATCCTCAGCGTCATGCTCACTCTTTTTCGGGCCGAGCGACCGGCCTTGTTTTACGGCTCTGTCGGTTCGGCAATGGTAGTTGCTGCCTTGGCGCTCTCCGTTCCCCTCGTAACGACCTATCTTGAGACGGGTCTGGTTCCGCGGGTACCGACTGCGATCCTCGTAACGGGTATGATCATCATCGCCGTTCTTTGCCTCTTCGCCGGCCTTATCCTTGACACCGTGACCCGTGGGCGGCGCGAAACCCGTCGACTGGCCTATCTGCAATACCCTTCGACGGCGAACTCTTGGTCAAACGTCAGCATGTCCCAAGTGGCGGCGCTACCGGCCTCAGCAGTGACCCACGGTGAGTCTTCGCCGAGTTAAGCGCTACCGAATCCGAGTGGCGAGAGAAGCCTACGTCTACGCGCCCACAAGTAAATCAGCCACGGGACCGTCAGTCCGGCCAGAACGCTGCTACCAAACGAAATTGCATTCTCCGGAGCGACGCCGACGAGCTTGAAGGCGATGCGAGTGCCCGCCGAGAACAGAGTGTGAAGGACGAAGATCGCGAGGCTGGCACGGCCAAGACTGCCAAGTATCGATCCCAGTGTGGCTTGACCTGCCATCAGCATCGACAACGCCATCAGACTGACGCTTCCGAAAATTCCAGTAAGCAGCAGGGACAATCGGGGGAAGCTATCTGCCGCTTCAGTCAGCAAAACCGCGCCAAGGCAACTAAATGCGCCAAGGAAAAACAAGAAATGCGCGATTGGCTGGGCTTGCGCAAGCCGCTTGAGAGCTCCAGTAAACGTCAGTCCCACCGCAACGAATGGAAGATAAATCAGAGCACGAAATCCAATCCAGGGACTTGCGACAATCTGTAGCAAACCCAGACCGATGATGACGAAAAGCCAAAGCCAAGCCTTTGACGGAAACAGGGCCAAGCAAATCAACTGACAAATAAGTAGCGCATACAGAAACCAGAATTGCTCAATTGGAACAAAGGGTAGCAGCAAGACCTCACGTAGGCCGATCGGACTTGTGACATAGTTTGCGAGGCTTAATTCAATCAGCCCGCAAACAAACGACCACAGCAAGTATGGCCATATAACTCCGGACCAACGGCCCTTCAGAAACTGCGACTTCCCCTTGCCGATACTCCGCCAGAGAAAGAGGCCCGCAAGGAGAAAGAAGAGCGGCATGTGAAAGGAGTAGATCCACCGGTCCTGCGCTGCCGCCCACGCAACTCCCGTGAGATCGAAGTGCGCCCGCAGGGCGTGGCCCCAGACCACCAGAATGATGCCGAGGCCGCGTGCTACGTCGACCCACTGTGTACGGTCGTGGGCTAGAAGCGCGGGGGCCGCTGCATCCGACCGTGACTGAGCTTGTGCATCCATTGCTTACCTACGCCGCCGTGCGCACTTCCGAAGTGTTCAACGCAACGACACACGAAACCGCACTACCCAAAGTACGCTGCAAGGGTGCCGCCACGAGCGATTGGCTATGTCAAACTTGAACTCTCCCGACAATCGCCCGATGTAGGTCCCTCAAGCAAGGACATCATACCCAATGGATCATCACGACATCGTTTCCGGCCTCGTTCCTATCGTTATCGAACAATCGAACCGGGGCGAGCGTAGCTTCGACATTTATTCGCGGCTGCTGCGCGAGCGAATCGTCTTCATCACCGGCCCGATCGAGGATCACATGTCATCGCTGATCGTCGCCCAGCTACTCTTCCTCGAGTCCGAGAACCCGAAGAAGGACATCTTCATGTACATCAACTCGCCGGGCGGCGTGGTCACCAGCGGCCTCGCGATCCACGACACGATGCAATACATCCGCCCGCGCGTCGGCACCGTCTGTATCGGTCAGGCCGCGTCGATGGGCAGCTTCCTGCTTGCCGCGGGCGAGCCCGGAATGCGTGTCGCGCTGACCAACAGCCGGATCATGATCCACCAGCCGTCGGGTGGCGCGCAGGGCATGGCGTCGGACATCGAAATCCAGGCCCGCGAAATCCTGCGCATGCGCACCCGGCTCAACAGCCTGTACGCCAAGTATACCGGCCAGGACCTCGAGCGGATCGAAAAGGCGATGGATCGTGACAGCTTCCTTGAAGCCGACGAGGCGAAGGAATTCGGCCTGATCGACGCCGTGTTCGACAAGCGTCCGGATGCTGCCGACATGGAGCAGCTCGGCATGGGTAGCGGCGGCGCTCCCGAATAATTCGGTTGCTTACGAACAAGAAAGGGCGGCTCCTCGCGGAGTCGCCCTTTTTCGTATCAGAAAGCGCTGAGGCCGGTGATCGCCCGGCCGATGATCAGCGCGTGGACGTCGTGCGTGCCCTCATAGGTGTTGACGGTTTCCAGGTTCAGCGCGTGGCGGATGACCTGATATTCGGCGCTGATCCCATTGCCGCCATGCATGTCGCGGGCAATGCGGGCGATATCGAGCGCCTTGCCGCAATTGTTGCGCTTGATGAGGCTGATCGTCTCGGGGATCAGTTCGCCGTCTTCGAGCCGGCGTCCGACGCGCAGGGCCGCCTGCAGGCCGAGCGTGATTTCGGTGACCATGTTGGCAAGCTTAAGCTGCACGAGCTGAGTCGCCGCGAGCGGACGCCCGAACTGGTGGCGCTCCAGCGTATATTGCCGCGCGGCGTGAAAGCAGGCTTCGGCCGCGCCCATCGAACCCCAGCCGATGCCGTAGCGCGCACGGTTGAGGCAGCCGAATGGCCCCTTCAGTCCTTCGACGTTTGGCAGCAGCGCATCCTCGCCAACCTCAACGCCGTCCATCACGATCTCGCCGGTGATCGAGGCGCGCAGGCTGAGCTTTTGTTTGACCTGCGGGGCGGTGAGGCCCGGCATGCCCTTCTCAAGCACGAAGCCGCGGATCTTGCCGCCATGCGCTTCGGACTTTGCCCAGACGACGAAAACGTCGGCGATGGGACTGTTGGTGATCCACATCTTGGCGCCCGACAGGATGTAGCCGTTGGCCGTTTTCTTGGCGGTGGTGCGCATGCCGCCGGGGTCGGAGCCCGCGTCCGGCTCGGTCAGGCCGAAGCAGCCGACCAATTCGCCGGACGCCAGGCCCGGCAGATACTTACGACGCTGCTCTTCCGAGCCGTAGGCGAAGATCGGGTACATGACGAGCGAGCTCTGCACGCTCATCGCCGAGCGGTAACCGCTGTCGACACGCTCCACCGCGCGCGCGATCAGGCCATAGGCGACATAGCCGAGACCGGCGCCGCCATATTCCGCCGGGATCGTCGCGCCGAGCAGGCCGAGCTGGCCCATTTCGCGCAGGATCTCGCGGTCGAAGCTTTCTTCGAGATACGCTTCGGTGACGCGCGGCTGGAGCTTTTCCTGCGCATAGCCTTCCGCGGTGTCGCGGACGAGGCGTTCGTCTTCGGTCAGTTGCTCGTCAAGGCCGAACGGATCGGACCAGTCGAACGGCAGAAGCTTGGGCTCGTGGGCGAGGGCGGGATCGGGGGTCTTGAGCATGGGCCAGCCTCTAGCCGAGCTGACGACCAGCTTCCACCCCGGCCTTGTGCCGTCGATAGAGGACGGCGAGCTGTGCACTCATGATGAGGAAGGAGCACAGGCGCCCCACTACCAGCGCCGCGCCAGCGCCGACCAAGCCGTGTACCGAGGTCAGCGCGGGCAAGCTTCCTACGAATATGATCGCGCCGATGATATTGGCGATCAATGGCCCGCCGGGTTTGCCCAGACTGTAGAACATCGCGGGCAGCGGGAAGGCGAGGGTGGCGATTACCGGAAGCATGAGCAGCACCGTCAAAAGGGGCGCGGCAGGCGTGAATTCCGGACCGAACGCCAACGCCAGCAGACGCTCGCCGAACAGGCCGATCAGTACCCAGGCGAGCAGTGCTACCATCGTTCCCAGCGCCATGGTGCGCAGCATGAGACGCCACGGGTGGGCCGAGGCCGGATCATGCCGCATCAGTTCGGGATGCACCGCCTTGGCCATCAGGTCGATCGGGCTTTGCACCGCGTCGATCAGGCTGCTCGCCACGCGGTACAGGCCGGTCGCCGCTGGACTCAGCAGCCCGCCAACCAGTAGCCGCGCGACCGGGCCCCAGGCGCTGTTGACCGACGCCGTTAGATTGACGGTAAAGGCGAAGCGCCAGCCGCCATCCAGACCCTCAGCGCGCAATGTCGGCCGCAAGCCATGGAGCAGCCCCCGCCGGCGCAACTCACGGATCGCGGCACTCCACAAATACATATCGCCTAAGAGATCGGTGGCCGCCCAGATGATGAGATAGGCGATCAGATCGAGGTCCAGAAGGTAGGCACCGATGACCAACAGCAGACGCACCCAGGCGTCGATCGGTGACTGCCAGGCGATCAGGTCGAAGCGGTCGAGCGCGCGGAGCACCCCGTTGGCAGCGCCCGATGCCATGGTCGGGATCAGCAAGCAGTAGATCAAGGCTGGCGTGCGTAGGTTGGCGGTGATTCCAAACCATCCGGCAAGCAGCGGAAGCAGCGCCATCGCCAGCAGCATGCCCCCGATCCCGGTCAGCACGTCGAGCCCGAGGGCAAAGCAAACCGCGCGGCGAAAGGGCTCCGGATCGCCCTCGGCCAAGGGCCGGCTGCCATAGCGGACGATGACCTGCCACGACTGGAAATGCGTCAGCGTACTCGCCGCCAGCGCATAGCTGTGAACGAGCAGCAGGAACCCGACCCCGGTCGGGCCGAGATCGCGGGCGGCGAGCGCGAGGACCGCAAGACTGGCGATAGCCGCGGTGCCCTTGGACAATCCCAGGAATGACGTATTGCGAAGGATCGAGCGCATCGCGCTGTCCTGAAACCAGCTCCTCACTGCCGCTCCGCGATGCATTCCAAAATTGCGTCGGCCGCGCTTTCGGAAGATCCTTTCAGTCTCGCGAAGGTCTCAGCCACGGCGGCTTGCTGACGCTCGGCGTAAGCGTCGCGTTCGGACAGCGCGGTCCGTAGTCCTTGAACCACGCCTGCGGGCGTCACCACGCTTCCTAGATGCCAGTGCCGATAGCTCAGATCGTCGGCCCACTTCACGCCATGAGCGTTGACGAAGACGCACGGCCGCAGGCCAAGAAGCAGAAACTCGTAAACCTGGCTCGACACATCGCCGAGATAGAGATCCGCCGCGGCGACGTAGCTCATATCGATCAGGCGTGGAGAGCCGGTATCCACGATCACCCGGCCAGGGACCGCAAGCGCGTGCCAGCGGCGCAGCTCGTCTTCGGAGGCCCCCTCGAACGATCGGATATGCGGCGCGACGATCAGATTGTAATCGGTTTCAGCAGTGATCGCTTCGACAATTTGCATCGCTGCGTCGAGCGAAGACAAATGCCGTCGGAAGTGCGGATTGAAAAACACCACCGGGCGGCCATTTTCGAACAAGGGCGATTTGCCCCCCGCAATATCCGCCAGAAATTCCGCCTTGGGATAACCGACCTGGCGGATGCTGGATGCCCGGATACCGGTGCTGATCATGCGCGCAGCCGTTTTCGGGCCGGCTAGGAGGATGCGATCGAATAAGTTGTAGCGAGGATCCACCGATATCGCGCGGTCGCCGGCGCCGTGGGGGAGATTGATGAACGCCGGGCGAGTGACCCCCATGCGGCGCAGGATCAGCGAAGTGCGTTCGGGAACGACGATGGCGTCGAAGGATCCGAGTTCGCGCCGGTTGCGCCACAACAGGGGTAGCTTTGCACGGTGGGCGCCGAACAACCGATCCACCAGCTTTGGCCGCCGCATCCGCCTGATGGTGACGTTGCCTCCCATATCTTGTTTGACGGTGGCCGCCGTCCATTCGGTCGGCTCGTCCGCCACGAATGCAATCACCTCGACGTTTTCTCGGCGCGAAAGCGCGCAGGCGACGGGCATGGTGTGAAAGACGTGATGGACCCCGCCAATGAAGACAAAGGCGACCCGGCGCTCGGCGCTCATGCGCGGCTCATCGCTTGAATGCCGGCCGCGGGCGGGTGCGCTGCAAAGGGGATAAGCGGCACGAGACTTTCGCGAGCAAGAGCCAGTGCTCCGTGCGGATGGGCTGCGAACTGGCGCAACAAGCCGCCGACCTTCACCGGACGATCGCGCAGTCGTCCCACGGCGAATTTCACGATCAGCCGCTCCAGGCAGGCACGAAGCGCTTTCTGATCGAAGACGGAACACTTGGCATTTGCGGCCAATAGCGTCTGGCTCCAGCCATCGGCCCAGGCCAGCAGATCTCCGCCGTCGCGCTCATGCCGCCCTTTGCCGAGCAAAACGTGCCGGCGGAGATCGCTTTCGTCAAACGTCACACCGAGCACCTCAAGCTGGCGCGCGCTGATCGCCATCTGCCGCTCGATGATCCGGTCACTGTTGCTGCGAATGGTCTGATCAGCGTGGATTCGCCTGGCAATCAGAAACTGCGGCAGGTTCTCGGCACGAAAGCTGGCCGTGAAACGGACGAACATGTCGACGTCCTCGCATACCGGAAAGTCGAGGTCGTAGGGGTACGCCTTGATGGCCTCGGCGCGCCCGAAAATGCTGCTCTGCTGAAACGCTGAGCGGAACAGCAGCAGGGCGCGGATTGCCTCGTGGGACCGGGCGGGCATCCGGCCCGTTCGCATCAGCGTGCCGTCCGCCCTGATCTTGCGTGCCGCGCTGCCGATCATGGCGACGTGCGGGGTGCGCTCGAGATAGTCGTATTGCACCTGTAGCCGCGTAGGATGACAGACGTCATCGCTGTCGAGCCACGCGATGTATCTTCCCCGTGCATCGGCGAGGGCGCGATTGCGGGCGAGGGGAATGCCCTGGTTGGGTGACGTCCGCACCAACCGCAGGCGCGGGTCGGCGAACCTAGCCACGACGTCAGCCGTCGCATCGGTCGACCCGTCATCGACCACCACCAGCTCGAAATCCGTAAAAGTCTGCGCCAGCACGCTTCGCACCGCCGCGCCGATCGTGCCCGCGCGGTTGTGGACGATGATAAGAACAGACACCGCGGGCGCAGCCATGGCCGCCGTCTGGCGCAATGCCTGGGGCAGGGCAAGCCGCGAGACTGGCGGATGGGGTGGGATTCGAACCCACGGTGAGCTTCCACCCACGGCGGTTTTCAAGACCGCTGCCTTAAACCACTCGGCCACCCATCCACGTGAACCGGCCATCGCAGGTCTGGTCGCGTTCAGCTTGTGCCGCCTAGACCGGGTGCACGGCTTGGCGCAAGGCGGGCTGAACGGCACGGCCAGGTCGTGCGTTGGTGGTTCATGGTTGGGGAGGGCGAAAGCAAGGTGGCGTTTCGGTGGAGTAGTTCGCTTGTCTGCCTGGCGGCGGTCGCCCTCACGCCGGCAAGCGCTATGCAGGAACGCGATCCGCTTGCGCCCTTGCCGAGTGTGCCCGCGCCGCAGCCCGTTCAGGTGCTGATCGTCCAGCCGCAGCCCACACCGACTCCGGTATCGCCCCCGGCGCCCGTCAGCGGGTTCGAGCGATATAAGGGGCAACTGGCAGCGACCGCCCGCGCAGCCGGGGTGCGTGACGCAACCATTGCCGCCGTCATTCCCTACCTGCGCCAGAACGCCCGGGTGATCGCGCTCGACCGTGCTCAGCCCGGCGGCCCGCCCAACAGCAACGTAATTCCGCCCTTTGCGCCCTATCGCGCGCAGCACGTCACGACAGACCTCATCACCCGCGGGGCCGCCCGCTTTCGCTCCTATGGGCCGCAGCTGGCCTGGCTCGAGCAGCGTTTCGGGGTCGAACCGCAAGTACTGATGGCGATCTTCGGGCATGAAACCAGCTACGGCCGGATAACCGGCAATTTCGATCTTCTCGAAGTGCTTGCGACGCTTGCCTACGAAGGCCGTCGCCGCGCCTTTTTCGAAGCGGAGTTCATCGCCGCGTTGAAGCTGGTCGATCGCGGAACCCCGCGTTCGCGCCTCAAGGGCAGTTGGGCCGGCGCGACGGGCTATCCGCAATTCATGCCGTCCAATGTCCTGCGGCTCGCGACCGATGGTGACGGCGACGGAGTCGCCAACATCTGGAGCAGCGAGATGGACGGCCTCGCCTCGATCGCTGCCTATCTGCAGGATGCGGGATGGAAGCGCGGGGTCCACTGGGGCGTGCCGGTGAATGTCCCGGCCTCGCTCAATCGCGCCGCCATCACCACCAAGCTGGTGCCGCCGCGCTGCCCGGCGGTATTCCGGCGTCACAGCCGCTGGCTGACCATGCGCGAATGGCGTGCGCTCGGCGTGCAGCCGGTCGGCGCCTCGCTTCCCGAAGCCGAGATGGCGACGTTGATCGAGCCGGACGGGCAGGGGGCGACCGCTTATCTCCTCACTTCCAATTACCGGGCGATCCTCGATTACAATTGCTCGAATTTTTACGCCTTGTCGGTCGGACTGCTTGCCGACCGGATTGCGGCGGGCCGCTGATTTAACGCGGGCGAGGGGCTTCAAGCGGTCGGGGCGGGCGGCTACGACAGCCTCATGAATCGTCCCCGCCTCTTTGCCGCCCTGTTGCTCGCCACTGCCGCCAGCGCCGCCGTCGCCGCCGCCCCACCGTTCGAGACGCCCGCTCGCGTCGCCTATCTCGTCGACTTGTCGTCGGGTGCCGAGCTTCTGGCAAAGGACGCGGACAAGCCAATGCCGCCCGCATCGATGGCCAAGATGATGACCAGCGAAGTCGCGTTCGAGCTGATCAAGTCCGGCCAGCTTCCCCTGTCCAAGATGTGCACTGTGCGCCCCGAAACCTGGAAGCAATGGCACAGCGCGGGCTCGACCATGTTCCTGTCAATCAACGAGCAGGTCAGCGTCGAGAACCTCCTCCACGGGATAGTCACCCTGTCGGGCAATGACGCCAGCGTCGTGCTCGCCGAATGCATCGCGGGCACCGAGCAGGCTTTTGCCGCGCAAATGAATGCGCTCGCCAAGCGGCTGGGCATGAAGAACAGCCGCTTCTGCAATGCGACCGGCTGGCCGGACGAGGGCTGCACCACCACCACCGCACGCGATCTTGCGACGCTGGCCCGTGCCTCGATCGAGCGGCATCCCAAGCTCTACAAGCAATTCTATGGCCAGCCCCGCTTCACCTGGGGCAAGACCCTCGGTGCCGGCGCCGACATCACGCAGGCCAATCGCAATCCCATCCTCGGCGTCGTGCCGGGGGCCGACGGGCTCAAGACGGGGCACACGGAAGAGGCGGGCTATGGCTTTACCGGCTCGGCCGAACAGAATGGCCGCCGACTGGTGATGGTGCTGGCCGGGCTCGACAGCTTCACGGGCCGCATTGCCGAATCCAATCGGCTGATGAATTGGGGCTTCGCCGCCTGGCAGTCGCGGCCCCTGTTCGCGGCCAATGCGCCGGTGGGTTCCGCCGAGGTCCAGCTCGGCGACGAAAGCCAGGTGCAGCTGGTCGCTCCGCGCGCCATCGCCGTCACCTATCCCGCCGGCGCGGTGGGCGGGGAACCCAAGATGCGAATCGCCTATAACGGTCCGCTGAAAGCCCCCATCGCCAAGGGTGCTGAAGTCGCGCAGCTGATCGTTACGACGCCCGACGGCACGGTCCAGCGGATGCCGCTGGTGGCCGCCGAGGCCGTCGAGGAAGCAGGCTTCTTTGGCCGCTTCTGGCTCGGTCTCAAGCAGCTGGTCGGGCTTGCCTGACCTGGTGAAGTGCGGCCGTTTCATCACGCTGGAAGGCGGGGAAGGGGTCGGCAAATCGACCCAGGTCCGCGCGCTCGCCGACGCCTTGCGCGCCCGCGGGCTCGAGGTCGTCACCACCCGGGAGCCCGGCGGCAGCGATGGCGCCGAAGCGATCCGCCGTCTGCTGCTGGAAGGCGGCGAGGAGCGCTGGAGTGCGCCGGCCGAAGCCCTGTTGTTCGCGGCGGCACGCACCGACCATGTCGACAAGCTGGTCCGGCCCGCGATCCAGTCCGGCAAATGGGTGTTGTCCGACCGCTTCATCGACAGCTCGCTCGCCTACCAGGGCGGTGCAGGCGGGCTTGGCATCGAGGCGGTGCGGGCGATCAACGCCTTCGGGATCGAGGGGTGGTTTCCCGACCGCACCCTCCTTCTGCTTCACCCCGACGGCGCCGAGCGGGCGCGGGCGCGCGATGGGGATGAATCGGACCGCATCGGTGGCCGTCCGGCGTCTTATCACGACGCCGTCGAGCAGGCGTTTCGCGACATTGCCGCCGCCGAACCCGATCGCGTCCGGTTGATCGATGCCTCGGGATCGCCCGAGGACGTGACCGAGCGTTTGCTCGGCACGCTCGAGGATCTGCTTTGACCCTGCTAGGGCAGCACCGTGCCGTCGCCGCCTTTCGCGGTGCGATGGACAGCGGCGGGCTGCATCATGCCTGGTTGCTCGCCGGCCCGCGAGGCGTGGGCAAGGGGACCTTCGCCCGCGCCGCGGCACGCCGGGTACTGGCCGAGGCGGGCGGGCCACCGGTCGACCTTCCGGGGCTGGAAACGCCGCCCGATCACCGCATGGTGCGCCTGATTGACGCCGCCAGTCATCCCGACTTCCGCCTGATTAAGCGGGAAGCGCACGAAACCGGTACGAAAAAAGGCGAACTTCGCCGCGGCATCATCATCGATCAGGTCCGCAAGCTGCAGGACCTGTTCGCCGTCGCGCCCAGCCTCGGCGACTGGCGGGTGGCGATCATCGATTGCATGGACGAACTCGAGCCGCAGGCCGCCCAGGCGCTTCTGAAAACGCTTGAGGAACCACCGGCCAAGAGCCTGTTTCTGCTTGTTTCCCATTCGCCGGGGCGGTTGCTGCCGACGATCCGGTCGCGGTGCCGGCGGCTCGATTTTAAGACCCTTGATGCGACCTCGCTCGACGCAATCTTGCAAGCCGAGCGCCCGGGAATGTCCGCCGAGGAGCGTGGCCGCCTGATCCCGCTCGCCGGCGGATCGGCATCACGGGCGCTCGACTTCGCCGAACTCGATCTCGGACCGCTGGCGCAGGAGGCGCTTGCCATTCTCCGGCACGGCGACCCCGACAATGCCCGCCGTTCGCGCCTTGCGTCGAGCCTCGCGCTCAAGGCAGCGGCACCGCGCTATGCCGCCTTCCTCGACATGGTCCCGCCGCTGATCGCCGGCGAAGCGCGCCGGGCCGAGGGAGCCCGTCGATTGCGCGCGGCCGAGGCATACGAACGCGCCCGCGAGACCGCGTCGCTTGCTCCACGCTTGTCACTTGACCCCGCCAGCACGGTCTTCGCGCTCGGCACCATCATGGCGGAGATCGGCAGGGCCTAGCCAGCGCTCTTCCTCTCCGCCTCACCCTTGCCTAAAGCGCTCGGGACATGTCCGAGCCATTCTACATCACCACCGCCATCGCTTACCCAAACGGCCGTCCGCATATCGGCCATGCCTATGAAGCGATCGCCGCAGACGTCATTGCCCGCTTCATGCGCGGGCAAGGCCGTGACGTTCGACTGGTCACCGGGACCGACGAGCACGGCTTGAAGATGGTACAGACCGCCCGCGGTCAGGGCCGCGAGACGCTCGAATTCGCTGACGAAATGTCGAGCTATTTCCGCGCGATGTGTGACGGTCTTGATATCAGCTACGACGCCTTTGTCCGCACCTCGGAAGAGCGCCATCACGCCGCCAGCATCGCGCTGTGGAAGGCGATGGAAGCCAATGGCGACCTTTATCTCGATCGCTACGAAGGCTGGTACTCGGTCCGCGACGAAGCCTATTACGACGAAAAGGAACTGGTCGCTGGCGAGGGCGGCGAGACATTGTCGCCGCAGGGTACGCCGGTCGAATGGACGGTCGAAGAAAGCTGGTTCTTCCGGCTGTCCAACTACGCCGATCGCCTGCTCGCGCATTACGAGGCCAACCCCGATTTCATCCGTCCGGAAAGCCGCCGCAACGAGATCGTCCGCTTTGTCGAAGGCGGTCTCAAGGATCTCAGCGTCAGCCGCACCAGCTTCGACTGGGGCGTACCGGTGCCGGGCTCGCCGGGGCACGTCATGTACGTCTGGGTCGACGCGCTGACGACCTATATGACCGGCGTCGGCTATCCCGATAATCGCGCCGACTACGACCGTTTCTGGCCGGCGGACCTGCATCTCATCGGCAAGGATATCGTGCGCTTCCACGCGGTTTATTGGCCCGCGTTCCTGATGAGCGCGAAGTTGCCGCTGCCCAAATCGCTGTTCGGCCACGGCTTTCTCCTCACCCGAGGCGAAAAAATGTCGAAGAGCCTCGGGAATGTGGTCGACCCGATGGTGCTGGCCGACACCTATGGCGTCGATTCGCTACGCTATTTCCTGATGCGCGAAGTCAGCTTCGGGCAGGACGGCAGCTATTCGGACGAAGCGATCGTGACTCGCTGCAACGCCGAGCTCGCCAACAGCTTCGGCAACCTCGCGCAGCGCACCTTTTCGATGATCGTCAAGAACCTCGACGGAGCCGTACCGCCAGCGGGCACGGCCGCCGACGATATTGCCCTGCTCGACAAGGTCGCCGAAGCGGAAGACGGGGCCAAGGCGCGCTTCGCCGATTACGACTTTTCGGCGGGCCTCGAAGCCTGGATGACCGCGGTGTTCGCCGCCAATGCCTATGTCGATGCGCAGGCGCCTTGGGCGCTGCGCAAGACCGATCCGGCGCGGATGGCCGAGGTGCTTGGCACCCTTGCGGCGGCGGTGGAGCGACTGGGCGCCATTGTCGCGCCGATCATTCCCGGTTCGATCGCCAAGCTCGACGCCTATCTGGAAGAGGGGAGGGCCGCGGGCCGCCTGTCGCAGCCGAGTCCGATCTTCCCCCGTCTCGAATTGGTCGCGACGGAGGAGACGGGCGCGTGACGCTGATCGACAGCCACTGTCACCTCAATTACCCCGGCCTCGTCGAGCGCGAGGACGAGGTGCTGGACAATGCCCGAGCACGCGGGGTCGCCGGCTTCTTGAATATCTCGACCCGCCAACGCGAATGGGCCGACGTCGTCGCCGCGACCGAGCGGCATCCCGACGTCTGGGCTTCGATCGGGGTCCACCCGCACGAGGCCGACGCGCATTCCGACCTCGGCACTTCTGCCTTGATCGAGGCCGCAGCCCATCCGCGGGTAGTCGCGATCGGCGAATGCGGGCTCGACTATTTCTACGACAAGTCCGATCGCGACAGCCAGAAGGCCCGCTTTCGCGCCCAGATCGAGGCCGCGCGCCAAGCCGACCTACCGCTCATCATCCATACCCGCGATGCGGAGGAGGACACCGCCGCCATCCTGTCCGAAGAGGCCGCAAAAGGTGGGGTGCGGGGCGTGCTGCACTGTTT
Source organism: Sphingomonas kaistensis (assembly GCF_036884275.1). NCBI lineage: Bacteria > Pseudomonadati > Pseudomonadota > Alphaproteobacteria > Sphingomonadales > Sphingomonadaceae > Sphingomonas > Sphingomonas kaistensis. The sequence continues at coordinate 2,055,057 of NZ_CP145607.1, read as the reverse complement.
CACCGGTACCCAATGGCTCGCCGATCGCGGGCTCGAGATCGGCTTCTACGTTTCCCTCTCCGGAATCGTGACCTTCAAGAATGCCAAGGACTTGCAGGACGTTGCAAAGTCCATTCCTGAAGACCGCCTGCTGGTCGAAACCGACGCGCCGTTCCTGGCGCCGGTCCCCAATCGCGGCAAGCCGTGCGAACCCTCCTTCGTCGCCGACACCGCCGCGTTCGTGGCTGGCCTGCGCGGCACTTCGGTGGAACAATTGGGCGACGCGACCACCGCCAACTTCTTCCGCCTCTTCAATAAGGCGCGGCCGGCCTAAGTGAAGCTTCGCATTCTCGGATCGGGCACCAGCTCGGGCGTTCCCCGGATCGGCAACGACTGGGGCAGCGTCGATCCTGCCGAGCCGAAGAACCGCCGCCTGCGCGCCTCCGCACTCGCGACAATCGGATCGCAGCGACTCCTCATCGACGCCGGTCCCGACCTTCGCGAGCAGCTTATCACCGCCGGTATCGCCGCATTGGACCGCGTCGTCATCACCCACGACCATGCCGACCATATTCATGGTCTCGACGACCTGCGACAGGTCGCTCACAACCGCGGCGACCAAGTGCCGGTGTACGGGCGGGCCGATTTGATCGAGCGCCTGCGCGAGCGGTTCCGCTACCTGTTCGACGGCAATGCGCTCTACCCCGCGGTCTGCCGGACGCACGAGATCGGCGGCGAATGGGACATCGACGGCACCCGCGTGCGCTTCGTCGACCAGCCGCACGGCCGGATCACCAGCCTCGGCCTGCGCTTCGACGAAGGTGCGAGGAGCCTCGTCTACGCTATCGATTATGTCGAGCTGACCGACGCCATGGCGTCACTGTACGAAGGCGCCGACATCTGGGTCTCCGATTGCCTGCGCCGCCGTCCGCACCCGACCCACGCCCATCTCGACGCCGTGCTTGGCTGGGCGCGCGAGCTCAAGGTCGGGCATCTCGTCCTGTCGCACCTCGACAACAGCATGGACCATGCCCAACTAGTGTCCGAACTGCCCGACTGGGTCGAACCGGCTTTCGACGGGCTAGAGCTGGAGCTTTGATTTCAACGACATGGACGATGGTCAGCTTCCCAGTGCGTTGATCCTGCTGGCCATGCTGGTGTTCGTCGCCACCGGCCTGATCGGTCGCGGACTGAGCGCCGGCAAGACGGCGCGGATGGGCTTCACCTGGTTCGGCATTTTTGCGGTCGCGTTCGCCTTGTTCGCCTTTCGTGGCGAATTCTCCTCCATCGGCGCAAGACTGAAAAGCGAAGCGCTTGGCGAAGCGCCGGCAGTCGTCAGCGGCAGCGCGGTGCGCATTGCAAAGCGCGACGACGGCCATTTCTGGGTCGACGGCAAGGTGAACGGGAAGGGGGCTCGCTTCCTTATCGACAGCGGCGCCACCACCACCACCATTTCAGCAAGCCTCGCCGAGGCGGCGGGGCTCGAAGCCGGCATGCGCGGCAACATGGTCAGCACGGCCAATGGGACGGTCTTCATGCCGAGGGTGACTGCCGGCCTAGTCGAGATCGGCCCGATTCGGCGCACCGACAAATCCATCAACGTCAACCCCGCCGACAGCGTGAACGTGCTCGGCATGGACTTCCTGTCGAGCTTGGCGAGCTGGGGCGTTCAGGGTGACACGCTGGTGCTTCAGCCGTGATCACCAACGATATCCATCTGGGCGGTCTTTACCTGCTGATGGCCGCCATGCTGATCGCCGGCGCCTTGATCGGGCGGCGCGCGCCGTTGGCGAAGGGCATGACGTCGATCCTGGCCTTCGTGGTGATCTTCGGCGCCGGTTTCATCGTCTTCAGCTTCCGCGATGACCTGAACTATGTGGTGCAGCGGCTCGAGGCCGAAGCGACAGGCAAGCCGGTGCAGCTCGCCGGCGACATAATTCGCGTGCCGATCGCGGTGGACGGGCATTTCTGGATCCAGGCCGAGGTCAACGGCGTGCCGGTCGATTTCCTGGTCGACAGCGGCGCGACCATGACAACCATCGGCCGCAAGACCGCGGCATTGGCCGGCATCGCGGTCAGCGACGGCCGCAATCAGGTGGTCCGTACCGGCAACGGGCTGATCCGGGTCGCGACCGGACGGGCGCAGACGGTATCGGTCGGCGATATCGAGCGCCGCAACGTCCGTATGTTCGTAGCCGACGGCGACGAGCTCAACGTGCTCGGCATGAATTATCTGACGAGCCTGCGCCGCTGGAGTGTCGAAGGGCGGTGGCTGGTGCTGGAAAGCTAATCGCTAACATCGTAACACGTACTTTACATAATACTTATTATCAGACCGAAGTTTAGGCTTGTTCGGTGACTTCCGAATTGCGTTCTCTCTCCTCCCATCGCACATCGCGGCCATGACCAAGCCCACTGATCATCTCACACAGCCCGACGCTGCGCCAGCCTTGCTGAGGCTCATGACGATCATGGCTCGGCTGCGCGATCCGGTTTCCGGATGCGAATGGGACAAGATGCAGAGCTTCGAGACCATCGCGCCCTATACGATCGAGGAAGCCTATGAGGTCGCGGACGCGATCCAGCGCGGCGATCTTGGCGAGCTGAAAGACGAACTGGGCGATCTCGCGCTGCAGATCGTCTTTCACGCGCAGATGGCGACCGAAGCCGGCCATTTCACTCTTGCCGAAGTCCTCGATGGAATCAGCGACAAGATGGAGCGCCGCCACCCGCACATCTTCGGCGACGATCCCACCGGCGGCCATCACCGCTGGGAAGAAATCAAGGCGGCCGAGCGCGCGGCAAAGGCTGACGATCCCAGCGTGCTAGGCGGCATTGCCTTGGCCCTGCCGGCGCTGGAACGCGCGGCCAAGCTTCAGAAGCGTGCCGCCCGGACAGGCTTCGACTGGCCCGACATCGACGGTCCGCGTGCCAAAATCCTTGAAGAGCTGGAGGAAGTATCATCCGCCGCGACCGACGAGCATCGCGAAGAAGAAATCGGCGACCTGCTCTTCGCTGTTGTGAACCTCGCACGCTTTCTCAAGATCAATCCCGAAGAGGCTTTGCGTAAGGGCAATGCCAAATTCGAACGGCGCTTCCGCGCGATCGAACAAGCGCCCGGATTTGGCGACATGACGCTTGAAGAACAGGAACGTCTCTGGACCGAGCAGAAGGCGCGCTGACGTGCGGATTGCGCTTTTTGAGCCGGAAATTGCCGGCAACGTCGGCGCGGTCCTTCGACTTGGCGCCTGCATGGGTGTGGCGGTGGACCTGATCGAGCCGATGGGATTTGCCTGGGACGACCGCCGCGTCCGGCGCACGGCGATGGACTATATCGATCATGTCGACATTGTCAGGCACGCCAGCTGGGAAGATTTCCATGCCGCGCATGCCGCCTCACGCCTGACCCTGTTTTCGAGCAAGGCTGCGCAATCGCCTTACGGCCATGTCTTCGATGCCGAAGATATCCTGTTGTTCGGCAAGGAAAGTGCCGGCGTTCCTCCGCATGTCGCCGAGTGCTGCAAGGTCCGCCTGCGCATTCCAATGCGCTCCGACGTCCGCTCGCTTAATCTCGCAACCTCCGCTGCCCTGGCGGTTGTCGAAGCGCTTCGCCAGACAGGGCAATTGCCGCCGCTCTAGAGCGACTGCCAGCGCTGCCAGTTTTCGGGCGACAGGCGCACCGCCAAGAACATCTCGTCCCCTTCGGAACGGCTGTCCAGAACCTCGCCGCTGCGATGCAGCCAGGCGATCCGCTGGCCATCCCCCGCCGGCAGCCGCAGATGATGCACACTGGCGCCTTCGCGCAGCATTTGACCCATCCGCGTGAACAGGCCGTCCGTCCCCTCCCCGCTCAACGCCGAGAGCGTCACCACATCGTCACGCCGCGCGGCCTCGTTCAGCACCGCTTCCTGATCGTCACCGCCCAGCAGGTCTATCTTATTCCATACCTCCAGCCGGGGCGGGCCCCCGTCCCCTTCCCCAAGCCCAAGGCTGGTCAGCACCTGTTCGACATCGGTCTTCTGAGCGTCGCTGTCCGGGTGATGGATATCTCGGACGTGAAGAATGAGGTCGGCCGAAGCCACTTCTTCCAATGTTGCCCGAAAGGCCGCGACCAGTTCGGTCGGAAGATTGGAAACGAACCCCACCGTGTCGGACAAAATCGCCTTGTCGAACCCCGGCAGCTGGATCTCGCGCATGGTCGGATCGAGCGTCGCGAAGAGCAGGTCTTCGGCCAGCACGGCCGCCTTCGTCAGCCGGTTGAACAGCGTCGATTTGCCCGCATTGGTATAGCCGACCAGCGCGATCACCGGCCACGGCGCACGCTTGCGGCGGTCGCGGTGCAGTGCGCGGGTGCGCTTCACCTGCTCCAGTTCCTTGCGGATCCGTGCCATCCGGTCGCGGATCAGGCGGCGGTCGGCCTCGATCTGGGTTTCGCCAGGCCCGCCAAGAAAGCCGAAGCCGCCGCGCTGCCGTTCGAGGTGGGTCCAGCTGCGCACCAGCCTCCCCGCCTGATAGTCGAGATGGGCGAGCTCGACCTGAAGCCGGCCTTCGGCGGTCGCCGCACGCTCGCCGAAGATTTCGAGGATCAGGCCGGTGCGGTCGATGACCTTGGCTTTAGTCCCATCTTCGAGGTTCTTCTGCTGCACTGGGGTTAGAGCGGCATCGACCACCAGTACCTTGGCCTCGGCCGCCTCGGCGCGTGCCGCAATCTCTTCCACTTGCCCCTTGCCGAACAAGGTAGCGGGACGCGGCTGGCGGATGCGAAAGTACACACGGTCAGCGACATCGAGACTGATCGCCTCGGCCAGCCCCGCCGCTTCTTCGAGCCGAGCGTCGGTGGTCCGCGCATTAGGCTCGCTCGATCGATCGGGCAGCACTACCAGCGCGCGCTCGCCGCGGCGCAGGCCGTCGCCGCCGGCGCGATCGAACCCGGTGCTCATTCGCCCTCCCCGCCGTCAGGATCCGCTGCGCCGAGTTGGAGCGAATGCGCCGGCTGCATGGTGGACACCGCATGCTTGTAGACGAGCTGCACCTGATTGCCGCGGCCAAGCAGCATCGAGAAACGATTGAAGGCCACCACTTCGCCCTGCAGCATGACACCATTCACTAGGAACACCGTCATCGCCGCGCGCTCGTGGATGGCGGCGGCAAGGAACAGGTCCTGCAGCGTCGCCCTCCCCTCTTCCAGCCCGTCACCACGAAAGCTGGCGAGATCGATGTCGGTTGGGGTCTCGGCCGGCAGGATGGTCGACATCGCGTGCTTGTAGATAAGCTGCGCCACGCCCTCGCGTCGAAGCAGCAGCGAAAAAGCGTCGAACCAAGTGATCACCCCCGTCAACTTCACACCCTTGACCAGGAAGATAGTGACGGGCGTTTTGGAGCGGCGAAGGCTGTTGAGAAAATGATCCTGTAAACTGAGCGACTTGGACGGCATTGCTTGCTGTTCTTCTTATTATCGTTGCGAGCTTTGCAGTGTTAACGCTCCTCCTCGCCATTCTGTCCCTTGTCGCCGAGGCCGAGCGCCTTGAGCTTTCGGTGCAGGGCTGAGCGCTCCATCCCGATGAAACTCGCCGTGCGGCTGATGTTCCCCGAAAAACGGCGGATCTGGACGCGGAGATATTCGCGTTCGAAGCTCTCGCGCGCTTCGCGCAGGGGCGAGCCCATGATCGACAGCGTCGCCGACGACAGCCCGCCCGAACCGCCGCTGTCGAGCACTTCGGTCGGCAGCATGTCGACGTCGATCCGCGCCAGCCGATCGCCCGGGGCCATGATCACCGTGCGTTCGATGATGTTGCGAAGCTGGCGGACGTTGCCCGGCCAGTCATGTGCCTGGAGTGCGGCCAGCGCTTCGTCAGACAGGTTGGGCGGCGGCATTCGGCGCTCGGTGGCGAAACGGGCGAGATAATGCGTGCTGAGCTCCGGAATATCCTCGCGTCGCTCGCGCAGGGGCGGGATGCGAACTGGAACCACATTGAGGCGGTAATAAAGGTCCTCGCGAAAACGTCCTGCGGCGATTTCCTCCGACAGGTTGCGCGAGGTGGCCGAAAGAACGCGCACGTCGACCTTGACCGGACGCTGCCCACCGACACGCGTGAAGCTCTGGTCCGTGAGCACCCGCAGGATCTTGCCCTGCGTGGTGAGCGGCATATCGGCGATCTCGTCGAGGAACAGGGTCCCGCCATGCGCCTGCTCAAGGAAACCAGGACGGGCGACGCCGTCGTTCTCAGAGCCGAACAACTCTTCCTCGACCCGGTCCGGATCCATGCGAGCAGCGGCGACGGTGACAAAGGGACCTGACGCCCGCGTGCTCCAATTGTGAATGGTGCGCGCGGCAATCTCCTTGCCCACGCCTGCCGGGCCGGTGATCAGCACCCGGCTGCCGGTCGGCGCCACCCGCTTCAGGGTCGCGCGCACGGTGTTGATCGCGATCGACGAGCCGTTGAGCTGATCCTCGGTCCCGACCCGCAGCTTCAGGTCGGCGTTTTCGCGGCGGAGGCGATCGGTCTCGGTCGCGCGGCCGACGAGATGAAGAAGGCGGCTCGCCTCGAACGGTTTTTCGATGAAGTCGATCGCGCCCTCACGGATCGCGGCCACCGCGGTGTCGAGATTGCCGTGACCGCTGATCATCAGCACCGGTAGCGAAGGGTCGCGCCGCTTCACCTCGGCGAGGATCTGCAACCCGTCCATCCGCGAGCCTTGCAGCCACACGTCGAGCAGCACGAGGCTCGGGCGGCGGCTTTCGATCGCGTCCAGCGCTTCGGTCGAATTGGCGGCGGAGCGAACGGCATAGCCCTCATCCTCGAGCACGCCGGCAACCAGTTCACGAATGTCGGCCTCATCGTCGACCACCAGCACTTCAAGTGCCATCTTAGGCTGACTCCTCGTCTTGGGATTGTTCGGCCGCCTCGGCCAGGAGGGCCAGGCGGGCAAGGTCAAAGGCGATGCGGACATGGGTGCCGCCGCCTGCGCGGTCGAGAAAGGCGATCTCGCCGCCATGCTCCTCGACGATCTTCTTGACGATGGCGAGGCCAAGACCGGTGCCCCGCACCCGCGTCGTCATATAAGGTTCGGTCAGTCGTTCGCGATCCTCAGGCAGGCCGATACCGGTGTCGGTCAGGTCCATCACCAGCTGCCGCTCGTCCTTCGCCAAACGCATGGCGATGCGATCGCCTTCAAGGCTGTGCTCACCGCGATTACGCCTGCTTTCAATCGCTTCCACCGCATTCTTCACGACATTGGTCAGGGCCTGACCAAGCTGACCGCGATCGCAGATCATGCGGATATCGCCCTGCGGCGGATCGAGCGTGAAGGTGATTTCCGGATGCGCCACTTCGTGCAGGAAGAGGCTGGTGCGAGCGATATCGTGGACGTTCTCGTCCTTGAATTTCGGTTTGGGCATCCGCGCGAAATTGCTGAATTCGTCGACCATCCGGCGCAGGTCGCCGACCTGGCGGACGATGGTTTCGGTAAGTCGCCCGAAGGTTTCGGGATCGCTTTGCACTTCCTTGCCAAACCGACGCTGAATGCGCTCGGCGGCAAGCTGGATCGGGGTCAGCGGGTTCTTGATCTCATGCGCGATGCGCCGCGCAATGTCGGACCAGGCCGCCCGGCGCTGATCGGCGAGCTGCTCGGTGATGTCGTCGAAGGTCAGCACCCAGCCATCGGCATAGCGCACGCGCTTGACCGCCAGAGTCCGCTGCCCGCCCTCGGCCCGGACCAGCACATCGGCCTCGCGCTGATCACCGCAGAGAAACTCCTCGAGCTCATGGCTGACCTCGTGCAGCGCGCGCTCCTCGATTCCCTCGGCGCCATGCTGAAGCAGGGCCTCCGCCGAGCGATTGGTGAGCAGGATGCGGCGCTCGTTGTCGAGCGCGATGACGCCAGCAGTCACCGACCCCAGCACCGCCTCGATGAAGGCACGCCGCGTATCGAGCTGCGTATTCACGGCTTTCAGCGCGCCGGTCTGCTCTTCGAGACGACTGGTCATGCGGTTAAAGGCAGCCGCCAGAACCCCGATCTCGTCGTCCTTGCGATTGACCGCCACGCGGGCCGAAAAGTCGCCTTCTTCCACCCGCCCGGCAGCGGTCACCAATCCGCCGAGCGGCCGTACCAGCCGATCGGCCAGCCGCAGCGCGACAACGATCGCCAGCCCGACGATGATCAGCGAGCCGAGCAGCAACGCAGCATTGAAGCGCAGCTGATACAGCCGCGCCCGTTCCTGAAGCGTCCGATAATCGATCAGCACGCTGTCGGCCCGGTCGAGCTGTTGCTTGAGCGCAGGCTCGAACACCCGCGCCGAATAAAGATACAGCCCGTCGCTTTCGGGAATGCGAGTCAGTGTCCCGACCCGGTCGCCGGAATTGACCTCGACCCATTCCCGCCCCTCGAGCTGCTTCAACTTGGCCGGCGTGATGAGCCGGTCCAGCGGTCGGTCGTAGGGATTGATCAGGACCTGCGTGCGCACCTCGCCGTCATCGCCGACGGTGAAGATGATGGCTTCGCTGAGGTTACGCGGAAGCACCTGCGAGCGGGCAAAGGCGTCGGCGAAGCGGATGTCGTCGAGCGAATAACGCGGCAGCAGGATGCGAACGACGTCGACCGCCATGGTCGTCGTCTCGGCCGCCACCCGGTCGACTTCCTGCTGATAGGCCCCCCGGGCAATCTGCACGCTGTTCTCCAGCATGCCCCGCGCCTTGTTCGAAAACCAGAATTCCAATCCCGATTGCAGCAGAAAGGAAGCGAAAATGGCGACCAGCACCGTCGGCACGGCGGCAATGATCGAGAACAACGCCACCAGCCGGGTGTGTAGCAAGCCGGTGCCGAGCTCGCCTTGCGCCGCGCGTTTCACGGCAAGGCGCCGCGTCAGCAACACCATCAACAGGATCGCGGGGATCAGGTTGCCGACCAGCAGCAGCGCAATCAGCGGCGGCGAGGCCATCTCGGTCGGGTCGCCGCGCGCCAGCGTCGCATAGCTCGACCCCAGCATCACGAGAAGCAGGGCAGCGGCAACCAGTTCCAGAACGCGGTAAAAGCGACCGTTCGCCCGTTCGGTCACCAGCCAGCGCTTCAGGCTGGGCGGCTGATCAAGGGTGGAAGCGGACGAGCGGGCATCCATGAAAAGGCCCTAGCATGGACTTGTGGCGCAAAGAACACAGTTTGTGGCGGTCGGCGTTAACTTTCTTTCGGCTCGACCCGGCGAACCGCTCAGGCCGCCGCCTTGCTCAGCCACGGCGCGTAAAAGTCGCGCAGCATCTGCACCACCATCTTGGGGTCGTCGATCGTATTGACCTTCTGCCGGAATTCGGCCGACCCGTGCAAACCCTTGGTATACCAGCCGATATGCTTGCGGGCGAGATTCACGCCGGTGTGCGCGCCGTAGAGTGACTGCATGGCGTCATATTGCTCGAGGATGATCGCCAGCTGTTCGTCCATGGTTGGATCGGGTCGCTCGCCACCCGCCAGATCGGCCAGCACCTGCCCCAGCAGCCACGGCCGGCCATAGGCTCCACGACCGATCATCACACCGTCAGCGCCCGACTGAGCCAAAGCCTCGCGCGCGTCCTCGCGGCTGTTGATGTCGCCGTTGACGATGACCGGCAGGCTGACCGCTTCCTTGACGCTGCGGACGAAGCGCCAGTCGGCCGAGCCCTTGTACATCTGGTTGCGGGTGCGGCCGTGAACGGTGATCATCTGAGCACCAAGGTCTTCGGCGATCCGCGCGAGCTCGGGCGCATTCAGACTGTCATGACACCAGCCCATCCGCATCTTCACCGTGACCGGCACTTTGACGGCCTTGACCGTCGCCTCAATGATCGCGGCGGCCAGCGGCAGGTCGCGCATCAGCGCGGAACCGGCGTCGCCGTTCACCACCTTCTTGACCGGGCAGCCCATGTTGATGTCGATGATCGCCGCGCCGCGCTGCTCGTTGAGCTTCGCCGCGTCGGCCATCTCGATGGGACTGCATCCGGCGAGCTGAAGGCTGACCGGCTCCTCACTCGGATCCCACAGCGCCTTTTGCAGGCTCTGCCGCGTCTCGCGGATCGCGGCCTGGCTGGCGATCATCTCGCTGACCGTCAGCCCGGCGCCGAAGCGCTTGACGATCTTGCGGAATGGCAAGTCGCTGACGCCCGTCATCGGTGCCAGAATGACCGGCGCGTCGATGCGGACCGGACCGATCGAGATAGGCTTGAAGCTGTCCATGGGAGCCCGCGCCTTTACAGAAGCGGGCCGCAGGGGGCAAGGCACGCGCCGTGGACAAGGTCACCGCCCTCATCGTCGCCGCCGGCTCCGGCACCCGCATGGGCGCCGACACGCCCAAGCAGTATCGCCGTCTCGCCGGCAAACCGCTTGTTCGCCATGCGGTGGAAGCGCTTGCCAGGCATCCGCGGATTACGGCGGTCAGGGTCGTGATCGGCGCCGGCCAGCAAGAACTCGCCCGCGAAGCACTCGCCGGGCTGGACGTCGGACCCCTTATCACCGGCGGCGCCGAGCGCGCCGACAGCGTTCGCGCGGGTCTTGCCGAGATCGAGGACGGCATCGTGCTCGTCCACGACGCCGCCCGCCCCTTCTGCCCGCCTGAGGTCGTCGACCGCCTGATCGACGCGCTGGGCAAGGCCGATGGCGCGGTCCCGGTGCTCCCGGTCGCCGATACGCTGGCCAAGGGCGACAGCGAACTCCGCGGCACGGTCAATCGCACTCAGCTCCTTCGCATCCAGACCCCGCAGGCCTTTCACCTCGAGGACCTGCGCTACGCCTATGACGAAGCAGGCACGGGCGCGCCGACCGACGAATCCACCGTCATGCAGCATGCGGGCCTCAAGGTCGCGACCGTGGCCGGGGATGAGAATCTGTTCAAATTGACGTCGCCAAGAGATTGGGAACGCGCCGAAATGATGCTTGCCGCTCGAATGATCAGTCGCTCCGGCAGCGGCTTCGACGTCCACGCCTTCGAAGGAACCGGTCCGCTGATCATGGGCGGGATCGTCATCGACCATCCACAGGGTCTTGCCGGGCACAGCGACGCTGACGTGGTCCTGCATGCCATCACCGACGCTCTACTCGGTGCCGCGGCGCTGGGCGATATCGGACAGCATTTCCCGCCGTCCGATCCGCAATGGAAGGGTGCTTCGAGCGATCGTTTCCTTCGCCATGCCGCCGACCTGATTGAGGCCAGGGGCGGGATCATCGATCATGTCGATTGCACGGTCATTTGCGAAGCGCCCAAGGTCGGCCCGCACCGCGCCGCCATGCAGGCGCGGGTGGCTGAGATCCTCGGTCTTCGGCCGGATGCGGTCAGCATCAAGGCGACCACCACCGAACAGCTAGGTTTCACCGGCCGCCGCGAAGGCATAGCGTCCTCAGCGATCGCCACCATCCGCCTGCCAGCCTAAAGGTTCGCCAATGGACTCGCTGCTTCCATCCGAACTTGTCGACAAGGCCCGCGAGGTCATCGAGAAGAATCGTGCTGCCGGACGCCGGATCGCGGTGGCCGAAAGCTGCACCGGCGGCCTCGTCAGCGCCGCCCTCACGGAAGTGCCCGGCAGCAGCGCCGTGTTCGAAGCGGGCTATGTGACCTACGCCAATGAAGCCAAGATGGCGGCGCTCGGCGTGTCCGAAGACGTCCTCGGCACCTTCGGCGCGGTCAGCATCGCGACCGCCTGGGCGATGGCCAAAGGCGCGCTGGCGCGCTCGGGCGCGGATGTCGCAGTGGCGATCACCGGCATCGCCGGTCCCGAAGGCGGCAGCGCGGCCAAGCCCGTCGGCACCGTCGTCTTCGCCCGCGCCGAGCGCGGCCAAAGCGACGACGCGATCATCGCCGACACCAAATTGTTCGACGCCGCCACCGGACGGTCGGGGGTTCGGCTTCAGGCGGCGCTGTGCGCGCTGGAATTGCTCGAACCGTAGAGCGCGTTTGCCCGCTCTTCGAAGGCGTTGGTCATCTTGCGCAGCGCGCGATCGAACACCTGGCCCGCGACCGCCTCGAAAATCCGGTTCTTGAACGCGAAATCGACCGTGAAGCCGAGATTGGTGCCGCCCTCGGCAGGCTCGAACCGCCATTCGTTGTGCAGAAACTTGAGCGGTCCCTCGACATAATCGACCGTGATCCGCCCCGGCCGCTCCTTTGCCACCCGGCTGGTGAATCGCTCGCGAAAGGCACCGAAACCGACGATCAGATCGGCCACCATCTCGGTCTCGCTCGATGAGCGCACCCTGACCGCGGTGACCCACGGCAGGAACTCGTCATAGCGCTTCACGTCCGCGACGAGGTCGAACAATTGGTCGGGCGTATAGGGCAGGAAGCGCTGTTCGCTGTGACGAGGCATGAGCTTAGCGGGCGAGCCGCTCCGCGCGCGCTGCCTGCATCTTCTTGAAATCGTCGCCGGCGTGATAGCTCGACCGGGTCAGGGGCGAGGCGGCAACCAGCAGGAAGCCCTTGGCCCGCGCGATGGCGCCATAGGCCTTGAACGCGTCCGGGGTTACAAACTCCTCCACCGTCGCGTGGCGCGGGGTCGGCTGGAGATACTGGCCCATGGTCAGGAAATCGATGTCGGCCGAGCGCATGTCGTCCATCACCTGATGCACTTCGAGCCGCTGCTCGCCGATGCCGACCATGACGCCCGACTTGGTGAAGATCGCCGGATTGCGCCGCTTCACGCTCTCCAGCAGTCGCAGCGAGGCATAATAGCGCGCGCCCGGGCGGATGGTCGGATAGAGCCTCGGGACGGTCTCGAGATTGTGATTGTAGACGTCCGGTCCCGCATCGACGATCCGCGCCACCGCATCCTCGCTCTTATTGCGGAAATCGGGGGTGAGGATCTCGATCGTTGTCTTGGGCGTCTCGCGGCGAAGCGCTTCGATCACCTTGACGAACTGACTGGCGCCGCCGTCGGGCAGATCGTCGCGATCGACGCTGGTGACGACGATGTGCTCGAGCCCGAGTTCGGCCGCGGCGATGGCGGTGTTCTGCGGCTCGAACGGATCGACTGCGCGCGGCATGCCGGTCTTGACGTTGCAGAAGGCGCAGGCCCGCGTGCAGGTATCGCCAAGGATCATCACCGTGGCGTGCTTCTTGGTCCAGCACTCACCGATATTGGGGCAGGCCGCCTCTTCGCACACGGTGGCGAGCTTGAGGCTGCGCATCAGGCGCCGGGTCTCGGCATAGCCTTCGCTGGTCGGAGCCTTGACCCGGATCCAGTCAGGCTTGCGAACCCGCGGGGGGTTGGGGACGGGCAGATCGGCAGGCGCGTTCATGGCTTGCCATGTAGCGAGGAGGGGTAGCTTCTGCCACCCCTCCCTCGGGTCGATTTAGCAGCGAACCGTATTGTCGTAGATCGGCTGGCCGTTGCGATCGACGTAATAGCAATAGCCGCGGGTATCGCGATAATATTGGCGGTTGTTGATCACCGCGCCGAGTACCGCGCCCGCGATACCGCCGGCAACCGCGCCGCCGACCGTCGACACGCCCGGAACCACCGCGCCGACCACGCCGCCGGCTACCGCGCCGACCGCAGCGCCCGTTGCCGCGCGGCTCGCCGTGCTGCTGTTGCGATTGCCGTAATAAGGATCGTTGTAACCGGTCGTCGCGCAAGCGCCGAGCGAGAGGCTACCGACGAGCACTGTCGCCATCATTGCCTTTTTCATGGGGTCTTCTCCTGAAGCTGTTTCACCGCCGCAACAGCGTCTTTGACCGCCTTCGGGTTCCATGCACGCCGCATTGCCAATTGCGAACACCTCAATTAGCCGCCCGAACGAAGCCGGCTTCGTCGGCTTTGTGATGCATCCCAAAGCGAGCCATGGTGCCATGTCTGAATTTCAAGCTCTTCTCAGCGGATACAATCGCTTTCGCACCCACGGTTACCGCGAAGAGCGGCGTCGGTGGGAAGAACTGGCGACAGGGCAGGAACCCCCGGTAATGATCATCGGCTGCTGCGACAGTCGGGTGGATCCCGCGACCATTTTCGACACCAAGCCTGGCCAGGTCTTCATCCTGCGCAACGTCGCCAATCTGGTTCCGCCATTCGAGCTTGGGGGCGGCCTCCACGGCGTATCGGCGGCACTGGAATTTGCGGTCACCAAGCTTGGTGTGAAGCACATCCTGGTCATGGGCCATGGCATGTGCGGCGGCGTCAGCGCTTGCCTTTCCGGGCACGGCGAGCCCGACCGCATCTTCATCGACAAGTGGATCGGGCTTCTCGACGGCGCCCGCGACAAGGTAGTGGCCGAAGCTCCGGAAGACCCGCAGCGCGCGCTCGAATGGGAAGGCGTCAAGGTCAGCCTAGCCAACCTGCGCACCTTCCCCTTCGTTGCGGAGCGGGAAGCGGCCGGCGCCCTACAATTGCACGGCGGCTGGTTCTCGATCGCCGAAGGCACGCTTTACGAGCTCGACGAACAGGTCGGCGAGTTCGCGCCCGTCCCGGACGCGGGCTGATCCGATGGAACGTGATCGCAACATCGCTCTCCTGATCGATGCTGACAACGCATCGCCCGATCACCTCGACGAAGTGCTTCTGGTGCTGGGAGAGCTCGGCGCGATCAACGTCCGCCGCGCTTATGGCAATTGGTCCAAGCAAGCCCTCAAGGGCTGGGGCGATCTGACGACCCAGCATTCGATCCAGCCGATCCAGCAATTCGATGTCGTTAAAGGCAAGTCCGCGACCGACATGCGGATGGTGATCGACGCGATGGACATGCTCTATCGCGGCGGCCTCGAGGGCCTCGGCATCATGTCGAGTGACAGCGATTTCCTGCCGCTTGCCCAGCGCATCCGGGAAGCCGGAATCCCGGTCTATGGATTCGGCACCGCCAAGACCCCGATCAGCTTCCAGAACAGCTGCACCCGCTTTTTCGACGTGGCCGCCCTTGCCCGCAACGAAGAGCAGCAGGTCGAGCCCACGGCCGAAAGCCGCGCCGCGGACGACGAACTGCTGAATCTCCTCGGCGCGGCCTGGAAGCAGAGCAAGCGCGATGCCGAGGGTTATGCCTCGCTGTCCGAGGTTGGCCAGCGCGCCAAGGCGGTGCTCAGCTTCTCGGTCCGCAACTATGGCGCCCGGTCGTTGAGCGAACTGGTTCGCGGCCTGCCCGAATTCCAGGTCAAGGAAATCGACGGCGGCGGTCTGCTGGTGCGCCGGGTCCGCTAAGCACTCGGAACCCCCGCTCCCCTGCCCCGTTTCGCCAGTCAAACCATCATCGTGGGAGACTGACACGTGGCCGATGCAGAGCGCGCCGAAGAACTGAAGCAGCTTTTCTGGGAAGAGCTGAAAGACAGCCCGTTCGTAATGATCGGCCTGCAAGGGGTCGAAGACAGCCGGACCCGCCCATGGACCGCGCAGGTCAACTGGGAAGACGAGAAGGAGCTACAGAGCGGCGGCGACATCTATTTCTTCGGGGCCAAATCCGAAGCGATCGTCAAGGGCCTCAGCGAGAACAACCGCGTGGTCTGCACTTTCGTCTCGAAGGGTCACAAGGTCTTCGCCCACATTCACGGAACGCTTGAAACGATCGAGGACCGGGCACTCGTCGACAAGTTCTGGAACCCGTTTATCGCCAGCTGGTACAAGGACGGCAAGAACGATCCCGATCTTCAGTTGCTTCGCCTCGACACCACCAAGGCCGAAATCTGGAAGGCCGAAGCTGGCGCCACGCTGGTCGCCGCTGCGCTGAAGCTGCTGGGCCGCGATCCCGGCAAGGACCATCAGGAAGAGAATCAGGCCGAAGTCGCTCTCTGACCAACGCGCCGCCTGTGTCGATGATGTCACAGGCGGCGTCGGTTTCGTGATCCGCAGTGTTATGTTCGGAACCTGACGTTTCGCCTTCCGTTCATGCCGGACGTTCGCGATCATGTGGGCGTGCATCGTTCTGAATCGTCGACGGATCTTTGCCTTGGCCAGTGACCCTTCATTCGAAACGAAGTTCAGCATCGGCAATGCCCCAGATCCCTGCGAGGATGCCGAAGCGCTCACGGCGAAAGCCGAGCGTTGCCGCCGCCTTGCCGCCGGGATATCGGACAAGCAGGCGGCCGACGTGCTGACAGGCATGGCGCATACCTATGAGGAGGCGGCCGACCGTCTCAAGGCCGCGACCCCCGACAATTAGTTGCGCGGACTGGCGCAGCAACGCTGTCCCGGTCTAATTCCGCTTAATGGCTCGACGGTCCACTCGTTCACCACAGAAAACTAGGTCACGATCATGGCCGGCCCGAATCCTGTTCGGGTTGATCAAGCTGATGCTGGTTCTGCTCCTGCTGTCGATTGGCTGGGTCCTTCTTTATCGCTTCGTCAATCCACCGATCACCGCGACCATGGTGGGCGATATCGTCGCCGGGCGCGGTGCCGAGCGGAAGTGGATGAGCCTCGACGAGATCGACCGCGACATGGTCCGTGCGGTGATCGGCGGCGAGGATGCCAAATATTGCGCGCATTCGGGCTTCGACTGGGATGCTATTTCCGACGCCGCACGGCGCAATGCCAGCGGCGGCCGGATCCGCGGTGGATCGACGATCAGCCAGCAGACCGCGAAGAACGCCTTCCTGTGGCAAGGCGGCGGCTATGTCCGCAAGGGCATGGAAGCCTGGTTCACCTTCCTGATCGAGCAGCTGTGGGGCAAGCGGCGGATCATGGAGGTCTATCTCAACGTCGCGGAGACGGGGATCGGCACTTACGGCGTCAATGCCGGCGCGCAGCGCTATTACGGGCATGACGCCAGCGCGATGACACGGGTGGAAGCCTCTCGGCTAGCGGCGGTGCTGCCGCTGCCCAAAGGCCGCGAGGCGATCGCCCCGCGTGGGTTCACTAAGCGCTACGGCAATACCATCACCGCCCGGATCGGAACCGTTGCCCGGGACGGGCTCGATGCCTGCGTCTATCAGGGCACCACGGCACCGCGCGACCGCACCCCGCCCCCGAGCCGCAAGCCGGTCGGCTTGCCGGGCGCGGATGTGGAGACGGCCACCCCGCCCCCGCCCCCGCCCCGCGAAGTTTTGGAGCGGTTGCCGCCCGAGCCGGAGCCGATTGCCGAGCCGCAGCCGACCGAGATCGCACCGGCACCTGCACCGGAGCCCGAGCCTCTCGATCAGCCATCACCGGCTCAGCCGGGCAACGGGCTCTAGGTCAGGGAAAGAGGTGCTCGACCTCGACGCCGGGCAGTGCTTCGCGGATCAGCATGCTGCGGTGACAGCCCTCCGGATGCCGTTCGTAGCAGAGCAAGGCCGACGGTTTCTCCCGCACCAGCGCGCCAAGTTGCGCGGCAGCGGCCATCGCTTCAGGCAGGACGAGCTGTTCCGCATAGATCCGCTCCATCTCCGCGGTTCGCCCCTTGCGCGCGGCCTCGCGTCCGTCGGCGGGCGTGCCGAGCGCGCGCAAGTGGACATAGCCGATGCCCTCTTCCTCGAGCGCCAGGCGCAGCGGCGTCTTGGAAAAGCCGGGGCGGCGCGACAGCGGCAGGGCGCGGACGTCGATCACCTGAGCAACCCCGGCGGCTTTCAGGGCCGCCACGAACTCGGCCGTGGTCGTCGCTTCATAGCCGATGGTGAAGACCCGCGGGGGCGTCAGACCGGACCCACCAGCGGGAAGCTTGGAATGGAGACGTCGAACGAGCGACCTTCGTCGTCGACCATCTGATAGCTTCCGGTCATTCGCCCCGTCGGGGTCGGCAGCGGGCAGCCCGAGACATAGTCATAGGCGGCGCCGGGCGCGATGACCGGCATTTCGCCGACCACGCCCTCGCCCTTGACCTCGTGCACCGCGCCGCGGCCGTCGATGATAGTCCAACTGCGGGCGAGAAGCTGAACGCTCGTGTCCCCGTGGTTTTCGATGCGGATATGATAGGACCAGAACCAGCGCCCGTTGGACGGGGCCGATTGCTCGGCGAGATAGCTCACCGCCACCCGCACCGTGACATCACCGGTCACCGCTTCGTGCGGAAAGAGGACGGCCATGCCGAGCGAGTTCATGGGCGTCACGCTAACAGGCCCGCAGCCCTGCGCAACCGATGAGTGAGACGTTCACGGGCATCCCATGACGGATCGTCGGGCCGGTCGATGATGTCGCGGCGGAGGCGGCGGCCGGTCAACGACAGCCCCGGCAGCCAGTCTGCCGCCACGCGTGCGATCAGCTCAGGCTCGAGCCCGAAGCCCAGTTCGGCCAGGATCAGCAGTTCGTAGCGAAGCAGCGCTGGCCCCCACCCGCTTGCCGAGGGCGCTGCGCCGATTGCCTCCAGCAGGCCATCGAGCCCCTCGTAAAGTGCGGGATAAGCCTGATGTTCGGGCAGCACCTGGGCGGTCAGCGCCGTCACCCACAGGATTGCTGCGGCGGGAAGCGGCTCGGTCATCAGGGTCGCGCGACTGCGGGTCAGCTCCACCTCGGCCTGCGGCAATTGGGTGTCGTTGCGCGCCGCGAGCCGAGCTTCGACTGCATTGCCGGCAAGCAGGACCGGTCGCATCCGCCGTCCCCGTGCGCCGCGGACATAGGCCGCGACGAGGCCTTGGTCCGGGGTCAGCAGCCGCACCACCGCGCCATGCTCGCCATGCGCCCGAAGCGCGAGCACGATGGCCGGCGTGGTCAGCCGCACCCGCTAGCCGCCGGGATGAAAATAATCATACAATTGCCGCGCGGTGGCCTTGCTGATCCCCGGCGCCTTTTCGAGATCCTCAAGCGCCGCGCCCTTGACCGCCCTCGCGGTGCCGAAGTGCATCAACAGCGCGCGCTTCCGGGTCGGGCCGATACCCGGCACCTCGTCGAGGGTCGAAGTGGTGAGGTTCTTCGCGCGCTTGGCACGGTGCGTGCCGATGGCGAAGCGGTGAGCCTCGTCGCGCAGGCGCTGCAGATAGAACAGCAAGGGCGAATTGACCGGAAAGGTCAGTTCGCGACCGTTGGGCAGGTGAAACACCTCGCGCCCTTCACGACCGTGGTGCGGACCCTTGGCGACGCCCACCACCGGAACGTCATGCACCCCGGCATCCTCCATGATCTCCAACACGGCATTGAGCTGCCCGCGCCCGCCGTCGATCAAAATGAGATCGGGCCATTCCCCGCTGGAGCGATCGGGATCGTCCTTCTCCAGCCGCTGGAAGCGCCGCTCGAGCACTTCCTTCATCATCCCGAAGTCGTCGTCGGTCGCAGCCTTCTTGATGTTGAACTTGCGATAGCTGTTCTTTACGAACCCCTGCGGCCCGGCAACGATCATCGCTCCGGTCGCGGCGGTGCCCATGATATGGCTGTTGTCGTAGACTTCGATCCGCTTGGGTGCGTCCGGCAGCTCGAACGCGTCGGCGAGCTCGCGCAGCAGCTTGGTCTGCGTCGTGCTTTCCGCGTGGCGACGGTCGAGCGCTTCCACCGCGTTGCGGCTGGCCTGTTCGATAAGCTTCTTGCGGTCGCCGCGCTGGGGCCGCTCGATCAGCACCTTGCGCCCTGCTTTCTCCGCAAGCGCTTCGGCGACCAGTTCGCATTCAGCAATCTCGCGATCGACGAGAATGCGTTTGGGCGGCGGCATGTCCTCGTAGAACTGGATCAGGAAGCTCGACAGCACCTCGTCTTCGGGCACGTCGGCGGTGTGGCTGGGGAAGAAGGCGCGGTGGCCCCAGTTCTGGCCGCCCCGAATGAAGAACGCCTGGATGCACATGGTGCCGCCCTTCGCTGCCAGCGCGAAGATGTCGGCATCGCCCAAGCCCTCGGCGTGCACCGTCTGAGAACCCTGAATATAGGTCAGCGCCCGCAACCGGTCGCGATAAACGGCGGCGAGTTCGTAATCCTGCTTCTCGGCCGCCTCCGCCATCTGCTTCGACAAGCGCGACTGCACGCCGGTCGATTTGCCGGCGAGAAAATTCTTCGCATCGTCGACCAGTTCGCCATAGGCCTCGGGCTCGATCCGGCCGACGCACGGCCCCGAGCAACGGCGAATCTGGTACAGTAGGCAGGGCCGCGATCGATTGTTGAAAAAGCCGTCGCTGCAAGACCTTAGAAGGAACAGTTTCTGCAGAGCGTTAAGTGTGCGGGTGACCGATCCGGCGCTCGCGAATGGCCCGAAATATTGCCCCTTGCTCCGCCGCGCCCCTCGATGCTTCTGGACCCGGGGATAAGCATGATCCTCGCGCAGGAGGATGAAAGGGAAGCTTTTGTCATCGCGCAGCAGCACGTTGTAGGGCGGACGAAACCGCTTGATCAGCTGGGCTTCGAGAAGCAGCGCTTCGGCTTCGGTATTGGTCGTGACGATCGTCATCGACCGCGTCTGCGACACCATTCGCTGCAAGCGCTTCGAGAGCCGCGTGACCTGGGTGTAATTGGTAACCCGGTTCTTCAGCGCCCGCGCCTTGCCGACGTAGAGTACCTCACCCCGTGCATCCTGCATCCGGTAGACACCTGGACGCACCGGCAAGGTCTTCACGACATTGCGGATGGCGGCGACGCCCGCTTCGATGTCAGGCGCCTCCCCTCCCCCTTTGACGGTAAAGGTAGCAGCGTCTTCGTTGAAGCGTTCGGTCGCGCGGGGGTGATCCGGTCGGTCAGCCGGTGTGCGGTTCATGCCCCGCATGTAGGCGTTCGGGGCTTTTTGCGGAAGCACCAGAGGCGGGGAAATCCAGGCTGTTGAGATAGCTGGCGAGCGACAGGGCCGGGAGGAATTGCCCGATCCAGTAGGACAGGTGGCGCATGTCGGTGCGACGCTCGGTCGGCCAGCGAGCGGCAGCGTCGCCCAAGCGATCGAGATCGATCACCTCGCGGCACTGGGCCGAGGCGCGATAGCGCTCCACGGCGGTTTCCAGGTCGAGGCGCTCGACTGCCGCATGGAAATCGACATTCTGCTGACCTCGCTTGCTTGGCCTCATGACGTCATCGGGCACCAGATCCATGAATGCCTCGTCGAACAGCAGCCGCCGATCAGGAGCGCTGGCGAGCATCGAGCTTGGCACCGACAAAATCAGCTCGAACAATGTCCTGTCGTTCCAAGGCGCAAGCAATTCGACGCCGAATTCGAACCTGCCCAATGGCATGGGATTGCAGCGATTGGCCGCGATCTCCTGGATCAGGGAACGAGCGGACGCCGGCGGGCGGGGATCCTCCCTGCCAGCGGAGATCGCGAGGAGCTTGCCGCGCAAGGCCCCTCGGACGAAGAGGAAGTCATTGGCGAGGATTGCCGGCTGCCCCCGCTTGCGCCCCGCTTGGTACAGCGGCAGCGGGAGCGATCCGCCGAAACTCTCCCGCACGAGGTCGCGCATCGTGACGCCGTCCGTGCGAGCGATCGTCGCGCTGGTGCGAATCCAGTGAAGTAGACCTTCCTCGCGCCAGACATCGGACAGATTGAGAAGACCGCCGGCGCTGACCGTGAAGTTCCCACTGTCCCCCGTCAGGAGCGCCGGAAGGCCGAGCTCCGCGCAACGCGCGAGTTGAGGCCATATCCAGCCCAAAGACACTGGCTGATGAATCGGCTCGCCAATCTGGCGATGAAGCTCATCGAGGATACGCGCGAGCGGCAGCGGCTTTGGCCGGAATAGATGATGCTCGACGTTGTGGTAGCGAGCGGCGGTCGCGGCGGCGGCGGCCCCTTCATCGAACTGGTAATAGTCGTCCGCTTCCGGAAGGTTCGCGCACGGTAGGGCAGTCAGGGCGTGAACCGTCCGGTCTTGACCCGCAAGCTGGCGGGCGGTGAGCGCGCACAGGACGCTGCTGTCACGCCCGCCACTGAGATGCACGCCGACCGGACCCTCGGCGGGAAGGTTGCGGCGAACCACCTCTTCGGCAATCCGGCGAAGATCTGCTCCAGCCCGCTTCAAGGTGAGGTCACGGTGGATTGCCAGCCGGCGTGGCTCCCACCAACGGCTGACCGCAAGCTGTCCGCCGCCGGCTCTGACCTCGTGTCCCCCGATGATCCGTTTGACGCCCGGAGCCACCGTATCGGCGCTGTCCACGGTGAGGGCGCCGGCGAATCGATCGGCGAGGGCATCGAGATTGAGCCTCTCGTGTGAACGACGTTGCTCGAGCAGCGTGGCGACCGTGCTTGCAAGCAAGAGGCTGCCGTCTTCGTCCAAGGTCGCAAAGAGATCGAAGGAAGAGGCCGGCGCAAGCGTGACCTGCCATGCAGCCCCTTTGCCGATGACGACAAAGCCATCGCTGATAACGTCGGGCCAGCGCCGTAGCGCCTGCGCCAGACCCTCGTCAGTCATCGCGCTGAGATCAGTCCCGAGCTCGCAACGCCTGACGAACAGGACTTGCGACTGGTCCGGCAGGCGCAGGACACGCCACTCCAGCATCGCAGAGCCCGCGATATCGACGGAAAAAGATGATCGCGCCGGTGTTTCTGCGACACAGGCGCGGATCGAAAAATCTAAGGAGGAACCAGATCGCGGGCTTGCCGCGCCCGTCAACCCGGACAGATCGTCAGCTGAAGTTGAGGCCGCCATTCCCGTTCGGGGTGGAGTCCGTGCGTCCGGCCTTGAGCCGCGACTCAGCTGCACCGGCGACAAGGCGTCGCAGCTCCGGCTTGTTCCAGACCTTCTTCATATGCTCACCTCTACCCAAGCAATCATCGATAATTGCCTCGTAACGGTGGCCTATCGCACCTGTTCCCAATTCGCAATCGCTCTGTAGGACGGCTTAAGCCGCTGCGGCGATCTTGCCATCCTCAAGATCGGACAGGATCCACTCGACGGCCTTGCGCGCATGAATAGCGGTCGTGTCATAGACCGGCAGCACGTTGGCGCGCGGATCCACGGCCAAAACGAGCTCGGTGCAGCCCAGAACGATCGCCTCGACCCGTTTCTTGCCGAGCTCGGTGATCAGCGTCTTGAGCTTGCGCTGGCTCTCTCGCACCACCCGGCCCGCGGCCAGTTCCTCGTAGATGATGCGGTCGACTTCGCCGATCCAGCTTTCCTCGATCGGCGCCAGTTTGATTCCGCGTGCTTCGAAATGACGGCGGACATGCGGTTCGGTCATGGTCACCCGTGTGCCGAGCAATGCGACGGTGCGGCGGCCATCGGCGGCGATGCGCTCCGCCGCGGCTTCCCCGATGTGCAGCACCGGCAGCTCCATCGCGGCTGCGACCGCGTCATAATGCTTGTGCATTGTGTTGGAGGTGAGGATCAGCCCCTCGGCGCCCGCATCGCGCAGCCGCTCGCAGGCTTCGATCACCACCTTTTCACCACCCGCCCAGTCGCCGCGGCGATGGAAGGCGGCATAATCGTCCTCGCAATCGAGGCTTTCGATGACCAGTCGGGCGCTATGCAGACCGCCAAGCCGCGCGGCGACGCCCTTGTTGATATGCTCGTAGTAGAGCGCCGTGCTGTTCCAGCTCGCCCCGCCAACGATCCCGAGCTTCTTCACGTATTCGTCCCCTCGCCCCGCCGCGTCCTTTCGTGCGGCGACAAACAGTTAACGAACTTCTTGTCTCGCAGAAGGCCACGGTCGGCAAGCCGGTTACCCGAGATTCTGGAGCAGTTTAACGCGGCAAAGATGGACTGTTGTGGCGCGGCGACAAAGCGTTGCTTCCGGCGTGAGGACGGCTGGTCAGGCGAGTGCCTTAACGATCTCCTCGACCATCTTCTTGGCGTCGGCCAGCAGCATCATCGTGTTGTCGCGGTAGAAGAGCTCGTTGTCGACGCCCGCATAGCCAGCGCCCCCCATCGAGCGCTTGATGAACAGGACCGTCCGCGCCTTTTCGACGTCGAGCACGGGCATGCCGTAGATCGGAGAGCTCTTGTCGGTCTTGGCCGCCGGATTGGTGACGTCATTGGCACCAATTACGAAGGCCACGTCCGTCTGCGCGAACTCGCTGTTGATGTCCTCGAGCTCGAACACCTCGTCATAAGGTACATTCGCTTCGGCCAGCAGCACGTTCATATGCCCGGGCATCCGGCCCGCCACGGGGTGGATGGCATATTTGACCTTTACCCCTTCCTTCTTCAGCTGGTCGGCCATCTCCCGCAGGATGTGCTGTGCCTGCGCTACCGCCATGCCGTAGCCCGGCACGATGACGACCTGGTCGGCCTGCTTCATCAGGAAGGCGGCGTCCTCGGCCGAGCCGCGCTTATAGGGACGGTCGATGATTTCGCCGCCACCGGATGAGGTGACGGCACCGAAGCCGCCGGCGATGACGCTGATGAAGCTGCGGTTCATCGCCCGGCACATGATGTAGCTGAGGATCGCGCCCGAGCTTCCGACCAGCGCACCGGTAATGATCATGGCGCTGTTGTGCAGCGTGAAACCCATCGCCGCCGCCGCCCAGCCCGAATAGCTGTTGAGCATGGACACCACGACCGGCATGTCCGCGCCGCCGATCGGAATGATCAGCAGAAAGCCGATCGCGAAGCTCAGCGCGAGAATGGTCCAGAACACCCACGGCGCCTGGTCCTGGGTAAAGTAGGCGACCAGCCCGAGGATCGCGAGCAAGGTGCCGAGATTGAGCACGTGGCGCCCAGGCAGCAGGATCGGCGCGCCGCCCATGTTGCCGTTGAGCTTCAGGAACGCGATCACCGACCCGGAAAAGGTGATGGCGCCGATCGCCACGCCGAGCCCGAGCTCGATACGGCTGACCGGATTGATCATCAGGAACGAGGGCTCCGCAATCGGCGTGATGCGGGTCGCGATCCCGAACGCTTCGGGGTTGAGGAAGGCGGCGGCACCGACCAGCACTGCGGCAAGGCCGACGAGGCTGTGGAACGCTGCGACCAGCTGGGGCATGTCGGTCATCGCGATCCGCCGCGCGGTCACGATCCCGATGACGCCACCGATCGCGATGGCCCCGGCGATCTCGGGCAAGCTGGCGATGTCGTGGGTGGCCAGCGTCGTCACCACGGCGATGGCCATGCCGATCATGCCGAAGCGATTGCCGCGCTGGCTGGTCGACGGGCTGGACAGGCCGCGTAGAGCCAAGATGAAGCACACGCCCGCCACGAGGTAGGCGAGCATCACCCAGGCCGGGGTTTCGTGCAGCACGGCGGCGTCGGGAACGGCGGGAAAGCTCATTCGGGCCGCTCCTTCTTCTTGTACATGGATAGCATCCGGCTGGTCACCGCAAAGCCGCCAAAGATGTTGATGCTGGCCAGCACCACTGCGAGCAAGCCAAGCCACTTGGCGACCACGCTTCCGGCCGCCGCGGCCGCGATCAGGGCGCCGACAATGATCACGGAGGAGATGGCGTTGGTCACCGCCATCAGCGGCGTGTGCAACGCCGGGGTCACCGACCAGACGACGTAATAGCCGACGAAACAGCTCAGGACGAAGATCGACAGAATGGAAATAAAGTCCACAAGCCCTCCCCTCAGGTGCGCAGAGCCCTGTGTGGCACAGCCGAGCCGCGCTGCTAAGCGCAAAAAGCGCGGCGTTCGCTGGCAGCCCATGTGTCGTTCACCCGACTGCAGTTTCCGAATTAATAACCTTTCTCGGACACATGGAACGAATGGGCTCGGAATTCGCCAGCAAGAACAGGGAACGGCAGCGGCCATGGCGGCTGTTGCTGGGAGCGCTCGGTGCTTCCCTGCTCGTCTGGGCGCTCCAGCTCAGCTATCCGCTCGAAAAAGTTTTGCAGACAGCTCGTAACTCATTTCACACTATCAGTGCCAGCGGCGACATCGTCTTCCTGGGCATCGACGACAAGAGCCTTTCAGAGATCGGCGTCTGGCCCTGGCCGCGAACCGTGCAGGCCGATTTAGTCCGGCTCGCAAGCGAAGGCGGCGCCGAGGACATCCACCTCGATATCATCTACGACAGTCCGTCGAAGCCTTCCGACGACCGGGTCTTTGCAAAAGCCCTCAAGAAATCGGGACGAGTGGTACTGGCTGATCGTCACGTTCTTGGAACGTCGACTGACTTGTATGTCCCGGCAACGAGGCCCCTTCCCGTGTTCCGCCGCGATGCGCGTACGGCCAGCATTTCCACTGTTTACGACTTCAAGGGCGCGATCTGGACTTCGACCCTGTCAGCCGAGATCGACAAGAAGGTCGTACCCACCTTTGCGGCGAGCCTTGCCAAGCGCCTGACTGAACCTGACCGGGATTTCTGGATCGATTACTCGGTCAAGCCGCAGACGGTACCTTATCATTCGGCATCTGACCTCCTGACAGGAAAGCTCAAGCCTGACGCACTTAAAGGCAAGCAGATCATCATCGGTCTCAACGCCGATCAGCTGGGTGACCAGTTCTGGATCCCCGGTTGGGGCCGGATGGCGGGAGCCTATGTCCAGATCATCGCGGCCGAGACACTGAAGCGCGGGACGCCGGTCGACCTCGGCGGCGGACCTGCGATGTTACTTGCGCTGCTCGCCTCCCTTTGCGCGATTTTCGCTCGACGTCCCAAGATCGGACCCGCTGTCCTGATCGCCACTGCCTTAACGCTGCTGTTCGCGCCGATTGAGCTCGAACGGTCGCTGATCACGCTGGAAGTGGTTCCGGGCCTGCTGATGATCGGGATCGTCGCTAGCCGGCTTGCCTTTTTTCGCTTCAAGAAACGTGGACGCGTGCATGAGCAGACCGGCCTCCCGAATTTTGCGGCGCTTCGGACCTCGGGCAAAATCGATCGGTCGCTTGTTCTGGCCAAGATCCACAACCATGCCGAGATCTGCAGTGCCCTGACCGAAGCGGAACAGGAGGACGCTTATCGCCAGGTCGTCGCGCGCATTTCGGCCGGCGCTCGCAACGATCTTCATCAAGGCGACGATGGTACCTTTGCATGGACCGTTCCGAATGGCGCGCCCATCGGCAACCACCTTGAAGCACTGCACGCGATGTTTCGGTCTCCGGTACACGTGTCGGGACGTCAGATCGATGTTGCCTTGTCCTTTGGCGTTGAACTGGGTGTCGCCCGAACCCTCCCCAATCGCATCGGCAGCGCCATTCTGGCGGCCGATGAAGCCTGGACCGAAGGCCTGCGCTGGAAGCTTCACGATCCCGCCCGTCAGGAGGAAGTGAACTGGCGCATGTCGCTGCTCGGCGAACTCGACCAGGCGATCGACCATGGCGAAGTGTGGCTCGCCTACCAGCCCCAGCTCGACATCAAGTCCGGGCGTATCGTCGGGGCGGAAGCGTTGGCGCGATGGACCCACCCGCAAAAGGGTCCGATCAGCCCGAGCGAATTCGTTGCCGCCGCCGAAGCCAACGGCAGGATCGGCAAGCTCACCGACTTCGTTCTCGACCGCGCAATCAGTTCAGGCGCCGCAATCAACCGGCGCGGGATCGACTTTCAGGTAGCGGTGAACTTGTCTGCCCGCCTGCTGGTCGATCGCAATCTTCTGACCCGGGTTGAGGCCATGCTGAAGGCTCACGGCCTTGCCCCTGCCCGCCTTACCCTTGAACTGACCGAAACCGCTTCGTTGCAGGATGCGGAAAGTGGATTGGCGACCTTGGGCGCCATGCGCGATCTCGGCGTCAAGATCGCGATCGACGATTATGGTACGGGTCTGTCGACGCTGGAGTATCTGAAGAAGATTCCAGCGAGCGAGATCAAGATCGACCAAAGCTTCGTCAAATCCATGCGGGTCAATCGGTCCGACCTCATCATGGTCCAATCGACGATTGCCCTTGCGCACTCCCTTGGCCGAACGGTCGTGGCCGAAGGAGTCGAGGACCAGCAGTGCCTTGATGATCTGCGCCAGCTACGCTGCGACGTAGCCCAGGGTTTTGCGATCGGACGACCGATGGGCGTGCGTGAACTGGTGCAGCGTCTGCAGATCCGCACCGCGCGCCGGGCGGCGTAAGACCAACCTCTCTTAATAGTTTCGAACAACTACTGGCACGCGGGTCTTTGCGCGTGCGCGAACATATAGCTAATGAAGATGGCTAATCGTTTGCTAACCGTTTCGATTAAGGTTAATACTGGCTTCACAGCGACGAGTCGTCGTCGCACAACAGGGAGCTGGACCATGTGGAATTTCTGGAACTGGCTGCTCGGCTCGGGCGCTGCGAGCACCGGCGGCCGCGGCTAAGCAAGCCTCGGTTTTAGCTAGCTAAAATCGCAAGTTTTGATGCGCGTCGCAACTTCGGTTGCGGCGCGCATCTGCTTTTGGTGCAGGGAAATTCTACAGGATTGCGATAGGCGCTAGGCGATTCGCTTATGCGTGATGAAAGGCCTTGATGCCCTTTCACGTCTCGCCGCGCTTGGGATGGCGGGACGCGAAATCCACAATATCAGGCTTTCTTGAGCGAACCCGGTTTGTGAGCGGCTTGCTTGCCATCCTCGGTCTCGACCAGATATTCAGGATTGTCCTTGGTCGCCGCTACGTGATGGCCTTTGATATCGGTCGCGCTGGTCAGCTTTTTGACGACCTTGCCATGCGCGGTCCCGCCGTGGCTCGACCAACTCACCTTGTCACCGGCCTTGAACGTCTTTTCTGCCATCAGCTTGCTCCTGTCTTGCAATAATTCCCTCGAACGACCGGTCGTCTGACTTGGCTCCCCCTCCCTGCTACGGCACAAGGACCGTCATGGCAGGGGAATTGGGCGGTCAGGGGTTTCACGATGCATTGGTGATCCTGGGCGCGGCCGGGGTCGTCATCCCGGCGTTCGCCCGCATCCGGATCTCGCCGGTGATCGGCTTCATTCTGGTCGGCGCAACGATCGGCCCCGCAGGACTCGGCGCGTTGGCGGGCGATCACCCGTGGCTCGCTTCCATCACGATCACCGATCGCGAGCGGATCGAACCCTTTGCCGAAATCGGCATCCTGATGCTGCTCTTCGGGATCGGGCTCGAACTGAGCTTTCGCCGCCTGTGGGCGATGCGGGGCAAGGTCTTCGGCCTTGGCGGGCTGCAGATGATGGTGACGGGTTTCCTGCTCGGGCTTGGCCTGCTGTTCGGGCTGGGGCTGTCCGCACCTGCCGCGGCCATCCTCGGCCTCGCGCTGGCGATGAGTTCGACCGCGCTCGTCATGCCACTCGCCGGCACGGCCAGCACCACCGGTCAGATCGCCTTGGCGATCCTGCTGCTTCAGGACCTCAGCCTCGTCCCGTTGCTTCTCGTGCTGGACGCCAAAAGCAGTCCCGACGCGCTTCTCCAGGTCCTGCTCGGCGGTATCCTCGTCATCGGTGCATTGCTGCTGATCGGGCGCTTCCTGTTGTGGCGGCTTTTCGCGCAGGCGGCGCGGACCAAGAGCCCCGAACTGTTTCTCGCCATCAGCCTGCTCGTGGTCATGCTGGCAAGCCTCGCCACCGGATCGGTCGGCCTTGGCGCCGTGCTGGGCGCGCTGATCGCCGGCCTGCTAATCGCCGAGACCGACTATCATGCCGAAGTCGAGGTCATCACCGCGCCGTTGCGCGGACTGGCGCTCGGCATCTTCCTCATCACGGTCGGTATGCGGCTGGACCTCGCCGAAGTGCTTGCCGTCTGGCCACAACTGATCGTCGCCACGGCGCTGGTGCTGATCGTCAAGGCGCTCGTTATCTTCTCCCTCTTGCGCTGGCGAAAGAATCGGCGTGGCACCGCGGTGGAAACCGGCCTGCTCATGGCCAGCCCGTCCGAATTGACCCTGATCGTGCTGGCCAGCGCTCTTGCGGCAGGCGTGGTCAGCGCGTCGACCGCAGCCTTCTGGACTCTGGTGACAGCCTTCGGCCTTACCCTCACCCCGCTGCTTGCCGCGGCGGGGCGGAGAATGGCTCGGCGCGTCGATCCGCAGGCCCTGGCGAGCGGGGTATCCGATACGAGCGGCGTGACGCTGATCTTCGGGTTCGGCCGGGTTGGGCGGATCGTTGCGGACATGATGGCGGAGCACGGCCGCCCCTACTTCGCAGTCGATGGCGACATCGATTGCGTGGCGAGTGCTCGCGAGCAGGGGTACAAGGTCATCTTCGGCGATGTCGCCCGCGGCGATGCGGTGGAGCGGTTCGGGCTGTGCGACTCGGCCGCGCTGGTGCTGACGATGGACGATCCCGTGCTGACGGTCCGCCTGTCGCGCGAAGTCAGGGCCGCCTGCCCCGATCTCACCGTCGTCGCCCGCGCCCGCGACGGCCAACATGCAGCGCAGCTCTACAAGGCGGGCGCGACCGATGCGGTGCCCGAAACGATGGAAGGCTCGCTCCAGATCAGCGAGGCCGTGCTGGTCGACATCGGCGTCGCGATGGGGCCGGTGATCGCCTCCATCCACGAAAAGCGCAGCCAGCTCCGGGCCCAGATCCGCGAAGCAGGCCAGCTGGCCGAGGAGCCGGCGCTCGGCCGACGGCGCTAGGCCGCCACCTTCGCCAGCGTTTCGCGGATGGCGGTCAGCGCGTCCTGTGCCTTGGCGCCGTCCGGACCGCCGCCCTGCGCCATGTCGGGACGACCGCCCCCGCCCTGCCCGCCGAGCGCCGCGACCGCCGCCTTGACGAGATCGACCGCGCTCACCTGACCCAGAATATCGTCGGTGACGCCAGCAGCGACCGAGGCACGGCCGTCGTTGACCGCAATCAACGCCGCCGCACCGCTGCCGAGCTGCTTCTTCATCGCGTCGACTTCGCCGCGCAGGCCCTTGGGGTCGAGCCCCTCGACCACCCTGCCGAGGAACTTGACGCCGGCAATGTCCTCCGGACCGCTAGCGTCGCCGCCGGAGCCGCCGCCGAGCGCGATCTGGCGCTTGGCATCGGCGAGTTCGCGTTCGAGACGGCGAATTTGCTCCGCCATCGAAGCGACGCGTTGCGGGGCTTCGTCGGGCGACGCCTTGAGGCTGGCGGCAATGGCGCGGAGGCGGTTGTCGCGGTCGATCAGCCATTGGCGGGCGCCCTCGCCGGTCAGCGCCTCGATCCGCCGCACACCGCTCGAGACCGCGCTTTCCGAGACGATCTTGAACAAGGCGATATCGCCCAGCGCGTTGACGTGGGTGCCGCCGCACAGCTCGACGCTGTAAGTGCCGCCATCCTCGAGGCCCATCGACAGCACGCGGACCTCGTCGCCGTATTTCTCGCCGAACAGCGCCATCGCGCCCTCGGCAATCGCCTCGTCCGGGCTCATCAAGCGGGTCGTGACCGGCTGGTTGTGGCGGATATGCGCATTCACCTCGGCCTCGATCGCGGCGATGTCGTCCGGGCTGAGCGCGCTGTTGTGCGCGAAGTCGAAGCGCAGGCGGTCGGGCGCGACCAGACTCCCCTTTTGCGTCACATGCGCACCCAGGCGATGGCGCAGCGCGGCGTGCAGCAGGTGGGTGGCGCTATGGTTGGCGCGGATGGCGCGGCGGCGCTCTTCGTCCACCTTCTGAGTGACCGTCTCCCCGACCCTGAGCGAACCCTTGGCGACCTTGGTGCGCAGCAGATGCAGCTTGCCGAGCTGCTTCGAGGTATCCTGAACGTCCGCTTCGAAGCCGTTGAGAGTGGTCAGTTTTCCGGCGTCGCCGACCTGGCCGCCGCTTTCTGCGTAGAACGGCGTCTGGTTGAGGAGCAGCTGCACTTCCTCACCCTCGCCGGCCTGATCGGCCTTGGCGCCGTCGCGGACGATGGCGAGGACGACGCCTTCGCCATCATGACCGGCATAACCGGTGAATTCGGTCGCCCCATGTTCTTCGGCAAGATCGAACCAGACCTCGTCCGACGCGGCCTGGCCCGAGCCTTTCCAGGCGGCGCGGGCGCGGGCCTTCTGCTCGGCCATCGCGGCGTCGAAGCCGGCACGGTCGACGTTCTGTCCCTGTGCGCGAAGTGCGTCCTCGGTCAGGTCGTAGGGGAAGCCGTAGGTGTCGTAGAGCTTGAAAGCCGTTTCGCCCGGAAGCGTGCCGCCTTCGCCCATTCCGGCGGTGGCTTCGTCAAGCAGGCGCAGGCCATTGGACAGCGTCTGACGGAAACGAGTTTCCTCCTGGCGCAGCGTCGCCTCGATCAGCGGCTGGGCACGGATCAGCTCCGGATAGGCGGCGCCCATCTCGGCCGACAGCGCCGGGACCAGGCGGTGCATCAGCGGCTCGGACGCGCCCAGCAGGTGCGCGTGTCGCATGGCGCGGCGCATGATCCGGCGCAGGACGTAGCCGCGGCCCTCGTTGGCCGGAAGGACGCCGTCGGCGATCAGGAAGGAGCAGGAGCGCAGGTGATCGGCGATGACCCGGTGCGAGGCCATCTGCTCGCCCTCGGCGCGCGTGCGGGTCAATTCTTCCGAGGCGTGGATCAGCGCTTTGAAGGTGTCGGTGTCGTAATTGTCGTGCACGCCCTGCAGCACGGCCGCGACTCGCTCCAGCCCCATGCCGGTGTCGATCGACGGCTTGGGCAGGGCGGAGACGATGACGTCGTTTTCCTGCAGGTGCTGCATGAAGACGAGGTTCCAGATCTCGACGAAGCGATCGCCGTCCTCGTCGGGGCTGCCCGGGGGGCCGCCGGGAATGTGGTCGCCGTGATCGAAGAAGATCTCGCTGCACGGACCTGACGGACCGTCCGGACCCATCGCCCAGAAATTGTCCTTGGTCGCGATGCGGATGATCCGCTCGTCGGGAAGGCCGGCGATGCGCTTCCACAGCAAGGCCGCCTCGTCGTCGGTGTGATAGACGGTGACCGTCAGCCGGTCCTTGTCGAGCCCCCATTCGCGGGTCAGCAGCGTCCAGGCGAGCTCGATCGCGCGATCCTTGAAATAATCGCCGAACGAGAAATTGCCGAGCATCTCGAAGAAAGTGTGATGCCGCGCGGTGTAGCCGACATTGTCGAGATCGTTGTGCTTGCCGCCGGCGCGGACGCACTTCTGCGAGGAGGCCGCGGTGCTGTACGGGCGAGTCTCCAACCCCGTGAAGACGTTCTTGAACGGGACCATGCCCGCATTGACGAACATCAGCGTGGGATCGTTCTGCGGCACCAGCGGGGCGGACGGCTGGCGGCTGTGTCCGGCGTTCTCGAAATAGTCGAGGAAGGAACGGCGAATATCGTTGGTCGAGGTCATGGGCGGGCCTCTATCACGGCCATGCTGCGCTGCGAAAGAGTGAGAAAGGGACTGCTCCGCGCCGATTTGACTCGGTGCGGAGCAGTCCGAACGGTTCAGCGCGCCAGCTTCTTGTAGCTGGTCCGCGTCGGGCGGTCGGCCTCGGGACCGAGGCGACGCTTCTTGTCTTCCTCATAGGCTTCGAAATTGCCTTCGAACCATTCGACGTGGCTGTTACCTTCGAACGCGAGGATGTGGGTCGCGAGGCGATCGAGGAAGAAGCGATCGTGGCTGATGACCACGGCGCAGCCAGCGAAATTCTCGATCGCATCCTCGAGCGCGCCCAAAGTCTCGACGTCGAGATCGTTGGTCGGTTCGTCGAGCAGCAGCACGTTGCCGCCCTGCTTCAGCATCTTGGCCATATGAACGCGGTTGCGCTCACCGCCCGACAGCTTGCCAACGTTCTTCTGCTGGTCCGGTCCCTTGAAGTTGAAGGCGCCGACATAAGCGCGGGTGGAGGCGTCCTGGCCGTTGACCTTCATGTAATCGAGGCCGTCCGAGATTTCTTCCCAGACGTTCTTCTTGGGATCGAGATGATCACGGCTCTGGTCGACATAGCCAAGGCGAACGGTCTCGCCGACGCTGATCTTGCCGTTGTCGGGTTCTTCCTTGCCGGTCAGGATCTTGAACAGGGTCGACTTGCCCGCGCCGTTGGGGCCGATCACCCCGACGATGCCGCCCGGCGGGAGGGTGAAGGACAGGTCTTCGAACAAGAGCTTGTCGCCATAGGCCTTGGAAATGCCTTCGACCTCGATGACCTTGCCGCCGAGGCGCTCGGGCACTTGAATGACGATCTGGGCCTTGCCGATGCGGCGGTCGTCCTGCGCGTCCTGCAGTTGCTCGAACTTGCGGATACGCGCCTTTGACTTGCTCTGGCGGGCCGCCGGGGTCTGTCGGATCCACTCGAGTTCACGCTGCAACGCCTTCTGCTTGCCGCTCTCTTCGCGCGATTCCTGTTCGAGGCGTTTCGCCTTCTTTTCCAAGTATGTGGAGTAGTTTCCTTCGTAAGGATAATAGGACCCGCGATCGAGTTCGAGGATCCATTCCACCACGTTATCAAGGAAGTAGCGGTCGTGGGTGATCATCAGCACCGCGCCGGCATATTCCTTGAGATGGTTTTCCAGCCACTGGACGCTTTCGGCGTCGAGATGGTTGGTCGGTTCGTCGAGCAGCAGGATCGAGGGCTTCTGGATCAGCAGGCGGGTCAGCGCGACGCGGCGCTTTTCACCGCCCGACAAGTCCTTGACGCTCCAGTCCGACGGCGGGCAGCGCAGCGCCTCCATCGCGATTTCGAGCTGGTTGTCGAGCGTCCAGCCGTCGACCGCGTCGATCTTGCCCTGAAGCTCGCCCATTTCTTCCATCAAGGCGTCGAAGTCGGTGTCGTCCTTGGGATCGCCCATCTCGGCCGAAATGGCGTTGAAGCGATCGACCATGTCGGCAACTTCGCGCGCGCCGTCCTTGACGTTTTCGAGCACGGTCTTCGATTCGTCGAGCTCGGGCTCCTGCTCAAGATAGCCGATGGTGATGTTCTCGCCCGGCCAGGCCTCGCCGGTATATTCCTTGTCGAGCCCGGCCATGATCTTGATCAGCGTCGACTTACCCGCGCCGTTCGGACCCACGATGCCGATCTTGGCGCCCTGGTAGAATTGCAGGTTGATGTTGTTCAGCGTCGGCTTGTTCGCGCCGGGAAAGGTCTTCGTGAGGTTCTTCATCACGAAGGCATATTGAGCGGCCATGGGGTCGCGTTTCCTTGTGTTCTTGGCGGTAAGGGGTTGCGCGCCAGATAGTCGTTCGGGCGGCCTTTGCCTAGCGGGTCACGGCTCGCCCTGTGGCCGCGGCAGGAGCAAAGCGAGGAGCTTAGCGCGGCATTCGCCGTCGATGATGCCGTCAATCCGGTCCGGGCGGAAACGGCGCTGGAACGCGATCACCGCTTTCCAGCTGTCGGTGACGTCATAGCCGAAGCGTTCAAGGGCCAGCAGAAAGGCAGCGTCGGACCAGTAGGGATCGATGAGGTTGCGGGTCGGGCTGGGCAGCGCGAGCCGGCGTTTGGCCAGCGCATCCCACGGGAACAGTTCGCCCGGGTCTTCCTTTCGGGTCGGGGCGATGTCGGAATGGCCGACAACGTTGCCGCGGCCGATCCCGTGCCGGTCCTTGATCCCGGCAACCAGTGGAATGAGTGTCGCCATCTGCTCGTCGGGAAAGGGCCGGTAGCCGAATTCGTGGCCCGGATTTACGATCTCGATCCCGATGCTCGCGCTGTTGATGTCGCGGATGCCACGCCAGTAGCTTTTGCCCGCGTGCCAGGCGCGGCGTTCTTCGGGGACGAGGCTGTAGAGCGTGCCGTCTTCATCGAGGCAGTAATGCGCCGATACCTTGGCTTCGGACGAACAAAGACGATCCAGCGCGTCTTCGCAGGTCGGCATGCCGGTATAGTGCAGCACGATCATGCTGATCGGCGCGGCGCGCTCGTCATGATTGGGGGATGGGCGAGAAATGGCGTCCACGGCCCGCATCCGACAGGGCGCGACCGCGCCCGTCAAGCGCCGAATTGCTCAGGCGGCTTTGGCCGAGGAATCCCGGTGGCGATACAGGCCGCGCATGTCACGATCGGCTTCAAGGGTTGGTGCCTGGCCGATCACGGTTTCCCCTGCGCCCAGCATCAGCCAGCCGTCGGGCGCAAGTGCAGAGGACAGGCGGTCGAACGCCTTTTTGCGTGTGCTTTCATTGAGATAGAGCAGCACGTTGCGGCACAGGATGAGATCGAAGCGGCCGGGATGGACGGCGGGCTCGAGCAGGTTGTGTACCTGAAAGCGGACCGATTTTCGCAGCGCTTCGGACGCGCGCCAACCGCCGGCGCCTTCTTCGAACCAGCGGATCATCTGCTGGATGCCAAGGCCGCGCTGCACCTCGAATTGCGTATAGGTGCCGTCGCGGGCGCGACTCACCATGGTTTCGCTGACGTCGGTGCCGAGGATGTCGATCGTCCAGCCGGCCCATGTGGCGGGATCTTCGGCGAACAGCATGGCGAGGCTGTAGACCTCTTGCCCGGCCGAGCAGCCCGCCGACCAGATGCGCAGGGTTCGCGTCGCTTCGCGGCGACGGGCCAGCACCGGAAGCGCGGCGGACTTGATCAGGTCGAACGGCAAGCGATCGCGGAAGAAATAGGTTTCGTTGTTCAGCAGGGCCTCCACCACGCGGGTCGAGAGACTGGGCTCGCGGCCCATGACGAGAATGGTGATGAGTTCATCGATGCTGGCGATTCCGCGTTCGCGAAGCAGCTGCGACAAGGCCGTTTCGAGGCGCCAGCGGCGGCTCATGGTCAGCTGCTGGCCGGTTCTCGCCTCGAGCAGGCCGGCGAGGATGCGCGAGCTGGAATCACTTATCTGCATGACACTGGCCGATCCGGGACGCGACACGACGGGCAAGCTTGTCGGGGGGGAGGATGGCGGCGGCAAGGCCGGCATCCGCGATCGCCTTGGGCATGCCCCAGACGGCGCAGGTGGCTTCGTCCTGCACCAGGATCGAACCGCCCGCCGCGACCAGTTCGGCGGCGCCTTCCACCCCGTCGCGCCCCATGCCGGACAGGATCACCGCCACCGCGCCCGGAAGGCGCAGCCGCGCGACCGACGCGAGCATCGGATCGACGCTCGGCAGGCAGCCGCTGGCGGCGCGGCCCCGCTGGAGGTGGACGTGCAGCGCTCCGCCGCGTCCGGCTTCGACCGAGAGATGCGCGTCGCCCGGCGCGATCAGTATTTCGTCGGCGACCAGGGCTGCGCCTTCCACCGCAATACTCGCCGGGCGGCCGGCGGCGGTGGCGAGCTGCCGGGTGAATACATCCATGAAAGGCACGGGAAGGTGCTGGGTGACCAGGATCGGCGCTCCGATCCGCGGCGGGAGCTGGCTGAAAAAGCGGCCAAGGGCATGGATGCCGCCCGTGGAAGCGCCGATCGCGAGCAGCGACAGCGGTTCGACGCTCATGGCGCGCAGCGAGGCCATCGGCACGGGCCGGGCCGGTGCGGGCGGATTGGCCTCGGCTTCTCCGAGCGCACGGATCTTGGCCATCAGTATATCGGCAAAGCGCCCCTGGATGCGGCCGGTACCGGGTTTCAGCAGCGTATCCGCGGCGCCTGCGGCCAAGGCGGCGACGGTCGCCGCCGCGCCATCCTCGGCCAGGCTCGAGACAACCAGCACGCGCGCGCCGCGGGCGGTGGCGATGATCTCGGGCAGTTTGTCGAGCCCCCCTGCCCCCGGCATCTCAAGATCGAGCAGGATGACGTCGACCGAAACGTGGGCGAGCGCTTCGACGGCGTCTTCGGCCGTGCCGGCGACCGCCGCAATCTCGATTCCGCCGCCCAATTCGACCATCCGGGTCAGCACGGCGCGAGCGACCACCGAATCGTCGACGATCATCAACCGGATGTTGCGCCGGCCGGGCGGCGACGCCGCGTTCTGTCGGGCGAGCGCCGGAGCCACGGGTCAGAAACCTCAGGCGACGCCGACGAGCTGAAGCTTGATGTGCAGCGTTTCGCGGTCGAACGGCTTCATCACATATTCGTCCGCCCCGGCCTCAAGCGCCGCGCGGATGTGCGGCATGTCGTTTTCGGTGGTGCAGAAAACGACCTTGGGCTGGTCTTCGTGGCCGCGCTGGCGAAGGAGCTTCAGAAACTCCATGCCGCTCATCACCGGCATGTTCCAGTCGAGCAGCACGACGTCGGGCATCGAGGCTTCGCAGCGATCCAGCGCTTCGCGGCCGTCGCCGGCTTCCTCCACCGTAAACTCGAGCGTTTCAAGGATGTGGCGGGCAACCTTTCGGATGACCTTGGAATCGTCGACGATAAGACAGGTCTTCATGGGACTAGACACCGTTCCTGGGTCCTGACGTTAAGTGATTGAAAGCGTTATAGGCGGCCAAGCGTTAAAAAAGGTTCTCACGCCGCCTGGCGGGCGAAGTCTGGCCCGGTGACAAGGCTTTCGACGTCCAGCAGCAGCATCGCGCCTTCCTCGGTCTCGATCATACCGGAAGACACCCGCTCCCACCCCTCACTCATGGCGGCACGCACCGGCGCGGAGTCGCTGGTCGCCGTCAGGACGTCCTCGACCCCGTCGACGATCAGCGCATAATGATGGCCGTCGACTTCGGTGACCGCCGCTTCGAGGATGCCGTCGGTCCGTTCGGGCATCGAAAGGCCGAGCGAACGGCGGCAGCAGATGACGGTGAGCACCCGGCTGCGCAGCGCCGACAGCCCCGCGACATGATCGGCCGCGCGCGGCACCGGGATCAAGGTATCCAGCTCGACCACGCTTTCGATCCGCGCGGCGGGCAGCGCGACCCGTTGTCCCGCGATGCGAACGACCAGCAGCAATTCGTTCATTTACCCGTTCTTTCCGGCTGCAGCCTCGCGCAGGGCGACGAGCAGCCCGGCACGATCATAGCGGTAGAGATGGTTTTCGTTGGCCGCGCCGTCTGCGTCGGCGCTGAGGAACAAGGTTCGGCGCGCGGTATGGCCGACATCGGCCCCGGCCGACGCAATCGCGAGATCTGCCTCCGCCTCCGTGTCGAACGTGATGACGCGGTATCCGGCGGCCTCGACAATGGGGCGAAGCATGTTGCGGACCCACGGGTCGTCGAGGTCGAGCCGGCAGACCGGCGTTGAGGAGCTCGGCTCGGCGACGGGGCGCGCGGCGCTTGCGAACAGCCAGTGCGCGTCGATCAGCTCGGCCGGCTCGCCCGCCACCAGGGTCACGCCCTCGATCATGCCCGGTGCTTCGGCGGGAATGATCTGGTCTGCGATGGCGTCGAGGTCGAGCACGTCGCTGAAGGCAAGGCCTAGCTGCGACTGGCCGTCGCTCAGGCGGAACAGCTTGATCTTGCTGTCGGGCGCGGGAAGCCGGTCGAGGCCTTCCAAGGGAATGATGTCCTGGCCGAGCTGGACCCGAACGCGCCCCGCGGAAAGCGAGATGGCGCTTCCAGACACTTCTTCGATGCGATCGACGATGCCGAGGCGGATTGCGCGGCGCGCCGCCATGCAGTCGCGGAACAACAGCACCGGAGTCGCCGCTTCGCTCGCCTCATTCGGAGCGACGTCATCGAGCAGGCGAACGCTGCGTTCCTGCGCTTCGAAGCGCACGCCGCCGACCCGGGCGAGCCCCGCAGGATCAAACAGGAGAATAGGTGAACCGTCGTCGGCGAGCGTCGTGCCGGCATAGAGGCCGGTCGCCATGACCGCCGGAGCGGCCGGCTTCACCACCAGTTCCTCGTGATCGTGGACGCGGTCGACGGACAGGGCGTAGACGTCGCCGCCGGCGGGCTTGAGCACGATCAACGTGCGCTCTTCGTCGGGCAGGCCGCTGTCGAGGCCGAGCAGATCTGCGAGCACGATTTGAGGCACTCGGCGGCCTCGAATGGTGACCAGGCCGGCCCCGCCGACTTCCGACAATTCGACGCTGTCGCCGCTGGCCCGGACGATCTCTTCGATCGCGACGCGGGGAATGGCGAAATGCTGCGCCCCGATCGACACGGTGAGCGCGGGGATGATGGTCAGGGTCAGCGGCACGCGGAGCGTCATCCGGGTCCCCTGTCCCGGCGTCGAATCGACCTCGACCACCCCGCCGATGCGTTCGACGTTGGAGCGGACGACATCCATGCCGACCCCGCGCCCGGAAATGCTGGTCACCGCTTTGGCGGTCGATAAACCGGCCTCGAAGATCAATTGCAGCCGCTCTTTGGGGCCAAGGCGGGCGGCTTCGACACGGTCGAGAATGCCGGCGGAAATCGCCTTGTCGACCAGCCGCTCGCCATCGATACCGCGGCCGTCGTCGACGATGTCGATCAGAATCTGGTTGCCCGATTGGCGGGCCGATACACTCAGCAGACCAATCTCGCGCTTGCCGGCCTTAAGGCGTTCGGCCGGGGTTTCGATGCCGTGATCAACTGCGTTGCGGACGATGTGTGTCAGGGGATCGCGGATCATCTCGATCATCTCACGATCGAGTTCGACGTCACCGCCGTCGATATCGACCAGGACCTGACGGCCAAGCTCGGCCGAGAGATCGCGAACCATGCGCGGCAAGCCGACGAACAGGCTTTCGATGCGCTGCATGCGGGTGCGGGTGATGGCGTCGCGCATGTCGGCGATGATGCCGCTCATCCGCTCGAACGCGCTGGCAACCGCGACGTCGGTGCTGGTGTCGCGCAGGCGCCGGGCAAGTTCGTTGCGGGCGAGTACGAGATCCGACACGCCGCTCATCATGCGGTCGAGGAGGTCGACCGACAGACGGATGGTGCGCGGGGCGGCCTGGCCTTGCGACACGGCGGTCGTGGCCGGCACGGGAGCCGCCGGCGCGGTCTGTTCGGCGCCCGGCTTCAGTGCTTCGATAAGATCATCGTCGCTTCCCTCAGGTAGAGGCGAGCCGGCGGCGATCACTTCCACCATTTCGCCGATGCGATCGATCACGGCGAGAACGCCGCTGACCAGGGCGGGATCGGGCTGGCGGCGACCGGCGCGGACGTCGGCGAGGGCGTCCTCGGCCGCGTGACTAAGCGCTTCGAGGCGCGGAAAGTCGAAAAACCCGCAATTGCCCTTCACGGTGTGGACGAAGCGGAAGATGCTATCGAGGCGGGCGCGGTCTTGCGGCGCCGCTTCCCAGGCGACGATCTCTCCGCCCAGGCTTTCCAGCATGTCCCGGCATTCGGAGACGAAATCGGCAATCAGGTCGTCCATGGCCCCACTTTGCGTCGGTGACAGACGACGGGGTTAGACGGCGAGGGTTAAGGGGCCGTTAGTGGCGGCAATTCGTCAGGCGAGGAAGACCGGGTCGAGGACGATGCGCCCGTCGGTGAGATCGGCGATGCCCGGCTTGTAGGGGATCAGTGACTTCTTGCCGCTGGACAGCTCGACTTCGAGGAGGTCCCCTGCCCCGAAGTTTTCCACCGCCGACACCGTGCCGATCGCCCCGCCATCCTGGTCGACGCAGGGGAGACCGATGAGGTCTGAGTGGTAATATTCGCCCTCTTCGAGTGGCGGCAAGGCGTCACGTTCGACCTCGATCAGGGTGCCGCGAAGCGCTTCGGCGGCGGAGCGGTCGGCGATCCCTTCGAGGCGGGCAATCGGGCTTTTGGTCGTGCCGCCAGCGCTGAGCAGCCGGCGCGGGGTGCCGTTCACCAGCACCAAGTCGTGCGCTTTCAACGCCTTCAGATCGTCGGCGAAGAGCTTGAGGCGCACTTCGCCCCGGACGCCGTGGGCGCCGGAGATTGCGGCAAGGGTGATGCGCGTAGTCATTCACATAGCCAAGTCGGCTTCACCCAAGACGTTAAGCGAAGCCGACCTGCACCAGCTTATTCGGCCTTTTCGGCGCCTTCGGCCGGAGCGGCGTCATTGCTGCCTTCAGCCGGCTCCGGCTGGGTCGGGGCGCTGACCTCTTCGGCCGGAGCGTCGGCGGCCGGCGCTTCCTCAGCGGCGGGCTCTTCGGCCGGCGCGGCAGCGGCGGCGGCGGCAGCCTCGGCAGCTTCAGCGGCCTTGGTCGCGCGCTCTTCAGCGCGCTCGGTGGCCTTTTCGCCCGGCTTGCCCTTGTTCGGGTTGTTGCGAGCGGTGCGCTCCTTGAGGCCAGCGGCATCAAGGAAGCGGGCGACGCGGTCGGTCGGCTGCGCGCCGACGCTCAGCCAGTGGCTGATGCGGTCATGGTCGAGCTTGATGCGCTCGGGCGAATCCTTCGCCAGCAGCGGGTTGTAGGTGCCGACCTTTTCGATGAAGCGGCCATCGCGCGAATTGCGGCTGTCGGCCACGACGACGCGGTAATAGGGACGCTTCTTGGAGCCGCCACGAGCCAGGCGAATTGCTACTGCCATTTGTTCAATCCTTCTTTTAAGTGTCTGTTACTTCTTACCGAATTTGTTGCCGCCCGGGGGTAGGCCGAACGGATTGGAACCGCCGGGAAGACCAGGCAGACCGGGCGCTCCGGCACCGGGCAGGAGCCCTCCCATCGCGCCCTCCATGCCGCCCTTACCGAACATCGCGGCCAGCTTTCCGAAACCACCCATCTTCTTGAGGCGCTTCATCGCGCCTTCCATTTCCTGGTGCATCTTCAGGAGCTTGTTCACTTCCTGGACGGTTCGGCCGCTGCCCTTGGCGATGCGGATCTTGCGCTTGGCATTGATCAGGCCGGGCTTGGCCCGCTCGGTCGCGGTCATCGAGGACAGCATGGCTTCGAGATGGACCAGCGCCTTGGTGTCCTGCGCTTTTTCCATGGCGCCCTTCATGCCCTTCATGCCCGGCATCATGCCGGCCAGCGCGCCAAGGCCTCCCATGCGCTTCATCTGGTCGAGCTGCATGCGGAGGTCGTCGAGGTCGAACTTGCCCTTGGCCATCTTGGCCGCAAGCTTTTCGGCGTCCTCGACCTTGATGGTTTCCGCCGCGCGCTCGACCAGGCTGACGACGTCGCCCATGCCAAGGATGCGGCCGGCGACGCGGCTGGGGTGGAAGGGCTCGATTGCGTCGAGACCCTCGCCCGTGCCGGAGAACTTGATCGGCTTTCCGGTGACCGCGCGCATCGAAAGCGCCGCACCGCCGCGGGCGTCGCCGTCCATCCGGGTCAGGATCACGCCAGTGAGGTCGATCTGGTCGGAGAAGCCCTTGGCGACGTTGACCGCATCCTGGCCGGTCAGGCTGTCGACCACCAGCAGGGTCTCGGCCGGGCGGCTGACCTCGGCCACCGCCTTCATCTCGCCCATCAGGCTATCGTCGACATGGAGACGGCCCGCGGTGTCCAGCAGCAGAACGTCATAACCCTGGAGCTTGGCCGACTGGACCGCGCGCTTGGCGATATCGACCGGCGACTGGCCGGGCACGATCGGAAGCGTGTCGACGTTCGCTTGGCGGCCGAGCACCGCCAGCTGCTCCTGCGCCGCCGGACGGGCGACGTCGAGCGAGGCCATCAGGACCTTCTTGCGATCCTTGGTCGCAAGCCGCTTGGCGAGTTTGGCGGTGGAAGTGGTCTTGCCCGAGCCCTGGAGCCCGACCATCATGATGATGGCGGGCGGCGCGACGGCGAGGTCGAGCTCGCTGCTGTCGGCGCCGAGCATTTCGACCAGCGCGTCGTTGACGATCTTGACGACCTGCTGACCCGGCGTAACCGAGCGAAGCACTTCCTGGCCCACCGCGCGGGCGGTGATGGTCTCGACGACATCGCGCGCGACCGGCAGCGCAACATCGGCTTCGAGCAGGGCTACCCGCACTTCGCGCATCGCGCCGCGCACGTCGTCCTCGGTGAGGGCGCCGCGGCCGCGAAGCTTGTCGAACACGCCGCCAAGGCGGTCGCTCAGGGTCTCGAACATCAACTCAACTCCGGTATCGAAACGCGCAAAGCGGTAAAACGCCGGCGGGCGAAACCTCGCCGGCCAGCGTACCCCGCAGGGCGCTCATCGATGGTGTGTCACTGGGACAAAGCGGCGCTTAGCCAAAAGCGGGCAGAAGTGCAACCGGCACCCCTGCCCGCCCTCAATGAATCAGGCGGCGGCGTCGTCCGCCTTGTCGCGATTGGCGTAGACGCGGACCGGTTCCTTGCTGCCGGCCACCACGTCCTTGTCGACGTGGACCTTTTCGACCCCGTCCATGCCGGGGAGATCGAACATGGTGTCGAGCAGGATCGCCTCGAGGATTGAGCGAAGCCCGCGGGCCCCGGTCTTGCGCTCGATCGCCTTGCGGGCGACCGCGTTCAGTGCGTCGTCGGAGAAGACGAGATCGACTTCCTCCATGTCGAACAGCTTGGCGTATTGCTTAACCAGTGCATTCTTCGGCTCGACCAGGATCTTGACCAGCGCCGCCTCGTCGAGGTCCTCGAGCGTGGCGATCACCGGCATACGGCCGATGAATTCGGGGATGAGGCCGAACTTCATCAGATCCTCGGGCTCGGTGTGCTTGAGCACCTGGCCGGTCTTGCGCTCGTCCGGGCCGGCGACATGCGCGCCGAAACCGATCGACTTGCCCTGCAGACGGTCGCCGATGATCTTTTCTAGGCCGGCGAACGCGCCGCCACAGATGAACAGGATGTTGGTCGTGTCGACCTGCAGGAACTCCTGCTGCGGATGCTTGCGGCCACCCTGCGGCGGAACGGACGCGGTAGTGCCCTCCATCAGCTTCAAGAGCGCCTGCTGCACGCCCTCGCCCGACACGTCGCGGGTAATCGAGGGATTGTCCGACTTGCGGCTGATCTTGTCGATTTCGTCGATGTAGACGATCCCGCGCTGCGCCTTTTCGACATTGTAGTCGGAGGCCTGCAGCAGCTTCAGGATGATGTTCTCGACATCCTCGCCGACATAGCCCGCTTCGGTCAGCGTGGTCGCGTCGGCCATGGTGAAGGGCACGTCGAGAATGCGGGCCAGCGTCTGCGCGAGCAGGGTCTTGCCGCAGCCGGTCGGCCCGATCAGCAGAATGTTCGACTTGGCGAGCTCGACCTCGGTGCCGCTCTTGGCCCCGTGGTTCAAGCGCTTGTAATGGTTGTGGACGGCGACCGACAGGACGCGCTTGGCGCGGTTCTGCCCGATCACATAATCGTCGAGCACCTTGCAGATCTCCGCCGGCGTCGGAACGCCGTCACGGGTCTTCACCAGCGCGGACTTGGATTCCTCGCGGATGATGTCGTTGCACAGTTCGACGCATTCATCGCAGATGAAAACGGTCGGCCCGGCGATGAGCTTGCGCACCTCGTGCTGCGACTTGCCGCAGAAGCTGCAGTAAAGCGTGCTCTTGCCGTCGCCACCGGAAAGCTTGGTCATAATCGTCCTTGTGTCGCCAGACGCCGAAGCGCCCGGACGGGCAGCCTAGCCCGCTTATTTGCCGGATACAAACTCTCAGAAGGCTTAACGCGTTGCGTTGCTCAGGTGAGGATGTGGAGGAGATATGGCTTCCGTGCCACGGTCCGGCAAGG
Source organism: Sphingomonas kaistensis (assembly GCF_036884275.1). NCBI lineage: Bacteria > Pseudomonadati > Pseudomonadota > Alphaproteobacteria > Sphingomonadales > Sphingomonadaceae > Sphingomonas > Sphingomonas kaistensis. Next base: position 2,010,334 of record NZ_CP145607.1, on the reverse strand, counting down.
GCCGGACGGAGGTGCTGGCTGGGGCGGCAGGATTCGAACCTGCGCATGCCGGTACCAAAAACCGGTGCCTTACCGCTTGGCGACGCCCCAGTGCGCGGGGGGCTTATAGCGGATGAAAACCGCTCGGGAAGCCTCCCCGTCACTTGGCTAGTCGAGGACTTTCTTGTGGGTCTCCGGAAGCCAGATCGCGCTGACCACGAACGCCATCCCCACCACCGCGATCGTGTACCACAGGCCAGCGTAGGCGTCGCCTGTGCGGACCACGATATACTGGCTGATCAGCGGCAGAAATCCGCCGAAATAGCCTGAGCCGATGTGATAAGGCACGCTCATCGACGTGTAGCGGATGCGGGCCGGGAACATCTCGACCAGGATCGCGGCGACCTGCCCATAGGTCATCGCCGACAGGGCGACCATTACCGCGACCGCGAGGATGATCATCCACGGGCGCTTCTCGGCCGGATCGGCTTTGTCGGGATAGCCGGCGGCGGCGAGTGTGGTGGTGTAGGTGGCTTGGTCGAAGCCTTCGATCCGTTTGTCACCGACACGCAGCGCGACCGCTCCGGTCTCGGCCTTGGAATAGCTGACGCCGCGCTTGGACAGATAGTTCAGTGCCTGCGCGCAAGGCGTCGTATGCTTGGAGGCGAAGACGTTGAAGTCGCAATTCGCCGGCAGTTCCAGCGTCACCGGGTTGGCGGCGGTCGCGCGGGCAAGTGCGGGGTTGGCGCCGTTCGCCATCAGATGAAATAGCGGGAAAAGCAGGATCAGCGTCAGGCCGTAGCCGATCAGCAGGATCTTCTTGCGGCCGACCCGATCCGATAGCGCGCCGAAGCCGACGTACAGCGGCGCGGCGAGCGAGGCGCCGGCGGCCATGTAGAGCAAGGCCTCGGTCTCGCCGACGCGGGCGGTGCCTTGCAGGAAGTAGAGCGTGCCGAACTGGCTGGTGTAGTAGATGACCGTCAGGCCCGCCGCGACGCCGAACAGGGCGACCAGCACGCGCTTGATGTTGCCGGGATAGGTCAGGCTGTCCTTGAACGGGTTGCGGCTGGTGGTGCCGGCTTCCTTCATTGCCTTGAACACCGGGCTCTCGTTCAGTTTCATCCGGATGTAGAGCGAGATGGCGAGCATGATGATGCTGGCGAGGAACGGGATCCGCCAGCCCCAGGCGTCGAATTCTTCCGGAGTCAGCGCGGCGCGGCAGGCGAGTACCATGACGAGGCTGAGGAGAAAGCCGCCGACGACGCTGACCTGGATCCAGCTGGTATACTGGCCGCGCTTGCCGGGCGGGGCGTGCTCGGCGACGTAGATCGCCGCGCCGCCATATTCCCCGCCGAGCGCCAGGCCCTGGAGCAGGCGGAGGCCGACCAGTAGCGTGGGGGCGAGCAGGCCGGCGCTGGCATACGTCGGCAGGAAGCCAATCGCAGCGGTGGCGCCGCCCATCAGGGTGATGGTGATGAGAAAGGTGTATTTGCGGCCGACGCGGTCACCGAACCAGCCGAACAGGAGGGCGCCCAGCGGCCGAACCCCGAAGCCGGCGCCAAAGGCGGCGAGGCTGGCGAGGGTGGCCGCGGTGGGGTTGTCGGCGGGGAAGAACAAGCGGCCGAGCAGCGCGGCGAGGATGCCGTAGACGAAGAAGTCATACCATTCGAAGACGGTCCCGAGCGCGCTGGCGGTAATCACCAGCCGATCGCGCTTCGGATCTACGACATATTCACCCGCTGAACCTATGGCAGTGGCCATACTCGAAACTCCCCATCGCCAGCGGTTCTAGCGAGGCGAAGAAGGACGGCAAGCGCCTAGTCGAGGCGGCCGTTCACCAGATCGTCGTAATCCTTCGCCAGCTGCTGCTGGAGCGCACCGATCTCGAACCGCCACGGGCCAGCCGACTGGACAAAGGTCACCTCCGCAGCCGAGCCGGTAAGGAAGAAGCTTTCAAAGCTTTCCAGCTCCTCCGGCCAGATCGCGCGCTCCTGCACCTCGATCCCGCGGCGCTGGGCGAGGTCGATCAGGGTCTGGCGAGTGAGGCCGTTGAGGAAGCAGTCGGGCGTCGGCGTGTGGATCACGCCGTCGCGAATGAAAAAGGCGTTGGCGCCGGTCGCTTCGGCCACTTGGCCGCGCCAGTCCATCATCAGCGCGTCGTCGAAGCCGCCGGCGTCGGCCTTGGCCTTGGACATGCTGGCGATCATGTAGAGGCCCGCCGCCTTGCTCTGCGTCGGCGCGGTATAGGGCGCGGGACGGCGCCATTCGGCGAGGTCGAGACGGATGCCCTTGGCGGCTTTCTCGGGCGGATAATATTTGCCCCAGTTCCAGGCGGCGATGGCGAGGTGCGGCTTGGTCCCGACCGGATTGACGCCCATGCTTTCCGATCCGCGCCAGGCGACCGGGCGCATATAGGCGTCGGTGAGATTGTTGGCCTTGAGCACTTCCTCGCAGGCGGCATCGATCTCGGCGACGCTCCACGGCAGTTCGAAACCGATCAATTCGGCCGAGCGGCGCAGGCGCGTGCTGTGGTCGGACAGGCGGAAAATCTTGCCGCCGTAAGCGCGCTGGCCCTCGAACACGCTGGACGCGTAGTGGAGGGCGTGGGTCAGGACGTGGACGTTGGCTTCGCGCCACGGCACCAGCTTGCCATCGAACCAGATCCAGCCGTCGCGGTCGTCGAAGCTCACGTTATCTTTCCCTTCAGAAACTTGAGGGCGGCTTAGGAGCCACGCGTCTCTGCCGCAAGTTCAGCGGACCGCGCGGAGGCGGCGGCAAGGGTGTCGTCGATGAGCCGGGGCAGGTGCGCGTCGAGTATCTTGAGGCCGGCTTCGGTGGTGCCATTGGGGCTGGTCACGCGCCGCGCGAGGTCGGTCATGGTCTCGCCGGTCGATGCCGCGAGCCAGGCCGAACCGAGCACCGCTTCGCGCGCGGCGGTGAGCGCAAGACCGGGGTCGAGCCCCCTGCCCTCACCCGCCGCGGCGAAGGCAGCGATGAAGCGGGCGGTGTAGGCCGGGGTCGAGCCGGCGACGAAGCCGATGGCACCGAATTCCTCCTCACTCGCGCACCACGGCGCGAAGCCTAGCATGGAGAACCAGGGCTGAAGCTCGGACTGGAGCGCGGGGTCCGAGCAGAGGAGCGGAAGCACGCCGCGGCGCACCGCGACGGGAAGATTGGGCATCACCCGGACGATGGCGCGGGCGCGGGGGAAGTAGCCCTGCAGCGTCGCCATGTCGGCGCCGGCGAGGATCGAGATCACCGTGGTGCGCGAGGTGACCCACTGGGCGACATCGGGCGCGAGGGCGCGCAGCTGCTGCGGCTTGAAGCCGAGGACGATGCGGTCGGGGATGAGGTTCGCTTCGCCGACCGTGCGGACGGTGCGAATGCCTGGGACCGCCCTGCCACTGGGGCGGACGGCGGTGAAGCTGCCGGGGTCCTCGCCCGCCAGAAGCCATCCAGCGACCATTGCCGAGCCCATGTTGCCGCAGCCGATAAAAAGGGTGTGGGTCATGTCGGGCTCACTTCAAAGATGAACAAGGTCACAAAGGTCACCGGTGGCGGCCCTGCAGAATGGTTGGTTTTCCGCCACTTTTTGATTCGAGGGTCACAGGGTGACCGGAGCAGGCGAAATCCTATTTTGCAAGCTTGGCAGGCTGAGCCCTGTTCGCCCTGAGCCGCGTCGAAGGGCGTTTGGCAAAGAGTGCTTCGACTTCGCTCAGCACGAACGAGAAATCTAAGGCTAAGCCTCGCCGGCAGTTTCGATCAGCGCGGCCTGGATCGCTTCGGTCGGGCTCTTGCCGCCCCACAGGACGAACTGGAACACGGGGTAGAAGCGCTCGCATTCCTCCAGCGCGGCTTCGCTGAGCGACTCCGCTTGTTCGAAGCTGAGACCATCGTCGCCGCCGTCGACCAAGGCGGCGTAGCGGAAGACGATCAGGCCGCTCGACGACCACAGCTCGAAATGGCCGAGCCACAATTGCTCGTTCACCAGGCCCAGCGTCTCGTACATGGCGGCGCGCTTGTCGGTGGACACCTTGACGTCGGGGAAGGCGAGGAACTGGAGGACGCTGTCTTCGGGTCGCCAGACGCCGCGAAGCTCATATTGCGCCCAGCTGCCGGGCGCGGACGCCACGATCTCGCCGTCGCCGGTCCGTTCGTTGGCCCAGCCGCGGGCTTCGAAATAGGCTTCGAGCACTTCGATGGGAGCGCCGTCGTCGCGCTCTTCACCGGCATTATCGTCGTCGCGGGCGGACAAGCTCACTCCTCGGGCGTCTCGATGCCGGTGGTGCCGGCAGGCGGCGGCTTGACCTCGCCCGTCGGGGTCTTGTGGGCATGACCGCCGGTCAGCGCCGCGAGCTGGGCCTTCAGCGTCTCGACTTCCTCGCGGGCGGTGGCGGCCATCTGCTTCACCGCTTCGAATTCGTCGCGCGACACGAAGTCCATGCCGGCGACCCATTCCTTGGCGCGCTCACGCATGCCGTCCTGCGCTTCGCGGGTCATGCCGGCGACCGTGCCGGCGGCGCCGTTCATGATCTTTACCAGGTCTTCGAAAAAGCGGTTCTGCGATTGCATAAGAACTAACCCCCAAACATCTTCACTCAGACGTGATTCCCAGTGGTGCACGGTCGGCGCCGGGATTGAGCTTGCCCGTCTCATAGTTGAGCGTGGTGGCAAGGCACAGCCATGCCAGATAGGGCACGAGCAGCGAGGCCGCCACCCTGCTTAGCGGCCAGGCGGCGATAATGAGGGCGGTGACCAGCACGTTCATGCCGAGGATGAGGACAAACGCCCAGTCGATATAGCCGGCCCCGAAGAAGGTCGGCGACCAGGCCCAGTTGAGGAGCATCTGCGCGGCGAACAGGGTCAGCGCGAGGCTGCGCTGCTTCGACGCGGGGCGCGACAGGAGCAGCGCTAGCGTGATTCCCATGAAGGTGTAGAGGATCGTCCAGACTACGCCGAACGCCCAGCCGGGTGGCTGGAAGCTCGGTTTTTCGAGCGGCACATACCACCCGTTCGAGAAGCCGCTGTTGGACAGATAGCCGATCGCCGAGCCGGCGATCACCAGCACGGGCACGGTGACAAGGGCGATCTTCCACCACGGCCGGCGCGGCGGTTGTTGGCGGCGGTCGAAATCGTCGGCCAGCGTGGCCATGGCTCAGTTCTCCTTTACGGCTGCGAGCAGGAACTCGACATTGCCTTCGGGTCCGGTGATCGGACTGGGCGTCGTGCCCAGAACCCGCCATCCGCGCGAAGCGATCCACTGTTCGGCTTCGGCGACGACGCGGGCGTGCACGGCCTCGTCGCGGACGACCCCGCCCTTCCCCACCTCGGCGCGGCCGGCTTCGAATTGCGGTTTGACCAGCAGGAGGGCGTGGCCGCCGGGGCGGACAAAGTCGATCGCCTTGTCGAGCACCTTGTGGAGCGCGATGAAGCTGGCGTCGCAGACGAGGAGGTCGATGGGTTCGGGTATCTGCTCGGGCGTCAGATGGCGGGCGTTGGTCTGTTCGAGCACGACGACGCGAGGGTCCTGGCGGAGCTTCCAGGCGAGCTGGTTGGTGCCGACGTCGACGGCAAAGACCTTTGTCGCGCCGCGCGAGAGCAGAACGTCGGTAAAGCCGCCGGTCGAGGAACCGACGTCGAGGCAGGTCCAGCCCGCGGGATCGATGGCGAACTGGTCGAGCCCGCCGACCAGCTTGAGCCCACCACGGGACACCCAGGGGTGGTCCTTGCCGCGAACGTCGAGCGGGGCGTCAGGCGCGACCGTATCGCCGGCTTTGGCGATCTTGCGTTCCCCGGCGAAGACGAGACCGGCCATGATGAGCGCCTGGGCGCGGCTGCGGGATTCGGCGAGGCCGCGATCGACGAGGGCCTGGTCGACGCGTTGTTTGGCCAAGGGGCTAGGCCCGCGCTCCATTCTCCACGCCGACGCTGTTGCGGCGGAGCGCCTTCAGGACCGTGTCGACGATGTGCGGTGCGTTGAGGCGGGCTTCGTCATATTGCTTGGTCGGATTGTCCTGGTCCTGGAAGGTATCGGGCAGGCGCATGGTGCGCAGCTTCAGGCCGGCGTCGATCAGGCCTTCGTCGCTGGCAAGCGTCAGGACGTGGGCGCCGAAGCCGCCGACGGCCGCTTCCTCGATGGTCACCGCGACCTCGTGGGTGGTGAGGAGCTTGCGGATCAGCGCTTCGTCGAGCGGCTTGGCGAAACGCATGTCGGCGACGGTGGTGCTGAGGCCCATCGATTCGAGCTGTTCGGCGGCCTTTTCGGCTTCCTCGAGACGGGTGCCGAGGGAGAGGATCGCGACGGTCTTGCCTTCGCGGACCACCCGGCCCTTGCCGATCTCGAGTTGCTGGGGCTCGGCCGGCATGGCGAGTCCGCGGCCGTTGCCGCGGGGATAGCGGACGGCAATGGGGCCGCTGTCGTGCTTCGCCATGGTGTGAACCATGTGCGTTAGCTCGACCTCGTCCGCCGCGGCCATGACGACGAAGTTGGGAAGCGTGCAAAGGTAGGCGAGATCGAACGAGCCTGCGTGGGTTGCGCCGTCGGCCCCGACCAGCCCGGCGCGGTCCATCGCGAAGCGGACGGGCAGGTTCTGGATCGCGACGTCGTGAACCACCTGGTCGTAGGCGCGCTGGAGAAAGGTCGAATAGATGGCGCAGAACGGGCGGAAGCCTTCGGCGGCGAGGCCGGCAGCGAAGGTCACGGCGTGCTGCTCGGCAATGCCGACGTCGAACATCTTGGTCGGGTGGGCTTGTTCGAACACGTCAAGGCCAGTGCCGCCGGGCATGGCGGCGGTGATCGCAACAATCTTGTCGTCCTTGTTGGCTTCGGCGACCAGGGCATCGGCGAACACCTTGGTGTAAGCGGGCGGGCCGCCGCCGGGGCCCTTGTCCTGCTTGCCGGTAATGACGTCGAACTTGACCACGCCATGATATTTGTCGGCGCTGCTTTCGGCGGGCGCGTAGCCCTTGCCCTTCTGGGTCACGGCATGGATCAGCATCGGGCCGTGGTCGCTGTCGCGGACGTTTTCGAGAATCTCGACCAGGCTCAAGACGTCATGGCCGTCGACCGGGCCGACGTAATAGAAGCCCAGTTCCTCAAACAGGGTGCCGCCGGTCATCATCCCGCGGGCATATTCCTCGATCCGCTCGGCCGCGTTGCGCATCGGCTTGGGCAGGTGGCCGGCGAGGCGCGCGGCCAGCTTGCGCGGACTGAGATATTTGTTCGACGAGACCAGCCGGGCAAGCGCGTTGCGTAAGTTGCCGACCGGCGGGGCGATCGACATGTCGTTGTCGTTCAAGATGACGATCAGGCGGTTGCCGCCCGCTTCGGCATTGTTCATCGCTTCGAACGCCATGCCGGCGGTGGCGGCGCCATCGCCGATCACCGCGATCGCGCGGCGGTTGGCGTTGTCGAGTTTGGAGGCGACCGCGAAGCCGAGTGCCGCCGAGATGCTGGTAGAGCTGTGCGCCGCGCCGAATGGGTCGTATTCGCTTTCGGAGCGCTTGGTGAAGCCGCTGAGGCCCCCGCCCATGCGAAGCGTGCGGATGCGGTCGCGGCGACCGGTGACGACCTTGTGCGGATAGCATTGGTGGCCGACGTCCCAGACCAATTTGTCGCTCGGCGTGTCGAACACATAGTGGATGGCGACCGTCAGCTCGACCACGCCGAGGCCGGCGCCGAGGTGGCCGCCGGTGACCGAGACGGCCGAGATAACTTCCTGCCGCAGCTCGTCGCAGAGCTGGGGAAGCTGGTTCTTGTCCAGCGCCCGGATGTCGGCGGGCGAGTTGATCGTGTCGAGGAGCGGAGTGTCAGGGCGCGAATTCATAAGGATCTTGCCCTACAACCACCCGCGCGCGAAGTCGAATAGGGCTTTGGAGCCCGGTTCAGGCTTCGGCGCAATCCTCGCAGGTGCCGCGCACTTCGATCACGGGGCGGGTCGGTGCGAAGCCGCTTTTTTCCGCGGCCTTGCGGACGCCGTTCGAGATGCTGTCGTCATCGATATGCTTGGCCTGACCGCAGGTGTCGCAGATCAGGAAAATGCAGTCGTGCAGGCATTCGGGGTGATTGTTCGCGACATAGGCATTGGCGCTTTCGACCCGGCGCGCGAGGTTGGCGCCGACGAACAGGTCGAGGATGCGATAGACGCTGTTGGCCGCGACCCGGCGTTCCTGCGCCTTGCTGACCGCTTCGGCGATGTCATAGGCGCTCGCCGGGCGATCGAATCCGGCAAGCGCGTCGAACACCGCTTCGCGCATGCCGGTCCATTGTTCGCCGCTGGTGGTCAGCCGCTCGCGCGCCGCGGTCTTCAGGTCGTCGCCGCCGTGATCGTGGTGATGATGCTTGGCCATGGGCTAACATAGGCGCGTGGCTCCCGTTTCCACAAGTGAACCGGCACCGGCATGGCTCGTTACGCCTGCCTATGCGCGCTCCCGATCCTCAGGCCCCCGTTCACCGCGACGAGGTGGAAGGCCAGGGCGCGATTCGCGGGACATCGCGAATGGAAGCGTTTGCCGACGGCGTGTTCGCGATTGCCTTTACCCTGCCGATTTTCAATGTCGCCCTGCCCGCGCTGAACGGGTCGGGCGCAGGGTTCGGCGACCGGCTGGTGGCGGGGTGGCCCGAGAACCTCAATTACCTGCTCGCGAGCATGGTGATCGGACTTTATTGGGTTCACCATCATTTTTCGGGCGCGATCTATCGCACCACGGGCCATTATTTCCTGCTGGCGACCGTGCTGTTTCTGACCATGATCGGCTATATCTCCTTTCCGGTCCGCGCTTTCACCGAAAGCCTGTTGCACGAGGACGCGCTGCCCGATTCGGCGGTGTTTCTGTCGATGAGCCTGGCGCTGACGTCGCTGAGCTGGCTGCTCAAATGGACGGTCGGCAATGCCCAGGGGCATGTCGATACGCGGCTCGACCCGGCTTATGTGGCGCGGCTGACCCGGCGCTATCGGCGAATGACGGCGTGGAACGTGACCGCCGCAGGCGTCGTGTGGCTGTGGTGGCCGCTTGGCGTGACGATGAGCTGGATCGGGGTGCTGGCCAAGCTGCGCGTGCCCGAAACTCCGCGTTACCGGACGCAGGCGCCGGTCATCGAGGGCGAAGGCTAGACCCGGCGGCCGAACGGATGCGCGGTGCCGCGGCGGTTGAGGTCGTGGCCGAGCGCCAGGATCATCACGCCGAGCATGGTCGCGACCGCTTCGGTGCCGTCATGCGGCAGGGTCAGCGAGCCGGCCATCACGCCAAGCCCCATGCCGCCCACCGCGCTGGGCATCACGAAGCCATGTTCGAGGATCCCGCGGCCAAGCGCAAAGGCGCCGAGCGCCATCGCCAGAGTCAGTCCAACCTCGTGGATCCAGTGCGAGCCCAAGAGCCCGCCGAACGCCGACATGAAGGCGAGCAGCACCGTGGTCGCGAGGCAGTGAACGAGGCACAGCCCGGACAGGCCGATGGCCATCCGGTCCCACAGCGGATTCGAGGCGTGCGTGTCATTCATCTTTGCGTGGCGATGTTATAGTGCAACATGGTGGAGGTTACAACGTCTCCGGCCCAAAAAGTTGCACCCTTTAAGGTGGACAATTCGTCCGCTTGCCCCCTCCCCCATGCGGGCTCATATGCCCGGCCCCATGACCTCTGCTGCCCTCTCCCCGCCCTCGGCCCGACCGCTAGCCGTGTCCAACTGGCTGCTGAGCCTGTGCGGCCTTATTTTCGTGATGGTGGTCGTCGGCGGGATCACCCGGCTGACCGAAAGCGGGCTGTCGATTACCGAGTGGAAGCCGATCACCGGCGCCATTCCCCCGCTGACCGAAGCGCAGTGGCTGCGTGAGTTCGAACTCTACAAGCGCATCCCCGAATATCAGCAGATCAACAAGGGCATGAGCCTGGCGGACTTCAAGAACATCTTCTTCTGGGAATGGGCACATCGTCAACTTGGCCGGGTGATCGGGCTGGCCGCGCTGCTGCCGCTGGCGTGGTTCGCGTTCAAAAAAGCGATCCCGTCCGGTTATGGCTGGCGGACGGGGAGCATCTTCCTGCTGGTCTGCGTGCAGGGGGCGATCGGCTGGTGGATGGTGGCGAGCGGGCTGACCGAGCGGACCGATGTCAGCCATGTGCGGCTGGCGGTGCATCTGCTGACCGCGCTGTTCATCTTCGGCTTCGCGTTGTGGACCGCGCTCGATCTGCGCTCGGCCAGCGCGGTGCCGCGCAAGATCCCGACGCTCGGGCTGTGGGCGTTCGCGGCGCTGGCGATCCAGCTGTTGTTCGGCGCTTATGTCGCGGGGCTGGACGCGGGCTATGCGTTCAACACCTGGCCGCTGATGGGCGACAGCCTGTATCCCGCCGCTGCGCCGTGGCTCGAGCCCTTCTTCCGCAATTTCGTCGACAATCCGGTCACCGTGCAATTCATCCACCGCTGGTGGGCGTTCGTGGTGGTGGCTTTTGCGGTGATGCTGGCGCGGAGGCTGAAGCGCGTGAGCCGCAAGCATTCGATCGCGCTTCATGCGGCGGTGGGCACGCAGATTCTGCTCGGCATCTGGACCTTGTGGTCGGGCGTCGACCTGCACGTCGCGGTGGCGCATCAGGCGACGGCGGCGCTGGTGGTGGCGGCGTTCGTCGCGGGTGTGCACCGGCTGGCGGTCGCGGGGGCGTTGTCCCGCAGCCGCGCAGCGCCGCTGGTCGCAGCATGAGCGAGCCGCGCCTCGTCACCGTTTATTGCGTGTTCGCCGACGAGGCCGAGGCGCGGCGGATCGGGCGGCTGGTGGTCGAGGAACGCCTCGCGGCCTGCGTCAATATCCTGGGGCCGTGCCGCTCGATCTATCGCTGGGAGGGGCAGATCGAGGAGGCGAGCGAGGTGCCGGCCTTGTTCAAGACCACCGCCGAGGGGGCGGCGCGGCTGGTCCAGCGGCTTGCCCTCCTCCACAGCTATGATGTCCCGGCGATCACCGTTTGGCCGGTCGAGCGGGCGATCGAAAGTTATGCAGCATGGGTCGAAAACAACGGCGAGGAAATGGCTGGGTAACATTTTACCCGCTTCGAAACCCGCTGTTTTGCTTGACTTTCCGGCCCTCTCTCGCGATTAGGCCCGCACAAGCGCTGCCCGGACGGGTGGCGTTTTCCTGTTTGAAAAAGGGTTTTCAGCCATGAAGGCGCTGATGAAGACCACCAAGTCGGCCAAGCCGGCTGAGGTCGAGAAGAAGTGGCATCTGATCGATGCTGAAGGTCTGGTCGTTGGCCGTGTCGCCACGCTGATCGCCAACATCCTGCGCGGCAAGCACAAGCCGAGCTTCACCCCGCACGTCGATTGCGGCGATCACGTCATCGTGATCAACGCCGACAAGGTGCGCTTCACCGGCCGCAAGGCGCAGCAGAAGATCTACTACAAGCACACCGGTTATGCCGGCGGCCTGAAGGAAGTCACCGCTGCCAAGGTGCTCGAGGGCCGCTTCCCCGAGCGCGTGCTGGAAAAGGCCGTCGAGCGGATGATTCCGCGTGGGCCCCTCGGCCGTGACCAGATGCGTGCCCTGCACCTCTATAACGGGACCGAGCACCCGCATAACGGCCAGGATCCGCAGACGCTCGACGTCGCGTCGATGAACCGCAAGAACAAGGTGGGCGCATAAGATGGCCGACAAGAAGTCCCTCGCCGATCTCGGCGCCCTGACCAGCCAGTCCGCCCCGGCTCCGGAAGCGGATGCCGCTCCGGCCGAGACCGCTGCCGCCGACGCCAACGGTGCCGCTCCGGAAGCCGCCAGCGACGAGCCGGCGCCGTTCGTGCCCGCCGTGTCGGACGCTCCGCTGCGTGAGCAGCAGCTCGACAAGTTCGGCCGCGCTTATGCGACCGGCCGCCGCAAGGATGCCGTTGCGCGCGTCTGGCTGAAGCCGGGCTCGGGCAAGATCGTGGTCAACGGCCGCGACCAGGAAGTCTATTTCGCGCGTCCGACGCTGCGCCTCGTCATCAACCAGCCGTTCGGGATCACCGACCGCGCCGGCCAGTATGACATCATCGCCACCGTCAAGGGCGGCGGTCTGTCGGGCCAGGCGGGCGCCGTGCTGCACGGCATCGCCCAGGCGCTGACCCGCTACGAGCCGGTGCTTCGCACCACCGTCAAGCGCGCCGGCTTCCTGACCCGCGATCCGCGCGTCGTCGAGCGTAAGAAGTACGGCAAGGCCAAGGCCCGCCGCAGCTTCCAGTTCTCGAAGCGCTAAGCTTCTTTTCAGACCTCAAACAGAAGAGGCGTCCCGGTTCGGCCGGGGCGCCTCTTCTTTTGCTCGTTTGCTAGAGCTTTGGCGGCTCGGCCCCGGCCTTGCGCCACATGTCCTGCAATTTGTCGTAGTCGTCGGTGCGCTGCTCGAGCAGGCCTTCGGTATTGAGCCAGGCGCGGTGAATGCTTTCGGCGCCGAAGTGGCTGTCGGGCGTGAAAACCGACGGATCGTCGAAGGCAGCGACGGTGAGATCCATGTTCTCGCTGCCTTCCATGAAGCGGAAGCCGAGGCTGGTGCCGCAGGTGGCGCAGAAGGGCCGCCGGGCGATCGGCGAGCTCTGATACCAGTCGGGCTCTTCGTTCCAGCTGACGTCGGCATGGCGGACGTTGACCAGCGCCAGGCTGACGTTGCCGCTGGCCTTTTGGCACATGCGGCAATGGCAGAGATAGGCGTGCAGCTTGTCCGGCATGTCGGCGGTGAAGCGTTTGGCGCCGCACAGGCAGCCGCCGGTCATTTGGGTCATCGCCATCCCTCCTGTCGTCACCCCGGACTTGATCCGGGGTCGCGCTTCATTTTCAAACGAGAAGGATAGAAGCGGGATCCCGGGTCAGGCCCGGGATGACAGGGGGAGCGTCAGCCTTTCTGGAGATGCTTGCGGCCCAATAGCTCGGCGATCTGGACGGCGTTCAGCGCGGCGCCCTTGCGGAGGTTGTCGGACACGCACCACAGGTTGAGGCCGTTCTCCACCGTCGGATCCTCACGGACGCGGGAGATGAAGGTGGCGTAGTCGCCGACGCATTCGACCGGGGTGACGTAGCCACCGGGTTCGCGCTTATCGACCAGCATGACGCCGGGGGCTTCGCGCAGGATGTCCTGCGCTTCCTGAGCGCCGATCTCGCGCTCGAACTCGATGTTGATGCTTTCGGAATGGCCGACGAACACCGGCACCCGGACGCAGGTCGCGGTGACCTTGATCTTGGGATCGAGGATCTTCTTGGTCTCAACCACCATCTTCCATTCTTCCTTGGTCGAGCCGTCGTCGAGGAAGTCGTCGATGTGGGGAATGACGTTGAAGGCGATCTGCTTGGGGTAGAAAACGGGCTCGACCGTGTCGCCGACGAAGATGTTGCGCGACTGGTTGAACAGCTCGTCCATGCCCTGCTTGCCGCTGCCCGAGACCGATTGGTAGGTCGAGACGACCACCCGCTTGATGCCCGCCGCGTCGTGGAGGGGCTTCAGGGCCACGACCATCTGCGCTGTGGAGCAATTGGGGTTGGCGATGATGTTGCGGGCCTTGTAGCCGGCGAGCGCCTCGGGGTTCACCTCGGGGACGATCAGCGGCACGTCCGGGTCCATGCGATAGAGCGAGCTGTTGTCGATCACCGTGCAACCGGCGGCCGCCGCACGCGGGGCGTGGAGCTTGCTGACCGCGGAGCCCGCGGCGAACAAGGCGATATCCCAGCCCGTGAAGTCAAAATGCTCGAGGTTCTGGACCTTGAGCTCCTCGCCGTTGTCGCCGAAATCGACGATGTCGCCCTGACTGCGGCTGGAGGCGAGTGCCGCCACCTCGTCGAGCGGAAACTGCCGCTCCGACAGGATCTGCAGCATCTCGCGCCCGACATTGCCCGTCGCGCCGACGACGGCGACCCGATAACCCATGCTCTTATTCTCCGGAAACCCTGAGCCGCGCATATAGGGAGCGCGGGGCTCAAGCGAAACCTAATTGCCCGGCGCGACGCCGTGGCGTTCGAGGAAACGGAGCATGGTGCCGTAGCGGTGGACCGAGATGTTCGGCCCCGCGACGGCATGGGTCTTGCCGGGATAGACCATCGTTTCGAACGGCACCTTGGCTTCCTGCAGCTTGGCCATCAGCTCGGTCGAGTTCTGGAACAGGACGTTGTCGTCGCTGAGGCCGTGGATCACCATCAACGGGTCGGTGATCTTGGTCGCGTCGGTCAGCGCGCTTGCCTTGGCATAAGCGGCGCCGTCGGTACGGGGGTCGCCCATGTAGCGTTCGGTATAATGGGTGTCGTAAAGCTCCCACTTCGTGACGGGCGCGCCGGAGATGCCGGCGGCGAACGCGCCCGGCGCGGCCTGGAGCAGCTTCAGCACCATGTAGCCGCCGTAGGACCAGCCACTGACCGCGACCTTGTCGGCCTGTACGAACGGCTGGGCCTTGAGCCATTTGAGCGCCGCGAGCTGGTCGGCGACCTCGACTCCGCCAAGCGCGCGATAGGCCGGCTGCTGGAAGGCGACGCCCCTGCCCTCCTCGCCGCGGTTGACGACCTGGAACAGGATCCAGCCCTGCTGGACGAGATACTGGTTGAGCGCGCCGCCAAAGCCGGTCTGGACGTCCTGCGCGGTCGGGCCGCCATAGACGGTCATCAGCACCGGTGCCTTGCCGCCGCGTTCCTTGAGGCCGGGCGGCAGGATCAGGCTGTAGTCGAGCTGGGTCTTGCCGTCGGCGGCGGTGAGCTTGCCGTAGGTCGGCATGATGCGCGGGTCGTAATAAGGCGCGAAGGGATGGCCGTCGGCGAGGCGGTTTTCCTCGATCCATGCGAGGCGCTTGCCGGCGGCGTCGGCAAGCCAGACCTGCGCCGGCTGGGTCACCGAGCGGCTGGTGATGACGGCGAGCTTACCGCTCTTGTCCATCGTCACCCCATTGTTGGTGCCGTTGGCGGTCAGCTGCACCGGCTTGGCGCCCCGCTTGCGATAGTCCAGCGAGTAGAGCTGATATTCGATCGTCCGCTCACGATTGGCGGTGAAGAACAGCTTGCCGGCCTTTTCGTCGAGGCCGACCAGTTCGCCAACCGCCCACGCTCCCGTGGTCAGCGGCGTCGAGCGGCCGTTGGCCCAGCGGTAGAGGTGGCGGTGGCCGCTGCGTTCGGACGAATAGAGCAGGCTCCCGTCGCCGAGCGACTTCAGGTCTTCGTGGAGGTTGATCCAAGTCGGCGAAGTGTCGGAGAACAACAGGGTCGAGGCGCCGACGGCGGCATCGATGCGGAGATAGTCGAGCCGCTTCTGATCACGGGTCTGACGCTGGACGATCAGGCTTCGGCCGTCCTTCATCCAGTCGACCCGGGCGAGATAGACGTCGGGATTGGTGCCGAGGTCGGCCTTCACCTGGCCCGATCCGTCGGGGTTCATGAGGTAGAGGTCGACCCTGGCATTGTCGGTGCCCGCACGCGGATAACGCTGCTGAACCACAGTGGTCTTCTCGGCGCCGATCGCGGCGCGGGTGGCGACTTCGACGCCGCTTTCGTCGACCCGGGCGACGGCGATGCGGCGATCGTCGGGCGACCACCAGTGGCCGCGCGTGCGCTTCATTTCTTCCTGCGCGATGAATTCAGCGAGACCCCAGCTAACGGTGTCCGACCCGCCATCGGTGATCTTTGCCGCGCGGCCGTCGGCGAGATTGATGACGTGCAGTTCGTTGTCGGCGACGAAAGAGACGAAGCGGCCGGTTTCGCTGACCGTGCCGTCGAGTTCGGTGTCCTTGCTGTCGGTCAGGCGGCGGACCTGCCCGTCGAGACCGGCGAGGTAGAGGTCTCCGTCGAGGGGCACGAGCAGGCTCTTGCCGTCGGGCGCCCAGTCGTAGCTGACGATGCCCTTGATGTTGGCGGTGCGGGCCCGCTCCTGCTGCATCCGCCCCGCTTCACTGAGCGCCGCGCCGCTGCCGACCTTTTTGCTGTCGACCAGCATCCGCATCTGGCCGGTGGCGGGGTCGATCGCCCACAGGTCGTAGCGCTCGGTGTCGTCTGGGCGGTTGCGGAGCAAGGTCGCAAGGCGGCCGTCGGGCGACAGCTTGACCATCCGCGGGACCGGCCCGGATAGCGACGGCGCGGCGAATACGCGTTCGAGCGTCAGCGGCTGTGGCGGCTGGCCGGTCTGGGCGCAAGCGGTGGAGGCGAGGAGGCCGAGCGCGGCGGCGGCAAGCAACAAGCGATGATTCATGGGCCATGGCCTATCGGGCGTCGCGGCGATTGGCAAAGGCGGCGGGGTCGTTAAGCTCGCGTTCCATGCGTGACACCCTCTCGATACGCCGGCTGCTGCTGCTCGGATTGATTGTGGCCGGCTTGCTGCTGGGGATGGCGTCCACCCGCTGGCTGACCCTTCCGCCGACCCTTCGGACGGAGACTGCGGCGGGCGAGTTCGACGCGGTGCGGGCCAAGGCGCGGCTGGCACGCGTGCTGGGCGACCAAGCGCCCCACCCCGCCGACAGCGCGGCGAGCGATGGGGTCCGTGATCGCCTGGTCGCCGAATTGGTCGGTCTTGGCCTTCAGCCGCAGGTAACCGACCGCTTCGCCTGCAACAGCTTGAGCAAGTCGAGCGGCGTGTCCTGCGCGCGGGTGCGCAATGTGCGGGTGACGATCGGCGCGCAGTCGCGGGCCAAGCATCTGCTGATCAATTCGCATTACGATAGTTCGACGGTGGGACCAGGCGCGAGCGATGCCGGACTGGGTGTCGCGTCGATGCTCGAGGTGCTGGCGCTGATGAAGGATCGCCCGCTGGTGCGGCCGGTGACCTTCCTGTTCAACGAAGGCGAGGAACTGGGGCTGATCGGGGCGCGCGCTTTCCTCGATGCCGATCCGCTAAGCGGCGAGGTCGATACCCTCATCAACCTCGAGGCGCGGGGCACGACCGGCCCGGTCAACATGTTCGAAACGTCCGAGCCCAATGCATCGGCGGTGGCGCTGTACCGGCAAGCGGTGCGCAACCCGGTCGGCAACAGCCTGGCGGTGAGCGCCTACCGGCTGATCCCCAATTCGACCGATGTCAGTACCTTTCTCGAGGATCGCGACTGGCTGACGTTGAACTTCGCGCCGATCGGCAACGAGACGCGCTATCATTCGCCGGGCGACGATCTGGCGGCGATGGACCCGGCAACGTTGCAGCATATGGGCGACCAGTTGTTGCAGGTGGCGAACGGTGTGGCCGGACAGAATGGCGTCGACCTGCGCAAGCGCGACGGCGAGCGGCTGTTCATGAATGTCGGAACGCGCTGGCTGTTCGAGATCAGCGCTTTCTCGCCATGGCTTTTCGCGATCGCCCTAGCGGTGGGCCTCGCTGCTGATTTCATCAGCGGCCGCCGGCGGACACCGCGTCGTGAGCAGCTGCGGGTCGCCAGCGCCATGCCTTTCTTGCTTCTCGTCCTTCTGCTGCCGCTGGCGGCGGCTTGGGCGGGACTGGGCATTGTCGGGATGCTTCGTGAAGGGCAATTCTGGCGGGCTTATCCAGCAGCAACCGAACTCGCGATCTATGCTGGCGTGATCGCCTTCGGGCTCGCGCTGCTCGCGGCGGGCAAGCGATGGAGCGTTCTGCAGCTTCGCCGCGCCTGGTGGCTGCTGTTCATCGTCATTGGTATCGGCTTCAGCGTGGCCGCCCCCGGAGCGATTGTCTATTTTGCGGTGCCGTCCCTGATCTACGCGATTGGTATCGTCGCGGGCCGCCGCTGGCCGGTGGTCGAGACCGCCGCTGCCCTCTTCGCCGCGCTTGCACTGTGGATCACGCTAGGCGCAGCACTGGGCTTGATCCAGGACCTTATCAACAGCGGTCCGTTGTGGATTCTGGCGCTATTCGGGGGGCTTGTCATGATGCCGTGGCTGATCGAGGCGAAGCCGTTGCTGGCGGGCCTGCGCTGGTCGCGTGCAGCGGGGGTGGCGGTGGCGTTCGCTGCGCTCGCATGGGTGCCGGCAGCGCTCGCCCCGGCCTACAGCGCCGACCGGCAGCAGCAATGGACGCTGCAATATGTCGTCGGCGCCGGGCCGGATCAGCCCTTCTGGTCGGTGGTGAACGACGGCAAGCCGTTGCCCGAAGCATGGAAGAAGCTCGGCCAATGGCGGCTCGGCACGCTGCCGCTCGGCACGCGCCAGCGCTGGCTGTCCCCGGCGCGGCCGGTCGAAGGGCTTGTCCCGGCGCGGGCGATTGCCGTCGAAACGGTAGCGCGTCCCGGTGGACGGCGGGTGCGGCTGCGGCTTCAGAGCAATGGCGCTGACAGTATCGCTCTCACCGCCCCCGCAGGCGCAAAGCTCGCTGGGCTCGGTGTTCCGGGGCAGGTCCGGAGGATCGACGCGAAGCGCGCCAAGGGTCCTTACAGCCTCAGTTGCACCGGGCGTTCGTGCGATGGGCAGGTGGTCGAGCTGCTTGTCGGGCCGCAGCCGGTGAAGTTGCAGGTCACGGGCACCCGCTGGGCGCTTCCCGCCGCCGCCGCGCCGCTGGTGGCCGCGCGGCCCGCCAATGCCCGGCCGCAATATTCGCCCGATGCTACCATCACCATCGAGCGCATCCGGATCTGACGGCACACAAGAAAAGGGCCCGGTCTTGCGACCGAGCCCCTGTTTCTCGCGTCAGCAGCCTTATTCGGCGGCGGTGGCGGTGTTCTTGGCCGGGCGCGGATCGCGGCGCTCGGCGATACGGGCCGACTTACCGGTGCGGCCACGCAGGTAATACAGCTTGGCGCGGCGAACGACACCGCGACGGACGACGGCGATCTCTTCGATCGACGGCGAGTAGAGCGGGAACACGCGCTCGACACCTTCGCCGAAGCTGATCTTGCGCACGGTGAAGTTGGAGCCGATGCCCTTGTTCGAGCGGGCGATGCAGACGCCCTCGTAATTCTGGACGCGGGTGCGCTCGCCTTCGACGACGCGGACGCCGACGCGGAGCGTGTCGCCCGGACGGAATTCGGGGATGGCGCGCTTGGCGGTGAGCTCGTCGATCTGCTCACGCTCGAGGGTCTGAATCAGGTTCACTTACTTCTACCTTCGTCTCGTTGCCGCGCACCAGAGGGCGACGCCTGCGAGACACCCCCATGGCGCTCGTACAGGTCCGGCCGCCGTAGCCGTGTATCCTCGATTGCCCGGGCTTTACGCCACCTGGCAATCTTCGCATGATCCCCCGATCGCAGCACTTCGGGGATCGTGCGCCCTTCCCACTCTTGCGGTCGGGTATAATGCGGATGTTCGAGCAGCCCCGTTTCGAAGCTCTCGTCCACACCGCTGTCGGGGGCGCCCATTACGCCGGGAAGCAGCCGAACGCAAGCATCGAGCAGCACCATCGCGCCGAGTTCGCCGCCTGACAGGATGTAGTCGCCGATCGAGACGGGTTCGACCGGGCGGGCGTCGAAGATGCGTTCGTCGAAGCCTTCGAAGCGGCCGCACAGGATGATCGCGCCCGCTCCCGCCACGAGATCGCGGACTTTCCCCTGCGTGAGCGGGGCTCCGCGGGGGCTCATGGCGAGTATCGGGCGACCGTCGGCCACACTGTCGATCGCCGCGGCAAGCACGTCGCAGCGCAGCACCATCCCTGCCCCGCCGCCGGCCGGCGTGTCGTCGACGGTGCGATGTTTGTCGATCGCGAAGTCGCGGATGTTGGTTGCGTCGAGGCTCCACTTGCCACCCTCCAGCGCGCGGCCGGCAAGGCTGGTCCCGAGGGGGCCGGGAAACATGTCGGGGTAGAGGGTGAGGACGGAGGCGCGGAAGGTCATGCGTGCGAGCTCTTCAGGAAGATGCCTGTGCTTGGAAGCGCTATCAGCGCCCATGCGATGAAGGCAGAGGTCCAACCCCAAGGCGCAAAGGGACCTTCGATCAGAGTTGCGCCAAGGATGTGCTCAATCGGTGCTGCCCACCCGCCTATCGTCGCCATCACAGAAACGCCAAGCCGCTTATAAAGCAAAGAGATCGGTAATGACTTCGCCAGCGCACTTAGACCAAGTGAGAACAGAAGGATTTCTGTTACAAAAATCAAAGTGAGCACTGCGAAGAGTAAGGGCATCTTTTCGCTTTAGCAGGGCGGCGGGAACCGCCAAGGCATGCCGCTCATTGCGGCGCTTATGGCATTCCAAGAACCTCACGACGTCCTGATCATCGGCGGCGGCCCCGCCGGGCTGACCGCCGCCATCTATCTCGCCCGCTTCCACCTCGACATCGTGGTGGTCGACGAAGGCAAAAGCCGGGCGAGCTGGATCCCCTGCTCGCACAATCATGCCGGCTATCCCGACGGGATCAACGGCAAGGAATTGCTTGAACTGATGCGCACCCAGGCGCAGAAGTACGGCACCAAGATCGAGACCGGGCGCGTGCACCGGCTCGACAAGGACGAGGATGGGCTGTTCACCGCCGATTGCGGCGCCGGACCCCAGCGGGCGCGGGCCGTGTTGCTCGCGACCGGGCTTACCAACCGCAAGCCGCCGATGGACCCCGAGCTTCACGACGATGCGATGGCACGCGGGCTGATCCGTTATTGCCCGATCTGCGACGGCTATGAGGTCACCGACAAGCGCGTCGGGATCATCGGATCGGGCAAGGGCGGGGTCGGCGAGGCGATTTTCCTGCGCTCCTACACCGCCGACGTGACGCTGATCGCGCCCGACAAGAAACTCGAGATCAGCGCCGACGACCGCGACAAGCTCGAGCAGGCGGGCGTCACCCTGGTCGATGGTCCGGCCGAGGCGATCGGCTGCATCGAGGAGTGCATCACGGTCGACACTGCCGAGGGGCTATTGAGCTTCGACAGCATCTATCCGGCGCTCGGCTCCGACACGCACACCGCGCTGGCGGCGATGGTCGGGGCCGAGATCAATGAGGAGGATTGCTGCCTCGTCTGCGACGACAAGATGCGGACAAGCGTCGAGGGACTATATGCCGCCGGCGACGTGGTCCACGGGCTCGACCAGATCAGCCACGCGATGGGTGAAGGCGGACAGGCGGCGACTACCATCCGCAACGACCTTGCCGCCAAGCGCCCGCTGTTCCGGCAGCCGGTCGTCCCGGCAGAGAATGACAGCGATCGCGAGCGGGTCGAGGAAGGCGAGGCCTGAGCCCCTAGAACGCCGCCCCGATCATCAGCACCGGACTGTCGGGCGGCGAGATCTGGAGCTTGCCCTTGGATTCGGTGATTAGGGCATGGGCGAGCCAGGCGCCGGCGGCGCGGGGTTCGACGGTCCCGGCGGCGCCGCGTTCGAGGGTGGCGCGCAGATTGGGGTCGAGCAGCAAGCGCGGCCCTTCGGCGCGGATCACGATCTCGGTCCCGTTCGCCGCCCGTTCCGCCCCGATGTCGAGGCGACCGCCGCGAACCAGCGCATCGCCGGCAACCAGCGCAAGGTTGAGCAGCACCTTGACCGCTTCCTTGGGCAATTTGTCGGCGGTGACCATCCAGCCGAGCTCGATCTTCTTGTCGGCCCCGAACAGCCCTTCGAGCGCGGTGCGCGCTTCACGGGTGTCGATCTCCTCGCCGAAACCGCCCGCGGCGCCGAACGCCAGGCGGAAGAATTTAAGCTTGGCCGCGCTGGCCTTGGCGCTTTCGGCGAGCAGCTCGAGACAACGCTCGCGCATCTCCGGATCCTGCTCGTCGGCCATTAGCTCGAGGCCGTTGTTGAGCGCCCCGACCGGACTCAGGAGGTCGTGGCACAGGCGGGAGCAAAGCAGACTGGCGAGTTCGATCGCATTCATGGGCGCGAGTCGTGGCTGATGATGGTCATTTGTTCAACCCAATGCGTGGCGACCTTGAAAGTAGCAGGGCGGTTCCTAATTTATCCTGTCTAATGACCGGGGGGTCCGACATCATCGATGTGGCGCTGGGCGCCGGGCACGCAGGCTGGCGGCTCGACCGCGCGCTGGCCGATGCGCTGCCGACGATGAGCCGCGAGCGGTTGAAGAGCCTGGTCAAGGCAGGCGCGCTCGATCACGCGGGCAAGCTGGTTCGCGATCCTGCGCTCAAAGTCGATGGGTCCGAACAATTTCGCCTGACCGTGCCGCAGCCCGAACAGGCGAGCGCCGCGGCGCAGGACATCCCGCTGGTGATCGTCCACGAGGACGAGCATCTGCTGGTGGTCGACAAGCCCGCCGGGCTGGTGGTCCATCCCGCCGCCGGCAATCTCGACGGGACCTTGGTCAACGCCCTTCTCCACCATTGCGCCGGCCGCCTCAGCGGCATCGGCGGAGTGGCGCGGCCGGGGATCGTTCACCGGATCGACAAGGACACGAGCGGCCTGCTGGTGGTCGCCAAGACCGATGTCGCGCACGAGGGGCTGGCGAAGCAATTTCAGGCGCACACCATCGAACGGCGCTATCTGGCGGCGGTCGGCGGGCGTCCGGCCAAGATGGAAGGCAGCGTCGATGCCGCCCTCGCCCGCTCCACCCACGACCGCAAGAAAATGGCGATCGTCGAAGCGGATCGCGGCAAGCGGGCGGTGACCCACTATAAGGTATTGGGAGTGACCAATGCCGCCGCCAGGATCGAATGCCGGCTCGAGACCGGACGGACGCATCAGGTGCGGGTGCATATGGCGAGCATCGGGCATCCCCTGCTCGGCGACCCGGTCTATGGCCGCGCGCCGGCGCAGAAGCTGCGTGAATTATTGAACCGGCTCAACTTCCGGCGTCAGGCGTTGCACGCACAGAAACTCGGCTTCGTTCACCCGGTGACCAAAGACCGTCTGTCGTTCGAACGCGCCGTTCCGCAGGATATGCAGGAACTGTTCAGAGCGCTTGGGGTATAGGATTTCAGGTGTCAGGGTGGTGGGGAAAGCCGCTTTGGCAAGCAAGGACGTGAAAGAACACAATGGCACAGGCAAAGGCAGTTTCGATCCCAGCAGGCGCCGGCGAAGTCGGACTCAACCGCTATCTGTCTGAGATCAAGAAGTTTCCGATCCTTGCACCGGAAGAAGAATATATGCTCGCCAAGCGCTGGCGCGAGCATAACGACACCGATGCGGCGGCGAAGTTGGTCAACAGCCACCTGCGACTCGTGGCCAAGATCGCCATGGGCTATCGCGGCTATGGCCTCCCAGTCAGCGAGCTGATCAGCGAAGGCAACATCGGCCTGATGCAGGGCGTCAAGAAGTTCGAGCCCGACCGGGGTTTCCGCCTGGCGACCTATGCCATGTGGTGGATCCGCGCGAGCATCCAGGAATTCATCCTGCGTTCGTGGTCCTTGGTGAAGATGGGCACCACCGCCGCGCAGAAGAAGTTGTTCTTCAATCTGCGCCGGATGAAGAACCAGATCGACGCGTTCGAGGAAGGCGATTTGAAGCCCGCCGACGTGACCAAGATCGCGACCGATCTTGGCGTCACCGAGGACGAGGTCATCTCGATGAACCGCCGCATGGGCATGGGCGGCGACACCAGCCTCAATGCGCCCCTGAAGGGCGACGAGGGTGCCGAAAGCCAGTGGCAGGACTTCCTCGTCGACAATGGCCCGCTGCAGGACGAGCTGGTCGCCGAGGAAGAAGAAAAGCAGGTGCGCCATGCGCTTCTGACGGCGGCGATGGGTTCGCTCAACGACCGTGAGAAGTACATTCTGACCGAGCGGCGCCTGGCCGACGATCCCAAGACGCTGGAGGAGCTCTCGCAGGTCTATGGCGTCAGCCGCGAACGGATCCGTCAGATCGAGGTGCGCGCGTTCGAAAAGCTGCAGGCCGCGCTGATGAAAAGCGCGACCGAGCAGCGGCTGCTGCCGGCGGCGTAGGCTTGAGCAGCGGCCCGCTTCCGCTAGGTTGCGGGAATGCGGGCCGCTCTCTTCCCCCTCGCGTCGCTTATGTCGGTCGTCGGCGCTTCCGGCCCGGCATCGGCGGCGCCGATCGACCATCTGCCGGCGCTTCGCGGTGATTATTTTGCACTGACGAGCCGATCAACCGGCTCCACCTATCACATCTACATCAGGCTGCCGCTCGACTATACGGAGCAGGCCGACAAACGTTATCCAGTCGTCTACCTGCTGGACGGCGATAGCGCGTTTCCGATGCTGGCGCCGCAGCACCTCTTCATGACCATCGACGACCGCACGCCCGAAGCCATTCTGGTCGGAATCGCCTATGGCGGGTTCGGCCCGGTCAACAAGCGGGATCGCGATTTCGGCGAGGGCGCGCCGGCGTTCGAGCAGTTCCTGGTCGACCAATTGCTTCCCCAGACAGAAAAACGCGTTCGAGCCGATCCCGGCCGGCGCGTGCTGGTCGGGCAATCCTTTGGCGGGAGCTTCGTCCTGTGGAATGCTCTTAGCCGTCCCGGACTGTTCTGGGGTCGGATCGCGAGCAATCCGTCGTTCCGTTTCCACGCCGATCGGTTCGCTCGGCCCCCTGCGAGGAATTCGGGGTCAAGCGGCATGCTTGCGGTCGTGAGCGGCACGGCCAATAATCCGCAAGGCCGCAGCGGAGCGATCGACTGGGTAAACCGGCAGTCGGCGATAACCCCGGGCTGGGCCGTGAAGCGCTTCGATATCGAGGGGGGAACCCATGCGGCCGATCTTGGCCGGGCTTATCGCATCGCGCTGAACTGGATGCTGCCGCCGGTGCCGGAAAAGGCCCCCGCCCCAGCGCACTGATCCCTACGCGTCAGCGCCGCCTTAAAAGCGCCAGACCGGCCGCAGTGACGAGAAGCGCCGCGCCCGTTTTCTCGCTGCCGCGTTTCTTGAGGAAGCCGAGGCCTAAAGTTGCCAATCCGGAGCTCAGCATCGAGATTTTGCGCGCGCCGGCCAGTTGCCCGGTGCGTGAGACGATGCGGCTGGTGAGATACGGGCGGCCTTCGTCGGACGCTTCGGTGGCGGGCGACTGGGGGGACGGCCGGACGGCTGGGCGGTCGGAAAGGGCCGCGCTGTCGCCTTCGGTCTCGTCCGTGCCCGCCGCGACATGGTCCGCGCTCCACGCCCCGCGGGTGCCCATCGGCTTGTCGCTGCCCTTGGCGGTGGTGTCGCGCGCAGTCTGGTGCTCGACCTCGCTGTTGAGTTCGGCGCCGAAGATGAGGACGTAGCTCGACAGGTATAGCCAGGTCAGCAGCACGATCACGCTCGACAGTGCTCCGTAGGTCGCGCCGTAGCTGGCGAAATTGCGGACGTAGAAGCCGAAGCCCAGGGTCAGCAGCAACCAGACGATCGCGAAGAACAGCGATCCCGGGGTCAGCCACGTCCAGCGCGCCCGCTCCCGGCTCGGGCCATAGCGATAGAGTGTCGCCGCTGCCGCCGCCGCAAAGCCTGCCAGAAGAAGGTACGTGAGCATCGAGAATAGCACCCGCCCCACGACCCCGGCGTCGGGAAGCAGTCGCTCGATCGCCGCAAGGATGGCGATGGACGCGCCAACCACGCCCGCCATCAGCACGGCGCCGAGGGTCATCGCCAGCGCCAGCAAGGTCGATTTGACGATGCCGCGCTTTTCCGATTCTTCGTAGGCAATATTGAGCGCGGTCACGATCGCCCCCGCCGCGTTGCGCGCGCCCCAGAAGGCGAGAAGGATCGCCGCAGCCAAGCCGAGCCCCTTCTTGCCGTCGTTCGTTTCGACCACGTTCAGCAGCTGCTCACCGATCAGCTTGGCCGCTTCGCCCGGCAGGAACGACGTCAGCCCTTGCGCTTGCCGCACCACCATCTCGGGGGAAGCGAACAGGCCGTAGGTCAGCACGGTGGCGCCAAGTAGAGGGATCAGCGCGAGAAAGAAGTAAAAGGCGACCCCCGCCGCGACGATTCCGACATTGTCCTTGCCGACTTCTGTCCACGTGCGCTTGGCGATCTCGATCCAGCCGGGCCGCGGGATTTCGGTCGGTTTGGTGGCGAAGCGGCCCTTGTCGGAAGGGGCGGCGGCAGTGGCCATAAAGAAGGCAGCTTTCAGGTGAGCGTGGAACCGGGAACACGCGCCCAACCGATGGTCCGCCGCGACCGTTCCTCTTGCCAATCGATACCAAGAGGCAGACCCTTCCCCCCCCCCGGCGCAAAGAGGCGCCCGCAGCGACTCGACGCGCCCCGACCGGCACGAGAGGAGAGCTACACCCATGCACGAGGCAATTAACGGCACGAGAGCCATTGCGCTGGTCGGTCCGGCGGGTGCGGGTAAGACCTGCCTTGCCGAGGCGATGCTGTTCGCCAGCGGCACCATCGACCGGCAAGGCGACACTGCCGCCAGGACCAGCGTCGGCGACTGGAGCCCCGAGGCCCGGAATCGCGGCGGATCGACCGAACTCAATCTCATGGGCTTCGACTGGCTGGGCGAGCGTTTCGCCCTGATCGACGTGCCGGGCGGCACCGGTTTCCAGGCCGACGGCGCCCGCGCGCTGGCGCTGGCCGATCTTGCGGTGGTGGTGGTCGACCCCGATCCCGCTCGCGCGCCGCTCGCCGCACCGATGCTTCGGCTGCTCGACGAGCTTGGAATCCCGCACCTGATCTTCGTCAATCGCATCGACGGCGCGCGTGCGTCGATCGGCGAATTGCTCGAGGCCCTTCAGCCGCTGAGTGTCTCGCCCCTGATCGCGCGGCAGGTCCCGATCACCAGCGGCGACAAGGTCACGGGCTTCATCGACATCGCGCTGGAGCGCGCCTTCCATTATCGCCCCGGGCAGGCGTCCGAGCCGATCGCCATGCCGGCCGAGCTGGACGCGGTCGAGGCGCAGGCCCGCACCCGCTTTCTCGAGCAGCTCGCCGACCATGACGATGCGCTGCTCGAGCAATTGCTGATGGACGAAACCCCCGACGCCCGCCGCGTACTGAGCGATCTGGTCCGCGAGACGAGCGAGAACCTCGGCGTGTCGGTACTGTTCGGCTCAGCCTGCAGCAGCTTCGGCGTGCGCCGCCTTATGAAGGCGCTGCGTCACGAGGCCCCTGCCCCCCCCACCACCGCCGACCGGCTCGGCGTCAATGGCCCCGCCTTTCACGCGGTGAAGATCAGCCACGCACATCAGCTCGGTCGGCTGGTGATCGGGCGACTGCTCGGCGGTTCGCTCAAGGAAGGGCAGGAACTGCGAGCGGCGGGCGGTCGCACGATCAAGGCCAGCGCGATGTTCAGCCTGCAGGGGGAGCGCAACCAGCGTCTGCCGGAAGCTTCCGAAGGGGCGATGCTGGCGCTGGCCAAGGCCGACGGGCTTGGCGCGGGTGAATGGGCGGCCAGTGGCTCGCTCCCCCCGCCGCTCGACGTACCGCTGCCCTCGCGCAACTGCCGGATCGCGATCGAGCCCGCCGACCGCAAGGACGACGTCAAATTGTCGGGCGCGCTGCACAAGCTCGCCGAGGAAGACCCGACCCTTCAGATCGAGCATGACGAGGGGGATCACGCCCTCATCCTGTCCGGGGTCAACGAGGAGCAACTGGGCGTCGTCCTCGCCCGGCTGAAGCGCCGGCACGGGGTCGAGGTCACCCAGCGCCAGCCCAAGGTCCGCTACCGCGAATCGATCCGTCGCGCGGTGACCCAGCGCGGGCGGCACAAGAAGCAGTCGGGCGGGCACGGCCAGTTCGGCGACGTGGTGATCGAGCTTGCGCCGCAGGGCCGCGGCGAGGGCTTTGCCTTTGCCGAGCAGATCCACGGTGGCGCCATCCCCCGCCACTATGTCCCGGCGGTCGAACAGGGCGTGCGCGATGCCTGCCTCAAAGGGCCGCTCGGCTTTCCGGTGGTCGATGTGGCGGTGACGCTGACCGACGGCAGCTATCACAGCGTCGATTCGAGCGAACTTGCGTTCCGCACCGCAGGCCGGATCGCGATGCAGGAAGCGCTCGCCGCCGCGCAGCCGCATCTTCTCGAGCCGGTGCACAAGGTGGCAGTCGTCACTCCCTCAACCGCCAGCAGCAAGGTCAACAGCGCGCTGGCCGCCCGCCGCGGGCACTTGCTCGGGATATGGCCGCGCGAGGGCTGGACCAGCTGGGACCGGGTCGAGGCACTGGTGCCCGAGGCCGAGCTCCACGGGCTCGAAGGCGAGCTTCGCAGCTTGAGCCAGGGCCTCGCCACCTATGAGGCGAGCTTCGATCATCTGGCCGAGCTCAACGGGGCGCTGGCCGACAAGGTGGTGAGGAGCGGCGAATTGCAGCACGCCTGATCGCCCCTTGGGGTTGTCATCGGGCCCGAAGCGAAGCAATCCAGCGCGTAACTGGATTGTGTCGGCGCTCACGCGCCTCGCAATGACGCGTGAGGAGATGCTTTCGTGGCGAAACGCCTGACCTGGTACATATTGGCGGCCCTTGTTCTGGGCCTGATCACGGGCTGGGCGATCAACGCCAACATCGGTGACGCGACGCCCGAAGACAAAGCGCGCTTGAGCGAGATCGCCGATTATTTCGGGATCGTCACGACCCTGTTCCTGCGGCTGATCAAGATGATCATCGCCCCGCTGGTGTTCGCGACCCTGGTCGCGGGCGTCGCGCACATGGGCGACACGGCGGCGCTGGGCCGGGTTGGCGCCCGGACCATGGCCTGGTTCATCACCGCCAGCCTGATTTCGCTGACGCTCGGTCTGATCCTCGTCAACACGCTGCAGCCGGGCGTCGGACTCAACCTGCCGCTGCCGCCGGTCAATGCCGCGAGCGGGGTCGATCGGTCGAGCTTCGATCTCGCCAAGTTCGTCACTCACGTGGTCCCGGCCTCGGGCATCCAGGCGATGGCCGAGAACGAGATCCTCCAGATCGTCGTCTTCTCGCTTTTCATCGGCGTCGCCATCACCGCGGTCGGCGAAAAGGCCAAGCCGCTGGTTCGCGCGGTCGAGGGGCTGGTCGAGGTCATGCTGGTCGTCACCGGCTACGTCATGCGCCTCGCCCCGCTGGCGGTCTTCGCAGCGGTCGCCGCCTCGATCGCCGAGAATGGCCCGGGGGTGATCATCACCTTCGGCCAGTTCATCGGCAGCTTCTACCTCGGGCTGTTCATCCTGTGGTGCCTGCTGTTCCTGGTCGCCTTCCTGGCAGTCGGAAGCCGCGTGTCGCATCTTGCGCGCTACATCCGCGATCCGCTGGTGCTGGCCTTCTCCACCGCCTCGTCGGAAGCGGCCTATCCCCGCACGCTGGAAGCGCTCGACAAGTTCGGCGTGCCGCCGCGCATCGCCAGCTTCGTCCTGCCGCTGGGTTATTCGTTCAATCTTGACGGCTCGATGATGTACATGACCTTCGCGACGATCTTCATCGCGCAGGCCTATGGCATCGACCTGTCGATCGGGCAGGAGATCCTGCTGCTGCTGACCCTGATGATCACCAGCAAGGGCATCGCCGGCGTCCCGCGCGCCAGCCTGGTGGTGATCGCGGGCAGCCTGGCGATGTTCAACATTCCCGAGGCCGGTCTGCTGTTGATCCTCGCGGTCGACCATTTCCTCGACATGGGCCGGTCGGCCACCAACGTCGTCGGCAATGCGGTGGCGAGCGTGCTGGTCGCCAAGTGGGAAGGTCCGCTCGACGCCCCCGAATCGCCGGTGATCGAGCATGCGCCGGCACCCAGCCACATGCCGCCGCCGCCGCCCGAAACCTGAGCGGCCGGTGGATCTCACCATGCTGCCGGACCGCTACCGGCTGATCTTTTGCGACCTGTGGGGCTGCGTCCATGATGGGCGGGCGATCTTTCCCGGCGTGCGCGAAACGCTGGCCGCGTGGAAGCGACAGGGTCGCCGCGTGCTGTTCGTCACCAATGCTCCGCGCAGCGCCGACGCGATCCGCGCGCAGTTGCTGCGGCTCGACCTTGATCCGGCGCTCGACGACGGGATCGTCACCGCGGGCGAAGCGGGTCTTGCCGCCGTGCGCGGGCGACCCGTCGGGTTCTGCGGGACCGTCGCCGACCGTGCCGACCTGACGGCGCGGGGGTTGGTGATCGCCGGGAGTGGCTTCAGCGAGCTAGCCAGCGCTGGGCTCGACGTCGGCGAAACCGTCGCCGACTATGCCGACCGCCTGGCCGAGTGGCGCGCCTCCGGCGTGCTGATGCATTGCCTCAACCCCGACCGGATCGTCCATCACATGGGCGAAGTCATGGTCTGCGCGGGCGCGCTTGCCGATGCCTATGAGGCGATGGGCAGCCGGGTGATTTGGTACGGCAAGCCTTATCCCGCCATCTACGAACTTGCGCTGGCGCTCGGCGGAAGTCCGGCCAAGGATGCCGTGCTAGCAATCGGCGACGGACTTCAGACCGACATGGCGGGCGCCGCGGCGTTCGGGATCGACGCGGTGTTCGTGGCCGGCGGCATCCACGCCGGCGAGGACGCGCGCTTCCCCGATGGCTGGGCACCGGTCGCGACGGTGCCGGGGCTCGGAACATCTGCATTAGGCAGCGCGTAGAGCAGCCTCTTCATGGTTTCCCTCCATCACCCCTCCCCGCTCGGCTCCGGGCCGCGCCCCGGCTCGCGCGAGACGATCGTGCTGCTTGCGGCGCTGATGGCGCTGAATGCGATCGGCATCGATGCGATGATCCCGGCGCTGGCCGATATCGCCAGCCACCTCGGCGTCGAGGAAGAGAACCGCCGCCAGCTCGTGATCATCGCCTACACCTTGGGCTTCGGCGTTGGGCAGCTGTTCTGGGGACCGCTGGCCGACCGGTTCGGGCGCAAACCGACGCTGCTGGTAGGAATCGCCATCTACGTCTGCTTCGCGTTCGTCTGCTCGGCCGCGCCGAGCTTCGAGCTACTGATCGCCGGCCGCGCTTTTCAGGGTGCCGCTGCCGCCGCGACGCGGGTGATCGTGCTCGCCATGGTCCGCGACCTGTTCGAAGGCGAGGCCATGGCCCGCGTCATGAGCCTGGTGGCGATGGTCTTCATGGTGGTGCCGGTCCTTGCGCCGAGCGCCGGCCAGCTGATCCTGACCGTCGGCCCGTGGCAGTCGATTTTCTGGGTGCTGGGCATTTACGGCGCGTTGATCGGGACCTGGGCTTTCCTGCGCATTCCCGAAACCCTGCGCGAGGAAAACCGCCGCACCCTGCGCCTCGCCGACTTGGCCGAAGGTGCCAAGGCGGTGGTCACTGATCGCCAGTCGCTCGGCTACACCCTTGCTCAGACCGCGCTCTTCGCCGGCCTGCTCGCCTACATCGCCTCGATCCAGCAGATCGTGTTCGACGTCTTCAAGCGGCCCGAGCTGATCGGAGTCGTGTTCGGCGCGGTGGCGGCGCCGATGGCGTTGGCGAGCTTCACCAACAGCAAGTTGGTCGGGCGGTTCGGCCTGCGCCGCGTGGCGCATCTGGGCGTGGTCGCTTTTGCGGTCCTGGCCCTTGGCCATGCGCTGATCGCCACCACGCTCGGCGAAGGGCTGCCGGGCTTCGTCATCGGTCAGGCGCTGGTCCTCGCCAGTTTCTCCTTCTGCTCGGCCAACATGAACACGCTGGCGATGGAGCGGATGGCGCGGGTGGCGGGCATGGCTTCGTCGATCCAGGGGGTGGTCAGCACCATTCTTGCCGCGCTGGCGGGTTTCGCGATCGGCCAGTCGTTTGACGGCACGCAGATCCCCTATCTTTGGGGCCTTGCGCTGTGTGGCCTCAGCGGTCTGGTGCTGGTGCTGCTGACCGATCCTCGGCGGCTGTTCGAGCGGTTGCCTCCACGGCATGCGCCAGCAGCGCACGGCCAAGCGCCTCAAGCAGGCTGAGGTCGCGCGGACGCTCCAGGCGAAAGACCGGTACCGACTTCGCCACCGCGGCGACCGCGCGAAAATGTTCGGCGCGCCATTCGGCCTGCCGGTCGGCATAACTGCCGCGATAGGTATGATCGAACAAGGTCGCCGCCGCCGCGCCGCCGCCGAGCCTGGTGATCGCGATGTCGGCGCCGTCTTCCAGCACGTACACCGCGCCAAGCGGTACGGCGTCGGCGACAAGCGCGTCGCCCGCGACGGGCAGGTCCCATTTTTCCACCGTGTCATCGGCGTAACTCGGCTCAAGGCCGTTCGTGTCGATGCCGAATCGCTCCATCGCTTCGCGCCAGAGCCGGACCCGGGGTGGTCCGGGATAAGCCAGTACGGTGCACGCCGTCGCTTTCAGCGCTACCACGTCATCCCCGACGATCCGGTGCCCGCTTCGGGAGAACCACGCCGCTAGCGTCGATTTGCCCGCGCCCGTCGCACCGGCGACCGCGATCGCCCGACCGTCCAGTTCGACCGCATTGGCGTGGAGCGGGAACAGGCCGCGCTGGTGCAGGATCAGGCCCATCGCGCTGCCCAGCAGAAACAGGCGCAGATTGCGGTCGGACACGCCCTCGTTCGTCTCGACGATGATCTCGCGGCCGTCGCGTACCCTGAACAGTCCTGCCTCGGGAATGACGAGGTCCGCGTCGGTCCCGACGCGTCCGCGACGGATGTGGACGTCCGCTATGGCCCCTGCCGCTGCGGGAAGGAGGTTAGGGAGCGGCACCTCGCTATCGATGACAAGGCCGAACAAGCGGACCAGGGTCATGGCCTGTCGGCTCCACCAGCAGCAGCATCGCTGTTTCCTTCCCGCCCGTCGCCGCTAAGGACGAGCGCATGGAGCCGATGCTCATCCTGCTGCTCGACTGTTGCCGCCCGCATCATAGTGATGCCGATCTTGCGCTGATCGGCGACCGGCTGGCTCGCGCCGATGGCGCGCGGCTGACCCTGCTCGCGCGGCGGCACCGGGTGGAGGGCCTTGTCTGGCGGACGATCAGCCGGACGGGAATCGTGCCGCTTGGCGCGCAGCCCATCGGGGAGACGGCTCGGCGCATCGTGGCGGACGGTTTCGCCATGGCGCTCGAAAGCGGGCGGGTGCACGGCGCCTTCAGCCGTGCGTCGCTGCCGCATCTCTTCGTCAAGGGTCAGACACTCGGCACGCTGGCGTGGGGCGATCCCCTGCTCAAGCACCAGCTCGATCTCGATCTGCTGGTGCCGCCCAATGCCATCGGCAAGGCGGCGCGGCTTTTGGAAGCGCTTGGCTACGTCCAGCAAGTGCCCGATCCATCGGTCGACACCACCGACTGGCATCGCTCGCACAAGGAAAGCCAGTGGCGCAGCGACGATGGCATCCTGCTCGACCTGCACAGCCGGCTCGGTGACCATCCCGCCTTGCTGCCAAGCGCGGTGGCGACGGTGAAGCCGCAGGTCGTGGAGGTGCCGGGCGGGATTGCGCTGCCGACCCTGCCCGATCGCCTGCTCCTCCCCTATCTTGCGGTGCACGGTGCGTCGAGCGCGTGGTTCCGGGTCAAATGGCTGGCCGATTTCGCGGCGCTGGTCGCGCGCACGCCGCCCGACGCGCTTGCGGCGATTGCCGGGCAGGCCCCGCGCCTCGGTGCCGGACGAACCTTCGCGGCCGGGTTGATCCTCGCCAACCGCCTGCTCGGTACCAGGCTGCCCGAAGATCTCGAAGCCGATCGCGCGACCTTGAGGCTGGTCGCCATTGCGACGGACATGATCGGCAATTCCGGTGAACCCACGAAGCGACGCTTCGGCACGCTTCCGATCCACCGCGCACAGCTGCTGATGGTGCCCGGCTCGCATTACTTTTTGAGCGAATTGATGCGCAAGGTCGGTCAGCTTCTTATCCGCTGACCGAGCCGTCATCGTCCAGCGTCAGGTGCCGCGGCGCCCGGCCTCGCGAGCGCCGACGCTGCTCGCCGGCGTGGCTGCGGGGCTCGGCCATGAAGGCGAGCGAAACCGCGAACACCGCCTGGATCGCCGCATCGCGCAGCGGATAGTCGACCAGGCTGTGCGCCAGGATCGCCCCCGACGCGATGGTCGCCGCCAGCGCGATGAGGTCGGGCTGCGCGGCCCGCCATAGCCGGACGGCCCGGGTCGCCCACCACAGGACGAGCGCGCCGAGCAATAGCGTGCCCAGCAGGCCGGTTTCCAGCACCCATTCCAGCGGATCGCTATGCGCGTGATTGACGAAAAAGGAATCAACCAGCGCCGGGTTCTCGTCAAGCCGATAATATTCGCGGAAGCTGCCGAGGCCGGTGCCCACCGGGAAGGTGTCGCCGATCGCCTGCCACGTGACGCGGTAGATGTCGGAGCGGGTCGCGAGCGAGGTCGTGTTGCTGCCGGCATCGGTAAAGGACGCAAGCGCGACAAGGGCGCCCAGCATCAGCAGCACTGCCAACGAAACGAGCACTCGCGGCGCTTTGCCGGCCCTCGGCAGCGACACGGCAAGGGTCGCCAAGGCTACCGGCACCAGCAGCGCGAGACCGGCCATCGATCCATTAAGGATGATCCCCAGCACGATCACCGCCACCGCACCAAGCGCGATGACGATCCGCCCGAGCGCCGCCGACTGACGCGAGCGCCGTCCGTTGCTTCGCGATTGCTGCTGAAGCCCGATCAGGGCGCCGAGGAAAGGCAGGGTCGCCAGTAGCAGGGTGGCCTGGTGATTGCTGTTGGCGAATAGCCCGGTCGCGGCCTCGGTGTTGTAATTGTCGTACAGGTAGAGGCCGCCCTGGCTCAGTTGAATGGCTCCCAGCAGCACCGACAGGCAGGTCCCGATCACCAGCGCGCCGATGACCCAGCGCGAGCGATAGGCGCCCAGCACCACCACGGCGGCGATCAGCCCCAAGGGTACGGCCATCAGCGGCAGAATCGACCAGGTCGCGGCCGGTGTGAGCGAGACCGGCAACCACGGCAGCGGCTCACCCCTGAGTTCGAAGCCCTCGAGCACCGGCGCCCGGCCCGGAAGCGCGCTCCACCAAGCGGGCGGCAGGGGCACGAGTTGGAGTAGGACCAGCGCGAACCACAGGCCACACAGCCACAGCAGCAGTCGCCCCGCGCTGGTCGGATGGCTGCGCTCGGCCGCCATCAGCGCCCAGGCGATCAGTCCGAGGCCGACAATCTGAAGCAGGAGATTGCGCCAAATGCCCTGCGGACTGCCGCCGAGAAGCAGGCAGGCGAACAGGAACAAGGGGACAGCCGATTGGCGAAGCTTGGCACTCATCGCGCGGCGCCCGCCTGGATCGGATCGAGACCTACCCGAAGCAATTCGGCCGAGACCGTGCGCGGGAACTCGCCCATCCGGCCCCACAGCGCCAGACGCTGCGCGGGGCAGTCGGCCGGCACCCGTATAAGCTGCGCGCTGCTGACGGAGTTGGCCGGCCACGTGGCGATAGCGCGGTTACCTTGCAGGCAAGTCACACGCCATTCGAACGATCCCGCCGGCGGCGAACCCGCATATTGCGCCTGGAAACGATACGCGCCGGCCGGGAGCAGCAGGAGGTGATCGGCCAGCGCGGTGTCGTTGCGACCATAATAGACGAGCCGCAGCAAGCCGCCAGGGGCCGCTTCGGCGACCCCGTCGGGCGTCGTTGGAAGACGCCATGCCAAAGGCCCGGCCTTGTCGTCCGTCCACGAGGTCAGTGACGTTCCTCCGCCGACCTTCGCCGCGCTCAGCAAGCCGCGGGCTCCGGCAAGATCGCCGGCGCCAAGCTGCCGCTCGAACGCGGTGCGGAACCACGGTGCCCCGGCATCGCCCGGCCGGGTCAGCAGGCGAAGCGACGGGCTTGCGGCCGGATCCTGCGCGAGGGCGGTCATGACCGCTTTCTTGAGCTCCGGATTGCTGTCGAGCACGGGTCGCATCTCGGCGACCTTGCCGGAATCGCGAAGATAGACGGCAAGCGTTCCGGCAAAGGCATCGACCCGGCCGCCGCCCAACCGGCGACCAAGCACCGCCACGTTCGCCAGCGCATCACCGACGCGTCCTTCCCGGATTAACAGGTCGGCAAGCATGAAATGCGCCGCCGTCGAGCGGGGCTCCCGGTGCAGCGCAGCCTTGAGCAGGGTTTCGCCCCGCGCGCGGTCTCCTCTCGAAAGACGTTCGGCAGCGGCGGTGAGAAGCGGCTCCACGGCAAGCGGATCGACCCGTCCCGCTTCGCGCATTTGCGCGAGCGCGGAAGCGGGCGGAGGCTTGAGCGTGCGTGCCGCCGCGCCGATCTCGGCGAGCGCGAGGGTGGTGAGCGGCACGGGGTGCGACGGCCACAGCGTGTGCGCCGCCTGCGGCTTTCGCGCTCCGAGCGCCTCGACGAAGGCGCTACGCCCGGCCTGCAGCGCGAGCAGCAACACGGCCGCCAACCCGATCCAGCTCAGCCATGATCGCCGCGCCCCAGCGTCCACGTCGACGGCCATCAAGTATCCTGATGGTGGGGAATAAGAGCGATCCGCTCCCGCTTGTCGGCGAGCTCGCCGTACCGGTAATTGTAATAGCTGTAGTTGCCGTCGCTTTCGTTCGCCTTGGTCAGCAAGCCGCCGACCAGATGCGCGCCCGACGCCTCGAGATTGTTGAGTGCCTCGGCCGCCTGACGGGTGCGGGTGCGGCCGCTTTCGACCACGAAGACCACGTTGCGGCAGGCGTGCGCGATCAGCGGTGCGTCGGCGAGGCCCATGACGGGCGGGCTATCGATGATCACCATCTGAAAATGCTGCATCGCCTCGTCGATGATCATCCCGAACCGCGCCGTTGCCAGGAGATCGGCCGGGTTGGGCGGAAGCGTGCCGCAGGGCAGCAGCGACAGATTGTCGAACTGCGTCGGCGCCACATGCGCCTGCAGGTCTTCGTCGTTAGTGAGAAGCTTGGTCAGGCCGATGTCGTCGTTGGCGGCGCGGAAGGCGGGCTTGCGAAGATCGGCGTCGATCAGCAGCACGTTCACTCCGCGCCGGGCGAAATTCTGTGCAAGCGACAGCGCCGAGGACGACTTGCCTTCCGCCGGCGAGGTCGAGGTCACCATCATCACCCGCGGCGCGCCATGTTCGGTGGTAAAGCGCAGGGCCGCCGCGGTGGCGCTATAGGCTTCCGAGACGACCGAGCCCGGATCCTTCAGATCCTCGATGAAATCGCCTTTGGTCTGGCGCTTGGGGATTTGGCCGATACAGGCCAGGCCGAGCTTGGAACGCATGTCCTCGCGGGTGCGGATGGTGTCGCGCAGAAGGTCGAGGCCGATCGCTGCGCCGAGCCCGCCGACGAGGCCGAGGGCGAGGCCCGCCATGAGGTTGCGCGGCAGATTGGGCTTGAACGGCGCGCCCGCGGGCTCGGCCCGGTCGACGATCGAGATCGGCGAGGTGCCGATCCCGCCGGCGACGCCGATCTCCTTGTAGCGACCGAGCAGCGCGTCATACAGGCTGCGGTTGGTGTCCACCTCGCGCTGGAGGATGCCGTAGCGCACGCTGCGGCCGCGCAGGTCGAGGACCTGACCCTTCAGCGCATTGACCCGGCCCTGAAGCGCGCGTTCGGCCGCGGCCGCGCCGCGATATTCGGCGCCGAGCGTGTTGTTGACGCCTGCGCTGACCTGCGACGCTTCGCGGGCGATCTGCTGACCGAGTTCGTCGATCCGCTGGCGCAGGCTGATCATCTCGGGATGCTCGGGCTGAAGCGAGGCACGCTTTTCGCTATATTCGGCTTCGAGCGTAGCCCGGGCGTTGCGAAGCCCCTGCGTCGAATTGGTGACCGCGCTGCCGGGTCCCGACGCGGCGGCCGCCCGATAGGCGCCTTCGGCCGCGACGCGCCGGGCGGTGGCCTGGGCCAGCGCCGCGTTCAGCGCGGCAAGGCTGTCGCCCTGAAGCGAATTACCGGCTTCGGGCGAGCCCGACCCGCCCTGCCCGCTGCCGCCGCCAAGATTGATGATCCCTTCGGCCTGCGCGTAGCGGGCCAGCGACTGCTCGCTCTTTTCCAGGTCGCCGCGGGTCTTGTTGATCTGCCGCTCGAGAAACTGGCGGGCATAGGCCGAGCTTTCGAACCGGCGCTGGAGCCCGGCGTTGATGAAGCTGTCGGCAACGCCGTTGGCGATTGTCGCGGCCAGCTGCGGATCAGCCGAGGTATAGCTGTAGCGGATCAGCGTGCCTTCTTCGGGCATGGTGACGCTGAGGCCGCCGGCGACCAAACTCGTCGCGCGGGCGAGACGTTCGGGCACCGCGCCTTCGGTGCCGACGACCGCCGGATTGGCGACGAGATTGAGGTCCTGCGCGGTGCGCTCCGCCACGGCCCGGCTTTGCAGGAGCCCGACCTGCGTCGCGATGAAATCCCAATTCTGGTAGGACTGGCTTTGCTGATCATCCTTGGCGAGCACTTGCACCTGCGGCGGATTGACCTCCAGCGTCACGAAGGAGCGGTACAGCGGGGTCGTCAGCATGGTGACGATGATCGCGCCGGCGAGGCCCAGGACAGCCGCGGCGAGGATCAGCCAGCGCCATTCCCGAACGATCCGCAGCAGCCCGTGAAAATCGAGCTGATTGCCCTGCATCGCAAGGCGGCCGCGACTGACCTGCGGAAGCGCACCCGGCGGCACGTCTCCCGGTGCTGCCGGCAGGCGCCCGTTCGAGTGAAAGGCGAGGTCACGGTTCAAGACTGCGTTCCTTTACGGCAGCGGCGCCCGAAGGGGTCAGAAGGGCCGGAAAATGGAGAGGATCGGGATGTTGCTGAGGATCCGCTTCTGCGTTTCCTTCACCCGGGATCCGTCCACCACCACGATGTCGCCGGCGTAGATGGCGGGATCGGGTGCCTGCCCGCGGCGGATCTGCTGGAGATCGAAGGCGGCGGCCTGCCGCTGGCCCGACACCGTGCGGAAAACCGCCACGCGGCGCAGGTTGGCGTCATCGGTAGCGCCGCCGGAGAGCGCGATCGCCTGCAGCAGGCTGAGCGGGCCGTTGACCGGGAACGAACCGCTCGACTTCACCGCGCCGTCGACGGTCACCGAACGGCGGGTCGACGACTTGACCCCCACCGCCACGTCCGGATTGACGAGATACTTCTGGCTGTAGGCGGCGGTGATCTTCTGATCGAGCTGCGCTGCGGTCAGGTCCACAGCTTCCACCGTGCCGATCAACGGCATGCTGATGCGGCCGGTCAGATCGACCTCATAATCGCCCGACAGATCCTTCTGGCGAAACACGTTCACGGTTACCGTATCGAGCGGCGCGATGCGGTAATTTTCCTCGAGGCTGAGCGCACGCGGCTGGTCCGGCGGGGCCAGCGCCACGTTGTAGGGGATGGGACCACCGGGCTTGTCGACGCAGCCCGTGAGCGTGATTGCCGAGGCAAGGGCCGCAGCCAGGGGAAGTCTTGACGTCAAACGCATAACCGAGACCCTTTACCACTCGACGCCGCAATGGACCATAAAGCATCCATTACGCAATCTAGTGGCTCAATCCCGTTTGCTCGCGGCCTGCTCTAGATACCATGGCAGGGCCTCCTCGATCCCGGCCTTGATATCGTGGGTCGGGGCGTAGCCGAGAAATGTCGCCGCCTTGCCGATATCGGCTTCGCTATGGCGGACATCGCCGGCGCGAAACGGACCATAGACGGCTTCACCAAGCGCGTTGCGACCATGGCGCTGAAGCCCGTCCTGAAGCAGCTCGAACAGCTGATTGAGGGTCGTCCGTTCACCCACCGCGACGTTGAACACTTCGCCCTGCACTTCGTCCGGAGCCAGCGCGGCGAGGAGATTGGCCTGAACGGCATTGGCGGCGAAGCAGAAGTCGCGGCTGGTCTCGCCGTCGCCATTGATGGTGATGTTTTCCCCGTCCAGCATCGCGTCCACCCAGCGCGGAATCACCGCGGCATAAGGCCCGTGCGGGTCCTGGCGCGGGCCGAAGACGTTGAAATAGCGCAGGCCGATCGCCTTGAAGCCATAGCTGCGGGCATAGACGGCAGCGTAGAGTTCGTTGACGAGCTTGGTCACCGCATACGGCGACAAGGGATTGCCGATCCGCTCCTCGCGCTTGGGGAGGTTGGGCTCGTCGCCATAAGTGCTTGACGAGGCGGCGTAGACAAAGCGCGTCACGCCCGCCTGCCGCGCGGCGTCGAGCATCTGAACGAAGCCGGTGACGTTCACCTCGTGGCTGATCAGCGGATCGGCGATCGAGCGCGGGACCGAGCCCAGCGCCGCCTGATGCAGCACGACATCCACGCCGGCGCAGGCTTCGGCGCATGTGCGGGCGTCGCGAATGTCACCGGTGATCAGCCCAAAGCGCGCGGCGCGCTCGGGTCCGACTGCGGCAAGCAATTCGTCGAGATTGCGCTGGTGGCCGGTCGCGAAATTGTCGAGGCCGACCACCTGCTGGTCGAGCCGGAGCAAGGCTTCGACGAGATTGGAGCCGATGAACCCTGCGGCGCCCGTCACCAGCCAGCGGCGCGGGTTTTCGCGCAGGGCCGGCAGGTGCGCAGCAAGGCCGGGCGCTTCGAGCAGGGCTTCAAACAAGTCGGTCATCTCCTTGATGAAGCCCATCGATGGTGTCGATCAGCCAGCGTTTGTCGCCTTCGATGCCGAGCGCGGTGAGGCGGCCGGTCGCATAGGCGCCGGTATCGATTCCGATCCGCGATCCCACCACCTCGACCGTCTCGCTGATGGTGTGGCCGTGCACCACGACCACGCCATGATCGCGGGTGTCGGTCAGGAATGGCTCGCGAATCCAGCGCAGGTCGCGAAGGGTCTGCTGATCGGTCGGGACGCCGGGGCGGATGCCGGCGTGCACCAGGAAATAGTCCCCGAACCGCATCGAATCGGCGAATTGCTCGAGGAAGTGGCGATCTTCCGCAGGCACGATCGCCGCGATGCGCCGCTGCGCGGCCGCCGGGCTCAGCGCATCCAGCGCCGCGGGGTCGGCCCCATAGCTTTGCAGTGTTTCCGCCCCGCCGAAGCGGAGCCACCCGCCAACCTCGGTCGGATCGCCCGCCAGGATCTTGAGCAGGACCTCTTCATGGTTGCCAGCAAGGCCGACGACCCGAAAGCCCGCCAGATCGAGCTCGCGCAGACGCTTCAGGACGCCGGCCGAGTCCGGTCCGCGGTCGATGAGGTCGCCGAGCAGGACAATCAGCCCGCGCTCGGGCCCGCGCACCGTATGGTCGTCGGCGATCTCACTCAACAGGCGGTCGAGAAGGTCGAGGCAGCCGTGAACATCGCCGATGACATAAGCGCGCCAGCCGGGCTGACCGCGCGCGATCGCACGGGAAGACGAGAAGAAACGCCGAAACATGGGCGCGGCCCCTACCGCTCTTTTCCTGACAAGGCGATGACCGCGCTGCGATACGCGTCGATCACCAGCCGTTCGTCATAGTCGCGTTCGGCGATGCCGCGTGAATTTTTTGCCCAGGTGCGGCGCTGTTCGGGGCCGGCGGCGATCAGGCGCTCGATGGCGTCTGCGATGGCCTGGGGCGAGCGCACCTCGAACAGCAGGCCGTTGACCCCGTCCCTGACGATCTCGCGGCATCCCGGAACGTCGGCGGCGAGCAGCGGACGGGCCATCGCCGCCGCTTCGAGCAGCGCGCGCGGCATGCCTTCGCGATAGGACGGCAGGATCACGGCGTCGGCGGCCGCGATGAAGGGGCGCACGTCCTGCGCGTGACCGGCGTGGCTCAGTAGCCCTTCCCCGACCCAGCCGCTCAGCTCGTCGGCAGGGATGGCTGTCCGGTTCGCCGCGCCCAGTTCGCCGACAAGGGTCAGTTCGAGCTTGGGATAGCGCGGACGAAGCAGCCGCATCGCCTCGGCGAGTTCACGAACGCCTTTGTCACCAAGGAGACGCCCGACGAACAAGAGGCGCAGCATTCCATTCGGCCGGTCCTTGGGAATTGCCGAGGCGAAAGCGAGGCAATCTACCCCGGACCCTGGAATGAGTTGAACCTGCTCGCGGCGGACGAGGTTCATCTTTTCGAACAGCGCCGCATCATCGCGGTTCTGAAAGAACACGATCGGCAGCCCACGGAACGCTTCGCGATAAAGGGCGGCTTGGACCTTGAGCAGCAAACCGCCGCGGATGAAGCCGGTGCCGAGACCCGAGACGTTCGGGAGAAACGGCCGCCCCGTCGCCCGCGCGGCCAGCCCGGCGTAGATGTTTCCCTTGGGCGTGAAGCCGAGCACGATCCTCGGCTGGATCTGCCGGAACAGGCCGATCAATGCGACCAGGCTCTTGAGCTCGGTCAACGGCGCGGTGCCGTCGGCGATCAGCGGGACCTGGTAGGTCGTCAGCGATCCTACCGACGCGTCGCCCAATGGCACCACCGCAGCAAGCGGCCAGCGCCCCTCGTGCTTGAAAGCGCGGATCAGCCCGCCGCGCATATGCGACAGGTTCCAGCTGCTGTTGGCGACAAAAAGGATGGGATTGGGATCGGGCACGTTGGGACCGGGGCTTACGCGACCCGCCGTGACATTCAAAACACGCAGGGCTGCAACGCCGGTGGGGAAAGGAAAAGACCTGCCTTTTGTCGAAACTGGAGACAATTCACCGCGTTATGGCAGGAGTTGTTGTCAATGTAGCGCGCGCGTTCAGGGGAAAGTTAATGACCTCAAGCCATTCGAAGTGGGTGAAAGCCCTGTGCAGCGCCGGTGTGCTGGTGGCCGCGCCCGCTTCGGCCGCGGCTCGCGCCGCGCCGGTGTATGACGTGTCGCCGTGGATCGCGATGAGTGCGACGGCGGGGCCGGCGTCGAGCCAAGCGCTATGCGGCGCGGCTGCTGCGGCGGCCGCGGCCAATGCAGCAGTTCAGGGCGCTCCCGGCGGCTGCGTCTTCCCGACGGTCGATGCTCCGGCCGTAGCGCCGGTCGCCGAGACCGCGCCGATCGGCACCCCTGCCGCCGTCGGTGCCGGGGCGG
This sequence comes from Sphingomonas kaistensis, assembly GCF_036884275.1. NCBI lineage: Bacteria > Pseudomonadati > Pseudomonadota > Alphaproteobacteria > Sphingomonadales > Sphingomonadaceae > Sphingomonas > Sphingomonas kaistensis. The sequence goes on along the minus strand of NZ_CP145607.1, from coordinate 1,967,960 downwards.
GTGTCGGCCTGCTTCCCCTTCTTCTCGGTCTCACCGCTCTTGGTGGGCTGGCCGCGTTGCTGTTGTCGAACGGCGACGGCGGAACCCAGATTTCGATCAGTCCGTAAGGCTGACGCCTCCCCCAGCACCTAAAAGGCCGACCCGTCCCTCGACGTGTCGGCCTTTCTTTTCTTCAAAGGACTAAAGCCTCAGTGGTGATCGGCGATGAACCGCTCCACGACCGGCGCGATCTTTTCGCGCCACTTGCGCCCGTTGAAGATGCCGTAATGGCCCGCCCCTTTGGCAAGGTGATATTTCTTGTCTTCCGCGGGTAGCTTGGTGGCAAGATTGAGGGCCGCGCGGGTCTGCCCGACACCCGAGATATCGTCCCGCTCGCCCTCGATCGCGAGCAGCGCCGTGCGGGTGATGGCGGTTGGAGCGACCCGCCGCCCACGGTGCATCATCTCGCCCTTGGGCAGGAGATGCCGCTGAAACACGACGTCGATCGTCTGAAGATAGAATTCCGCCGTCATGTCGCACACCGAACGATATTCGTCATAGAAGGCGCGGGTCGCGTCGGCGCCTTCCTCGTCGCCGTCGACCAGATGCTTGAACATCTCCCAGTGGCTGAGGAGATGGCTGCCGAGATTCATGGTCATGAACCCGGCAAGCTGCAGGAAGCCCGGATAGACCCGCCGTCCGCCGCCCGGATACATGCCGGGCACGGTGCAGATCACGTTCTGCTGGAACCAGGCATGCGGCCGCTCGGTCGCCAGCGTATTCACCGCCGTCGGCGCTTCGCGCGTGTCGATCGGGCCGCCCATCATGGTCAGGCTGCGCGGGGTCGCGGGATGCCTGTCGGCGTTCATCAAGGCGGTCGCGGCAAGCGCCGGTACGCTTGGCTGACACACCGCCAGCATGTGCGCGCCGGGGCCGATCTTGGTCAGCCAGGTGATCAGCGTGTCGACATAATCGTCGAGATCGAAGCTGCCGTCCTTGAGCGGCACCATCCGCGCATCGCGCCAGTCGGTGATATAGACCTCGTGGCCCGGCAGCAGCCGCTCGACCGTGCCGCGCAGCAGGGTCGCGAAATGGCCCGACATCGGCGCCACGATCAGCAGTCGCGGCTGGCCTTCGGGCGCGCCCTCGCGCTTGAAATGCTTGAGCTGGCCGAACGGCATCCGGTCCACGATCTCCTCGCGGACGGGAAGCAGCTTGCCGCCAATCTCGACCTGGTCGAGCCCGAACGCCGGCTTGCCCCGGGGCGCGGCGGCATGGGCGAAGACATCGAGGCTGGCCGCCACGATCCCGCTCATTCCGTTGTAGCTCAAGGGGTTGGCGGTGCTGCTCAGCCAATCGGAAGAGTAACCAGCCCATTTGCTCGCACCGGCAAGCCAGCTGCGCTGCACTTCATACGCGTCGTATAGCATCAACTCTCACTTCTAGGCCTTTTCCGACCAACCGGTGTGGGACCGAAAGGGTCCGCTGGCAAGGTTGAGGCGCACAGAGCGTGCGGAGGGCTTTTGGTCGGCTCCGGCGCCTGCTAACCCCCGCCCCCATGGCGAGCGCGGCGGACGACAAGGGCGGCAAGGACGGCGACAAGGCCGGGCGGAGCATCGGCAATCTCAAGCTCGTCTTCCAGGCGGCGGCCCGTTATCCCGCGCGGATCGCCGCGGCCTTGTTCTTCCTCGGCGTCAGCTCGGCCGCCACCCTCGCCATCCCGCGCGGGTTCAAGGAAATCATCGACCGCGGGTTCGCGCGCGGCGCGATCGACGGCGCGGCGGTGACGCAAGCGTTCCACTACCTGCTGATGATCGTGATCGTACTGGCGTTCGCGACGGGGCTGCGCTTTTATTTCGTATCGTGGATCGGCGAGCGCACCGTGGCCGACCTTCGCCGGCAGGTGCAGCGCAACCTCCTCACCCTGCCGCCCCGCTTTTTCGAGGAAAACCGCCCGAGCGAAATCGCCTCGCGCCTCACCGCCGACACCGCGGTCCTCGAGCAGGTGGTCGGAAGCTCGGTGTCGATGGCGCTCCGCAACTTCGTCACCGGGGTCGGCGGGATCATCTATCTGCTGGTACTCAGCCCCAAGCTGGCCGGGCTGCTGCTGATCGCCATCCCCCTGCTGTTCGGCCCGATCATCTTGTTCGGCCGCAAGGTGCGTACCCTGTCGCGCGCCAGCCAGGATCGGATCGCCGATGTCGGCTCCAACGTCAGCGAAGTGCTCGGCGCGATGAAGATCGTGCAAGCCTTCGGGCAGGAAGGGCGCGAGGAGCAGCGCTTTGCCGATACGGTGGAACGCGCCTTCGCCACCGCCAAGACCCGGATGCGGCTGCGGGCGGTGATGACCGTGCTGCTGATCGGAATGTTCACCAGCGCCATCGTGCTGGTGATCTGGGAAGGCGCGATCGACGTTGCGGCAGGCCGCATGACCGGCGGCGATATCGCGGCTTTTGTCTTCACCGGCCTCCTCGTCGGCGGTGCGTTCGGTGCGCTGTCCGAGATCTACGGCGATCTGCTCCGCGCCTCGGGCGCCGCTGGCCGTATCTCCGAACTCATTGCGGCCCGGGCCGAGATCAGCGCGCCCGCCACCCCCGTGGCCTTGCCGCAACCGACGCGCGGCGCGATCGCCTTCGACAACGTCGACTTCCGCTACCCCACCCGCCCCGACAGCAAGGCGCTGCATGGCCTTACCATGCGGGTCGCACCGGGTGAGACCGTGGCGGTGGTCGGCCCGTCGGGTGCGGGCAAGTCGACCCTATTCCAGCTCGCGCTGCGCTTTTACGACCCGCAGGAGGGGAGCGTGTCGTTCGACGGCGTCGACGTGCGCGACCTCAACCCCGCCGATCTCCGCCGCCACATCGCGCTGGTGCCGCAGGAAACGGTGATCTTCGCCGCAAGCGCGCGCGACAACCTGCGCTACGGGCGATGGGACGCCAGCGAGGCCGACATCGAAGCGGCGGCGCGGGCCGCCAATGCGCACGAATTCCTTCTCGCGCTGCCCGATGGCTATGACACTTTCCTCGGCGAAAGCGGTGCCCGGCTGTCGGGTGGGCAGCGTCAGCGGATCGCCATCGCCCGCGCATTGCTGCGCGACGCACCGCTGTTGCTGCTCGATGAAGCCACCAGCGCGCTCGATGCCGAAAGCGAGGCGTCGGTCCAGCAGGCGCTCGAGCGGCTGATGACGAGCCACACCACGGTGGTGATCGCCCACCGCCTCGCCACCGTCCGCGCCGCCGACCGCATCATCGTCATGGAAGAAGGCCGGATCGTCGAGGAAGGCACCCACGCCACCCTGTTCGCGCGCGGTGGCCTCTACGCCCGCCTTGCCCGGCTCCAGTTTGACGTCGCTGCATGACAGGAGGCGTGAGCGACGAAAGCCTGCTCTGCACCGCCTGCGGCCTATGCTGCACCGGGGCACTGCACGACGCCGCGTTGCTCAGTGAAGACGAGGTCGAAGCAGCGGTTGCGATCGGGCTGCCCGTGCTGCCGTCCGCAACACCGCCGCGCTTTGCGCTGCCCTGCCCCAAATTCGATGGCGCGATCTGCACTATCTATGAAATTCGGCCGCGCGCGTGTGCGGCCTATAGTTGCCGTCTGCTGGAAGAGGTGCGCGCAGGGTGCCCCCTCGCCTCCGCGCTCGAGATTGTAGGCGAAGCGCGCCGGCTTGCCGAAACGCTGCGGCAGACCATGCCCCCCGGCGAGACATTCGCCGACAGCCGGGCTCACCTTTTCGATCAAGACCGCCCCGCCGCGGCCCAACTCTCGTCGCTTGCCTTGTCGCATTATCTCGACCGCCATTTCCGCAATCGGAACGAAGGTCCCCTTCTCAGCTCGGAGCCCGCCCAATGACCGCCACCTACCGGCGCACCGCCGCGACCATGTCGACCGATGTCGGCGACGACGTGGTCGCGCTCCAGGCCGAGCGCGGCTTCGCCTTCGGCATGGAAGAGGTCACGGCATCGGTGTGGAGACTGCTCGAGCAGCCCCGAAACCTCGACTCACTCGTCGGCGCGCTGACCACCGAATATGACGTCGAGGAAAGTCAGTGCCGCGAGGATGTCGGCGCGTTGCTCGACCGGATGGAGGCGGAAGGCCTGGTGGAGCAGGTCCAGTGAGCGAGCCGACGATCTTATTGTCCGAAGAGGCGGGGGTTGCCCGCATCACGCTGAACCGCCCGGACCGGCTAAACAGCTTCACCGCCGCGATGCATGCCGAGCTGCGCGACGCGCTCGACACGGCGGCGAAAAACGCGCGGGTGATCGTGTTGACCGGGGCCGGACGCGGCTTCTGCGCGGGACAGGATCTCAACGACCGCGCCGTGGCGCCGGGGCAGGCGGTCGATCTCGGCGAGACGGTGGAGCAAAGCTGGAATCCGCTCGTCCGCCGCCTCGCCAGCCTCGATCAGCCGGTCATCGCCCGGGTCAACGGGGTGGCGGCCGGCGCCGGCGCCAATATCGCGCTCGCCTGCGACCTCGTCGTCGCAGGCCGCTCGGCCAAGTTCATCCAAAGCTTCGCCAACCTCGGCCTTATTCCCGACAGTGGTGGAAGCTGGCACCTGCCGCGCCTCGTCGGCCAGGCCCGCGCGCTCGGCCTGGCCCTGACTGCCGAGCCGCTCCCGGCGGAGAAGGCCGCGAACTGGGGCCTGATCTGGAGATGTGTCGAGGACGACGCGCTCGATGCCGAGGTCGATGCCCTCGCGGCCAAGCTCGCCTCCCTCCCGCCGCTCGGCCTAGCCGCGATCAAGCGGCTGATCCGCAGCAGCGGCGAGCGCACGCTGGACCAGGAACTCGACCTCCAGCGCGACGAAATGCGGCGGCTCGGGTTCACCGAAGACTATCGCGAAGGCGTCGCGGCGTTTCTCGAAAAGCGCCCGGCCACCTATCGCGGCCGTTGAGGCCCGGGCTTGAACTATAGGAGTTCACCCGTCATCGCCGATGCGATGACCGGCCCCCGCTCCACTCCCCTTCTCTTCGCTTTTCGTCCCGAAATGACGCGAAGTGGACGAAGTGGACGATCTGGCCTTTTTCCCTTTCCCGCGTGGATATCCCGATGAAAACCCAGCAGCTTCTCAACTACGCCCGCGGGGAGTGGACCCCGGGCGATACCGCCAGCCTGACCGAGTTGCCCAGCGCCCTCGACGGCTCGCCGGTCGCGCTGACCGGGTCGGGCGGGATCGACTTCGGCGGCATGGCGCGCTTTGCCCGCGAGGTCGGCGGACCGGCGCTGCGCGCCCTCACCTTTCACCAGCGCGCCCGGATGCTGAAGGCACTCGGCCTCGCCATTCTTGCCCGCAAGGAAGAACTGTACGAGCTCAACTACGCCACCGGCGCGACGCGCAAGGATGGCTGGATCGACATCGAGGGCGGCGCCGGCACTCTCCTCTCCTTCTCGAGCAAGGGCCGCCGCGAGCTGCCCGATGCACATGTCCTGCTCGATGGGCAGCTCGAACCGCTCAGCAAGTCGGGGCTGTTCCAGGGCCAACACATCTACACCTCGCTGCAGGGCGTGGCGGTCCACATCAACGCCTTCAACTTCCCGGTCTGGGGCATGCTGGAGAAACTGGCCCCGACCATCCTCGCCGGCGTTCCCGCGATCGTGAAGCCGGCCAGCGCCACCGCCTGGCTGGCCGAAGCCGCTTTCCGCGTGATGATCGAAGCCGACATCCTGCCACCGGGCGCGGTGCAGCTCATCGTCGGCGGGGTCGGCGATCTGTTCGATCATCTCACCGGACAGGACGTCGTCAGCTTCACCGGCTCCGCCCAGACCGCGTTAAAGCTGCGCACCCATCCGGTGATTCAGCGCGAGAGTGTCAAGTTCATCGCCGAGCAGGACAGCCTCAACGCCTCAATCCTCGGCCCCGACGCCGCACCCGGCACGCCCGAGTTCGACCTGTTCGTCGCCGAGGTCGTCAACGAGATGACGGTCAAGGCCGGCCAGAAATGCACCGCGATCCGCCGCGCGATGGTGCCTGCTGCCGTTCTTGAGGACGCCGAGCAGGCGATTGCGGCCAAACTCGCCGCGCTTTCAGTCGGCGATCCGCGCGACAAGGTGAACGGCATGGGCGCCCTCGTCAGCCGCGCTCAGCGCGACAGCGTGCGCGAGGCGGTAGCGGCGATCACCGCCGGCGGTGCGCGAATTGCGGCCGGCGATCCTGACAGCAATATCGGTCCGGACGGCGGGGCCTTCATGTCGCCCGTGCTGCTGTGCGCCGACGATCCCTGGGCGTGCGAGGCAGCGCATGACGTCGAACCGTTCGGGCCCGTCGCGACCCTCATGCCGTACCGCGACCTTGCCGATGCGGTGAAGCTCGCCAATCGCGGCAAGGGCAGCCTCGCGCTGTCGCTGTTCACCCACTCGGGGGAGGTCGCCCGCGACTTCGTGCTCGGTGCCGGGGCGTTTCATGGCCGGATGCTGATCATCGACCGCGATAATGCCAAGGATTCGACCGGCCACGGCAGTCCCCTCCCCGTCCTTGTACACGGCGGGCCGGGTCGGGCCGGCGGCGGCGAGGAGATGGGCGGGGTGCGCGGCGTCACCCATTACATGCAGCGCACCGCGCTGCAGGGCTCTCCCGCCATGTTCGCGGCGATCACCTCGCAATATATCCCGGGTGGCCCCAAGCAGGTCATCGACGCACACCCCTTTCGCAAGCGGATGAGCGAGCTTCACATCGGCGACACGCTGAAGACCGCCAGCCGCACCGTCACCGTCGAGGATATCGAGCATTTCGCCCATTTCACCGGCGATACCTTCTACGCCCATATGGACGAGGAAGCCGCTAAGGCCTCGCCGATCTTCGAAGGCCGGGTCGCCCACGGCTACCTGATCCTCAGCTTCGCCGCCGGGCTCTTCGTCGACCCCGCCCCCGGCCCCGTGCTGGCCAACACCGGGCTTGAGAACCTCCGCTTCCTCACCCCGCTCTACCCAGGCGATTCGATGCGGGTGGAGCTGACGGTCCGCTCCAAGTCACTCAAGAGCGAGGAAACCGGCGTCGTCCGCTGGGCGGTCGAGATCTTCAATCAGAAAGACGAGCTGGTCGCGACCTACGATCTGCTGACCGAGAACGTGCCCTGAGGCCAACCGTGTCGATCACCTATAATCTATATCATTAATCGCCGATACGGATTGACCGGTAAGGCGAACGAAAGCGGGATGTGGTGAACCCTCCGTATGGATGGGCGGATCCTCTTTGCTCTCATCCCGGCGTCCTTCGTCCTCTTCGCCGTGGCGCTGGCGACGATCGGCATTCTGGATCGCAGGAACAAGGCCGCGTGGTGGGGAGCCGCCGCCTTCGCGCTGGCGGCGATCGGGGTGACGCTCGATGCCGTGCGGCCGCCCGGTCAGAAATGGGGCCTGCTCAACTTGCACGTCCTGGTGATCGCGGCCTTCGGCAAAGCGCTAGCCGAGCGGCACCGCCAAGCCCTGCCTCCCCGCTTCATGATCATCTTGGCACTCACCGCGGTCACGGTCGCGGCCCTCGGCAACGCCGAAGCACCCCTGAGCTTACGTCAAGGGTCCTTCAACGCCGGCCTGTGCCTCGCCATGCTCGACCTCGGGTGGCATTGCTGGCGGTGGGGGAATCGGCGCCTGGTCGATCGCCTGGTAGTCATCACCGTCGGGGCCCTTGCGCTCAGCTACGCCGCCAAGCTCGCCCTGCTGATGATCGATCCGCTGCCCGACACGCTGTCGAGCCGCGGTGATTTCTTTGAAATCGGGCAGAATCTCGTCTTTCACGTCATCATGGCCGTCAACGGTTCGGCGGCCGGCCTGCTGTTGCTGCTCGTGCTCGGCTGGGATCATGTCGAGGGGCAGGCAGCGCGCATTCGGATCGATCCGTTGACCGGTGCCGGCAATCGTCACGCGCTGGCCGACGCCATCCGTTCCGAGGAAAGGGGGGAGTGGGCGTGCTGCGGGGTGGTGGCGGTCGATCTCGACCATTTCAAACGCATCAACGACCTATTCGGGCATGGCGGAGGTGACGCCGTCCTGTCCGCCACAGCGCGCTCGATCCGTCACGCGATCGAGGGCAAGGGCCGCTTCTTCCGGACCGGCGGAGAGGAATTCGTCATCCTGATCGAAGGGCCGACAAATGTGCGTCTCGGCGACATCGCGGAACTCATCCGCTGCGCGGTGGCGGCCACGTCCTGCGAGCACAGGGACCTCGCAATTGCAGCCACTGCCAGCGTCGGATTTTGCGAACGTCGCGCCGACGAGCCGATCGACGCGGTCATCGAATGCGCCGACGGGGCCTTGTACGAGGCCAAGGCCAAAGGTCGGAACTGCGCGGTCCGTTACCACGGCGATAAAGAGATCAAGGTTGCGCTGCAGCTCGTCTCGTAATGCGGGGGCCATGTTACGAGAAAGGCCGCCAGATAGCTCCGGCGGCCTGATTTCGTGCGCTCGAATTGCGAGTTAGCGGATGCCCGCGATCGCCTGGTCGATCAGCGCCTTGTCGCTGGCGCCGTCGTGACGCTCGGCGATGATCTTGGCGGCCGCCTTGCTCGCCGCGTCGGCGGCAGAAGCGCGGAGCTGCTGAAGAGCGGTGCGCTCTTCAGCGGCGATCTTGTCTTCGGCGATGCGAGTGCGACGCTCGACCAGCGCGGCGGCGTCGGCTTCGGCTTTGGCCCGGATCGCGTCGGCTTCATGCTGAGCGCGCTCGAGCATCGCCTTGGCGTCGCTCTCCGAAGCGGCAGCCTTGGCCTCATACTCGGTCTTGATCTTCTCGGCCTCGGCGCGGAGGGCGGCGGCCTCGTCGAGTTGGGCGCGGATACCGGCGATCTTGCCGTCGAGCGCCTTGCCGATCGCGGCCGGCACCTTTTTCCACAGCAGCACGGCGACGACGATCGCCATCGCCAGACCGACCAGCATGGTGGCGTCGAAGCCCAGCGCCACCGGATCGGTGTGCACTTCGGAGCCCGCTTCGACTTCGGTATTCAGCTCCTGCTGCACGTTGTCAGCCACGGACCAGCTCCTGCTTCACGGCCATGCGGGCCGCTTCTTGATCAATCGTCAGCCCGGCGACCCGCGCGACCATGGCCGCAGCGGCCTCGGCAGCGACCGCTTCGACTTCGGCCTCGGCCGAGACACGCGCTTCGGCGATCCGCCGCATCGCTTCCTCGATCCGGGTTCCGGCAGCGGCATCGGCTGCCTTGACCTTGACCTCGGTCGCCTGCGCGGCAGCGGCCTTGGCCTCCGCCGCGACAGCCGCCGCTTCCGCCCGGCTCTTGTCGAGCGCGGCACGATGTTCCGCTTCAAGTCGGTCCGCGGTTTCGCGGGCGCTTGCAGCGGTGGCGAGGTCGGCTGCAATCCGCGCATCGCGCGCATCCACCGTGCCCTGGATCTTGGGCACCATGCCCAGACCCACGATCACGAAGATCAACCCGAAGCTGATTACCAGCCAAAACAGCTGGGAAGCGAAAATCTCCGGGATTTGTGCGATTTGCGGCACAGGCCGACCTCAGTCTTTCAGGTGGTTAGGCGACGAACAGCAGGATCATCGCAACGACGAACGCCAGCAGGCCGAGAAGTTCGGCGGCGGCGAAGCCGATGAAGAGACGGCCCTGCTGGCTGTCGGCGGCAGCCGGGTTGCGCAGCGCGCTCGCGAGGAACGAGCCGAAGACGTTACCCACGCCGAGGGCGGCCATGCCAACGCCGATGGCGGCGAGACCAGCACCGAGCAGCTTTGCGGCTTCTGCGTCCATGTTCAAACTCCCTTTTGTATCTTGTTGTGAAGGTTAGTGAAGGTTGATTGCGTCGTTGAGATACAGGCTCGTCAGCAGCGCAAAGACATAGGCCTGGATCGCAGCCACCAGCAGTTCGAGCGCGCTGATGCCGATCATCAGGATCAGGCTCGGCAGGCTCACCACCGGGGCGACCCAGAGGGCCTCGGCATTGAGGCCGTTGATCACGAAGCCCGCCAGAACCTTGAGCAGAATGTGGCCGGCGGTCATCGCGACGAAGAGTCGCAGCGCCAGGCTGAAGGGGCGAACCATGAACGACACGAATTCGACCGGGATCAGGATGGGAAGCATCCACCACGGCGCGCCGTGCGGCACGAACAGGCTGAAGAAGTGGAAGCCGTGCTTGGCGAAGCCGACCGCCAGCACGATTCCGAAGGACACGATCGCCAGCACCGCGGTAATCGTCAGGTGGCTGGTGACGGTGAAGGGGTGGACGCCGGGAATGATGCCGACCGGAAGCAGGCCGAGCATGTTCGCGAACAGGATGAACATGAACAGCGAGAAGACGTAGGGCACGAACTTGCGGCCGGCGGGGCCGATATTCGTTTCCATCATGTTGGTGATGAAGCCGGTGACGCCCTCGACCGCGGCCTGCCAGCGGCCGGGCACCAGTTCACGCTTCATGCCGCCAAGCATGAACAGCCACACGGCGGCGAGCGTGAACAGCATCCACAGCGAGCTGTTGGTGAAAGCGATCGAGTGGCCCGCAATGCTCCAATCCTGGCCGAACAACGGTTCGACCTGGAACTGATGCATCGGATCGATCTTGCCCGATTCGGCGGCCACTAAAGGTCCCTCTTCCCGTTCGAATTCGACATCTTGATGATGCTCCAAAACCCGCTGGCGGTACCAAGCACCATCAGCGTGATAAAGAGCGTCGGCCACGTTCCCAACAGCTTGTCGAGAAGCCAGCCGATGAGCGTGCCGCCTACCAGGCCGCCGATCAGGGTAGCGAGAACCTTTTGCCCCATCTGCTCATTCGCATCGGGGGCCGGTCCCTTGCCGGTCCTGACCGCTTCCCGCCGCTGCGCCTCGGCCAGCCTCTGTTCGAGGTGATCGAGACGGGCATCGGCCGGAAGCCTGTCGTCCTGCCGCTCGCTGTCTTCCGCCATAACCGTCTTCTTCTCCTGTGCGTGGCGGCGCTTCCGAAAAGGAGGCGCGCGGGTCACGCGGGGTAGGCAAAGGGGCATGGCAGCGGAAAGCTCGCCAAGGCGCGGCCCCTTTAGCAGGGCAGGCCCGGAGGTCAACCGCCACGGCCGCTGAAGCTTGCGCCACGAGGGGCCAAGACCTAGCTCGTAGGTATGCCCGTCCTTCTTGCCCTGCTGGTGGTCGCGGCCCCCGTGACGATTGCCAGCGAAACCCCCGATCTCGACTTTAGCTACAAATGGTCCGCCGAGGCGAATGCGATTTCCGCCCTCGCCCGCCGCTTTCGCAAAGACGCGGCGACCCGTAAGGTCGAGATGCTCCGCTCCGCCAATGCCGAGAAAGCGTTTCGCGTGAAGGAGAAAATGGACTGGAACGGGCTGCAATTCAGCCGGAGCTGGGAAACCTCGGGGCAAAGCCCGCGCCTGCTGTCCTTGGTGAGCTTCACCAGCGCCTACACCGGCGGCGCGCATCCCAACAGCAACACCACCGCCTTATTGTGGGATCGGCGGTCGGCCAAGGAGATCACCATCGCCTCGCTGCTGCGCACCGGGCAAAGCTGGGACGGAGCGATTCGCCAGCCGTTCTGCGTGCTGCTGAATCGCGAGCGCGCAAAAAGACGCCAGGAGCCGGTGCGGAACGGTGAGTGGCCGAGCCAGTGTCCGGCGCTTAAAGAATTGACCATCGCGCTTGCCGACGAGGATCGGAACGGTCGCTTCGATCACCTGGCGATCACCGCCGACGCCTATGTTGCTGGGCCTTATGCCGAGGGCGCTTATGTGATCAGCCTGCCGCTCACCGCGACCATGCTGGCGCGGCTGAAGCCGGACTACCGCCCGAGCTTCGAGCCTCAGCCGCCCGTGCAATAATCGGGCACCGGTGCCGGCTGCCCGGCCGCCCGTGTTCGCCACTGCCCGTCCGACAGCATGTAGCGCTCACCGATCGCTACCCGCGCCAGCAAGGTACAACCCGCGGTGATGCCGACTTCCTGCGGGCTCACCCCGCGCCGCTGCGCGAGATCCGAATAGAGCGCCCTGCGGCGGATATTCAGCGCTTCGGTCTGACTGCGCGCCTGCGCGGCCGGAGCGCCTGTCGGATAGCCGAGGTAACCGTCGAAGCGCTCGCCCACCTGTCCAGCCGTTCGCGCATCGAAATAGGCGCTTTGCGCCGCCGCCGCCCCCGCGACGGCAATCAAGGCCAGCCCCGCCCAGCGGATCATCGCTGCCCCGTCGTGCCCGGCGTCGTCGCGGGCCGCTGCGGAAAGGCCTCCGGGTTCTGGTCGATCAGCGTATCGACGTCGCGCTGCATCCGGACCAGCACTTCCTGCCGGATCGCGACGTTCAAATTGATCTCGATCGGCTTTTCCGGCGTCTTCAGATTGACGCAGCCGGTCAGCGCGAGTCCGAGCGGCAGGGCAAGCAGGAACGGTCTTCTCATGGGCGGTTCCTCACGGGGGTGACCTCTTCTTGGACGGGGGTCTGGGTTTGCGTGGTGTCTTCCTCGCGGCGGCGCACTTCGGTGACGATGCCGGGAATGTTGCCGAGCGGGCGGTCGAGGGTAGTGTCGATCAGCGTGCGCGGATCACGCAGCGACTTGGCGGTGCCGATCAGCGCGCGGAAAGGCCCGCGGATCGAGACATTGAACTTCAGCGGGAGACTGCCGACGAAGCGGCTGATCAGGCGCTGTGTGCCGTTGGTTCCGGCAAGCCCCACGCCATCGATGGTCAGCGTAGTTCCGAATTCGCCCGCCAGATCGCCGTCCAGCCGGATGATCATCGACTGGAAGCGCAGGTCGCGCAGCGCGTTGAAGGCAAGATTGCCGGCGGTGCCGAGGTTCGCCTTGTTGACCGCGCCGTTATAGGACAGCCGTCCGCCCGGTGCCCGGCTGTCGAGCCGCCCGCCGACGATCCTGCCGCCATTGTCGTCGAAGATCATCGGCAGCACGCCGTCGAAGCGGCCCTCCGCCTTGATGTCGTTGAAGCCGAAGCTGCTGACGAACATGTTGGCGTCGAGCCCGCGCACCTCGAAGGTCAGCCGCTTGGGGCTGGGCCGGCCCAAGTTGAGCACGGTTTCGCGAAGGATCAGCTCGCCGCCCATGAAAGGCCAGCGCCCGGCCTGAATGCGAACCAGCTGGCCGGGCAAGAGCTGATAGGTGATGACGCCATTCTCGACCAGGATACCGGGATTGATGGTGGCGACATTGATGGTCTGCTCAGGTTCGGTTTCGAGGCCAAGCAAATTGGAGAAGCGGATCGTTCCGCTGAGCCCGGTCACCGGACCGAAGGCGGCGGCGAGATTGGTGCCGGTGGTCGAGAATTCGCCCGTCGACGTCACCTCGCCGGTCCCGTTCCAGGCGATCCGCCCCTGCCCCGTCACCGTTCCGTTGACCAGGGCGATCACGCCTTCGGTCAGGCGAGTGATCATCTCGGGCTGCAACCCGTTCTGCGCGAACCGCAGCCCCGGCACGTCGAGCGTCGCATTACCGGTCCCGTTGCCGAGATCGTGGCGGATGGCGACGTTGGTGATGAGCGCGCCGGTGCCCGGATGCCGCAGCGAGCCACCGGCACGGATGTCCCTGCCTTGCAGCGAGAAGGACAGATCGTTCGAACGCAGCGGATAAAAGCGTGGTTCGGGCGAGCCGATGTCGCTGGCGGTCGCCGCGCCATTGACCGTCAGACGGTTGCGATAAAACAGCCACCGGCCGTCGGCCTCGGTCAGCTTGATCGGCACCCGCCCGATGGTCGCATCGGCGCTGGCAAAGGTGCCGCTTATTCCGCTGCCCTGGAATGTGCCTCTCAGGTCGCCGGCGTTGAGCAGGATCGGTGCTTCGGGTTTGCCCAGTCGGGCGGCGACGGTGCTGAACTCGAATCCTCGCGAACCGACCAGCGCACCGCGGGCGGCCCGCGCCGCGAACGGAGACGAGCCGAGGCGGCCGTTCAGCGCCAGGTCGCGCGTGAAGGCGCGCACCGCCACGTCGCCGTCGGGCTGGCGGAACACGATCGCCCGTCCAACCGCGCAAACGGGAAGCTGAGTGCGCCCGAGCTGCAGAGCGCCGAGCCGCAACGCCGCGAATGACACCGGAACACAGCCCTGACCGAACGCCAGCCGCTGGCCCGGCCCAATCGTTCCGCTGACCGGAACGCGAAGACCCGCGATACGACCGTCCGACAGCGGTCCGTCGAGCAGAGCGACGGTCTCGATCCTCGTCCCGCCATTGGCCTGCGCGGCGAAGCGGACCGGATCGAGCGCGAGCCGTGCGCCGTTCGCCGCATAGGGCTGCATCACCAGCCGTCCGCTCATCGCACCGCCGCCGCGCGGCATCGACAGCGCAAGATCGGCGGTCGGCAGTCCGCCCCCGGTCGTGCGGACCCGGCCGTCGACACGCAGGCGGTTGGTAGGCCAGTAGTAAGTGATCCCGTCCCCGCCGCCGCCAACCGCAATCCGGGCGCCCGATGCACTTTGCACGTTGGCGGTTTCGACCCGCACCGCGCCGCCTCCCGCGACGTTGACGAGGCGCAGCTTGCCCGACGCGCTCATCGCCCGGGTGGCGCGTTCGAACCCCGTGCGAAGAGCCTCGGCGATCGGCGCAAGCGGCGTTCCGCCGGCCCCGTCAAGCGCGGCGGTCAGGGGCCGGGTCAGGCTGGGGTCGAGATCGACGCCGTTGGCGCCATAATCCGCGACCAGCGTGATCTGCCCCCGTTCGGCGTTAAGGAGATAATCGCCATCGAGCCGCGTCCGCGCCGCGGTCAGCTGCGCCATGCGTGCCCCGGCCGCGCTCAGCTCGACGGTGCCGAGGATTTGCGTCGGCTGCCCGCCGAAAGTGAGGTTGGCGTTGAAACGATCGAGGCGGTTGACCCCCGCGGCCAGCGCCATCGCACTCATCCGCCCGCTGCCGTTGAAGCGGTCGAAGCCTTCGGAGAAGCGGCTGTCGATGTCGAAGCGGGGCTGCGCGATGGCGATGTTGCTCGCCGGGCAGGCGAAGTTGGCGGCGCTCAGCGGTCCGCTGACCTGCGGACGGCGCGCCGAAACCGACACCGCAAAGGCGGCCCGCATACCCATCAGGGTACAGCGGCCGGCATCGAGGCTCGGCGACGCGGCAGCGAGACGGCCCTTGAAGCCGCCCGTCAACTTGCCTTCGCCTTCGATCGCGATCCCGATCGGCCCATAGGGTGTCGCCATCGCGATCGACGTGTCGGCAAGATCGACGCTGATGTCGGGCAGCGAGAAAGGTTTGCCCGACGGCGGGGGAAGCAGGCGATCGACTTGCCCCCAGGTGACGCGCCGACCGACCACGCGGCCGTGCAGGCGAACGCCGCGGGCGACGACGCGATAGAATTCGACCTGCCCATTCCACCGGATCCGCATCTGAATCTGCGCCAGCCGTGCGGTAAGGTCCGGACGGCGCGGGTCGCCGATCACGAGGTTCGAGACTTGCTGGGTCCGCAGGCCGATGCGATCCAGCGTGAAACTGGCCTGCACGCCGCGCTTTTCGAGCTCGCGCTGAAGGATGTTGGTGGCAATCGGGCGACGCTGGCTCCAGAGCACCAGCGCGACCACGACTAGCAGCACAAGCAGGCCGATCAGCGCGAAACCGAGCAGTCGCGGCAAGGGGCGACGACGCCTTGCGACGGTCACCGCTCCTTCTTCGTCGCTGCTGACCGTCGTCTCGTCCGCCACCAACCGTCAAACCTTCGTCATCGAAGACCGTTCCGCCACCGACATGTTGCATGACGAGCGCGGACGGCATAGCTTATTGCCCATGGGCGACAAGCCGAATGGCGCCGATGGGCATCGCGCGCGCCTTCGGCATCGGCTGCTGGACGGCGGCGGCGACGCATTGCTCGACCACGAACTGGTTGAATATCTCCTGACTCTCGCCATCCCCCGCCCCGATACCAAGCCCTTGGCAAAGCAGCTGATTTCTTCCTTTGGCGGACTTGGCCCCCTGCTCGAAGCGCCGCCCGAAGTCCTTCGCCGCGAGGGCCTGACCGACGGGGTGATCGGCGCTTTGGCGATCGCCCGTGCGACCGCATTGCGCCTGCTTGAAACCCGCACCGAAGGGCGGCCGCTGCTGTCCAGCTGGGATGCGCTGGGCGACTATCTGCAGGCAACGATGAGCCACGCCCGGGTCGAAGAAGTCCGCGTGCTGTTCCTCAATGCCAAGAATGTGCTCATCGCCAACGAATCGATGTGGCGCGGGTCGGTGGACGAAGCGGCGGTCCATGTCCGCGAAGTCATCGCCCGCGCCATCGCGCTCGGCGCCACGGCGCTGATCCTGGTTCACAACCACCCGAGCGGCGATCCGACGCCGAGCCAGCAGGACATTCGCCTGACCCGCGATATCGTCGACGCCGGTCGGCACATGAAGATCACGGTCCACGACCATGTCATCGTCGGGGCGCAGGGCCGCAGTAGCTTTAGGGCCATGGGCCTGATGTGAGTGCTCGCCTTCAGTTCGCCATGAAAAACGTGTAGGCGCGCGCCCCATGCTGACCATCAACGGAATCACGGTTCGCCTTGGCGGGCGGACCATCCTCGACCGCGCCACCGCCACGATCCGCCCGAAGAGCCGCGTCGGGCTGATCGGCCGCAATGGCGCTGGCAAGTCGACCCTGATGAAAGTGATGATCGGGCAGCTTGAAGCCGACGACGGCGAGATCGAGATGCCCAAGCGCACCCGCCTCGGCTATATCGCGCAGGAAGCGCCAAGCGGCGACGCGACGCCGTTCGACACGGTGCTCGCCGCCGACACCGAGCGGGCCGAACTGATGATCGCCGCCGAAGACTACAGCGACATGGATCGCCTCGGCGAGGTCCATGAGCGACTGCTGGCGATCGACGCCTATGGCGCGCCGTCGCGGGCGTCGAAGATCCTGCTCGGTCTCGGCTTCGACGAGGACATGCAGGCCCGCCCGCTCGACAGCTTCTCGGGCGGCTGGAAGATGCGCGTGGCGCTTGCCGCCCTGCTCTTTTCCGAACCCGACGTGCTGCTACTCGACGAACCGTCGAACCACCTCGACCTCGAAGCGACCCTATGGCTCGAAAATTTCCTCAAGGACTATTCGGGCACCCTGGTCGTCATCAGCCACGAGCGCGACCTCCTCAACAACGTGGTCGACACCATTCTCCACGCCGAAGGCGGGCGGCTGGCGCAATATGCCGGCGGCTATGACGATTTCGAGCGGCAGCGGGCCGAACGCGCGGCGCAGTTGGCCGCGGCCAAGGCGAGCCAGGACGCCCAGCGGGCCCGCCTGCAGGACTATATCGCCCGCAATTCCGCCCGCGCCTCGACCGCCAAGCAAGCGCAGAGCCGGGCCAAGATGCTGGCCAAGATGCAGCCGATCGCCGCGATGGCCGACGATCCCTCGCTCAGCTTCGCTTTCCCCTCGCCGTCGGAGCTGAAACCTCCGCTTATCACGCTGGACATGGCGGCAGTCGGCTACAACGACACGCCGATTTTGCGAAAGGTGAACCTTCGCATCGATCCCGACGACCGGATCGCGCTGCTCGGCCGCAACGGCAACGGCAAGACCACCCTCGCCCGCCTGATCGCCGCGCAGCTTCCGGCAATGGAAGGCGCGATGGTCGCCACCGGCAAGATGCGGGTCGGTTATTTCACCCAGTATCAGGTCGAGGAACTGCACGGCGATGACACCCCGCTGCAGCACATGAGCCGGGCGATGGAAGGCCACTCCCCCGCGGCGGTCCGGGCGCAACTGGGCCGCTTCGGTTTCTCGGGCGACAAGGCGACGACGGTGACCTCCAAGCTGTCGGGCGGCGAGCGCGCGCGGCTGGCGCTGGCGCTGATCACGCGGGAAGCGCCGCACCTCCTGATCCTCGACGAGCCGACCAATCACCTTGACGTCGATGCCCGCGAGGCGCTGGTTCAGGCGCTTAACGAATATGACGGCGCTGTCATCCTGATCAGCCACGACCGCCACATGGTCGAGCTCACCGCCGACCGGCTGGTGCTGGTCGATGACGGCAAGGCGGTCGATTATGCCGGCAGCATCGAGGATTACATCGACTTCGTGCTCGGCCGGAATCAGCCCAAGGCCGAGACCAAGCCAAAGGCGCCGAAGGGCTCCAAGGCACGCGAGGACGCCAAGGCGCTGAAGAAAGCGACCGACGAGGCCGAAAAGGAAAGCCTGCGCCTCGCTGAGCAGCGTTCCGAACTCGACCGCGCCATGTTCGATCCGTCGGGTGCCGACCCGCAATATGCCCGCCTGTCGATGAGCGAGCTGTCGCAGCGCCGGGCCAAGGTCGCGGCCGCGCTGGAGGAAGCCGAAGCGCGCTGGATGGCGCTGGCCGAAAAGCTGGAACGCGAAGCGGCGTGATTGAAGCGATGGCCCTGCCCTGCTAGCGGGCGCGGCCATGGTTCCTCGCTATTCCCGCCCCGCCATGACCGCCATCTGGGCGGCCGAAAACCGCTTCCGCATCTGGTGGGATATCGAGGTCTTCGCGGCCGAGGCGATGGGCGATATCGGGATGATCCCGCAGGAGGATGCGGCCAAGATCCTCGCCGCGCGCGAGACGATCGAGCCGATCGACGTGCCCGCCATCGACGCGATCGAGGCGGTGACCAAACATGACGTCATCGCCTTCCTGACCTGGGCCGGCGATAAGCTGGGCGACGAGCGGCGCTGGCTGCATCAGGGCATGACCAGCAGCGACGTGCTCGACACCGCACTGGCTGTGCAATTGGCGCAGGCCTCGGACATCCTGATCGACGACCTGAAGCAATTGCTTGCGGTGCTCGAGCGGCGGGCCTTCGAGCACAAGCTGACCCCGACCATCGGCCGCAGTCACGGCATCCATGCCGAGCCGGTGACCTTTGGCCTCAAGCTCGCCCAGGCTCATGCCGAATTCGCCCGCAACCTGAAGCGCCTCGAAGCCGCGCGCGAGGAGATCGCGACCTGCGCCATTTCGGGCGCGGTCGGCACCTTCGCCAACATCGATCCGCGGGTCGAAGAGCATGTCGCCAAGCGCCTCGGCCTCACCCCGGAGCCGACCTCGACACAGGTCATCCCGCGCGACCGGCATGCGATGTTCTTCGCGACGCTGGGCGTGATCGCGTCGAGCATCGAGCGGCTGGCGACCGAGGTACGCCACCTGCAGCGGACCGAAGTGCTGGAAGCCGAGGAATATTTCTCGCCCGGCCAGAAGGGGTCGAGCGCGATGCCGCACAAGCGCAACCCGGTGCTGACCGAGAATCTGACCGGCCTCGCCCGGCTGGTCCGCAGCGCGGTGACCCCGGCCATGGAGAATGTCGCGCTGTGGCATGAGCGGGACATCAGCCATTCGAGCGTCGAGCGATTCATCGGGCCGGACGCGACCATCACGCTCGACTTCGCGCTGGCGCGGCTGACCGGTGTCATCGACAAGCTGCTGGTCTATCCCGAGCGGATGCAGAAGAACCTCGACCGCATGGGCGGGCTCGTCCACTCGCAGCGCGTGCTGCTGGCGCTGACGCAAGGCGGGCTGAGCCGTGAGGACGCCTATGCCAAGGTCCAGCGCAACGCGATGAAAGTGTGGGAATCGGACGGCGCGCTGGCGCTGCTCGACCTGCTCAAGGCCGATCCCGAGGTCACCGCCGTGTTACCGCCCGAGAGGCTCGAGGAGAGCTTCGACCTCGGCTACCACTTCCGCCAGATCGACACGATCTTCGAGCGGGTGTTCGGCCATTCGGCGTAGGCGCTCAAGGCCAAAAAGATCACCGGTAACGGGGGTGCAATCCCCTTTCCGTTACCGTCGGCCATTCGCGTAATTCCGCCAGCCCAGGCAAGCCGCAGCACATCACACGCTGTGACCCTGCTTGCCACGGCGCGAAGTGAAGATCGACAGGATAAAAGAACCGACGATGAACCGTTTCGTTTAGTCGAGCGGGCAATTTCCTGCCCTGTAAGTGTGACTATCGAATGTCCACAAGAGGTGGAAAGCTGACACTCGCCTAGGCCCGCCGAAAGCCCGATGTTCGTGTACCTTCGACGTCGTCCAACCATGTAAGATATCGGCGCGATTCCGGACCTAAGAAGGCATCCACGTCACTAAAGTCCAATCCGCCGTTCTGAGCAGCCTGCCAGACTGTGCCCAAGAAAGCGCTGGCAACGCTGAACGCCAAATCATGCGAGCCATCGCGAATGAGTTGCTCCGCGAAAGCGAAAAGCTTCTTTTTGTCAGAGGTTGAGACAGGTTGTCGGCTTGAACCAACAGCCACACCGATGGCGGTGAAGGCGGTATGCGCAACATCATTGGGGTGGCCCGTTAGTCGCCATGTTGCCTTGTCGAAGCGCCGCTGTGTTTCAGGAGAAAGTGCCCCCATCACTCTGGCTGCTTCAATCCCCTCCAAATCAATCTGCTTCGCCATCCTTCGATGTGTCGCAGCCGCAGCGAATGTCCGCAATGGGTCGTAAGCGGTCTTTCGTTACGCGACCTACGCATGACCCATTGCCGACATCGGCAGGCTCGGTAAGCTGACCTTGGATGCCTACCGTTCTTGCCAACCTCCTCGTTGCACTTGCGCTTGGGCAAGCGTCTTCTGCCGCTCCGACCACGAACCCTTCACATCAAGACGTGGCAATTCCCGAGAGCGAAGACTCCCTGCTGCTGGCCGTACCGGCCCTAACGCCTATTGCCAGCAACGGTGATGTCATTCGTTATGTTTTACGGAGGGGCTTCGGATACGGCCGGAAACCGACCGCGCGGATTGTGCAGGCGGCTTGGCTCTACGGATCGCCGCAGCCGACAGGGCTGATCGTTGAATTGTCGAAAGCGGATGGAGCCTGGAAAGTCATCGAGCGTCAGGAAGCTCCGATCGCTGCAAGTGAGTTCAACCGGCTTCTCGGCCAGGTTGCTGCCGTCACCGCGACGCTCGGTGATCGAACTCTCCGTGGAAGTTTTGTTGTTTGCTCGCACGCAGACAGTGCGCAGTTCGATCTGAGTGTTCCCGACGAGCGCTTGAGAATGTCGCGCGGCGCGCATTGCTCCAAGGACACGTCTGCCTTCGTCGCGGGCGAGATGCTGACGAATGTTGTCGAAGAGAGTTTGAAGCTGAAGAACAGATAGGGTTCGAGCGCCCTCCTCCAGCCGAGCCGTGATGGTTTCTTTCAACCCATCGCAATCAATCCGGATTGGATCGCCTTGCGGATTGCCCGAACTTGCCTCGGAATGCCGCTACTCGAGCGCGGGTTCCAATGGGTGGCATGGGTTCGACGCCGTAACGCCGTACGGATTGGTCACCGAACATCAGGCCGCAAAGACCCGAGGTTTCCACGCCGCTGATTGTCCGGGCGACCGCCCGCGAAATAGGTCGTTCCGCCACTGCGGACGGGGATGAGATAATGATTGCTGAGCCGAACAAAGCCCCTATTTTCAGAAGCTGCAAGCCCACCTCCAGCGTTAACATCGCTCGAAAGACGGCCGGGCATCCCGCGCTTGGTTATGCCGCGATCGGGTCGATCCAAAAGAGCTTCGCTTGCCCCAAACGCCGCTCAGACCCCAGGCAACCGACCCGACTCGAACATAACCCCAGTTAATGTATTTAATTGTCTTTAGAATGTATAAGGGGTGCCTGTCTCGCCTTGATTGGCCGCCTCACCGCACCCCGCGCGCGAGCTTCCAGCGGGCCGGCTCGGCGCGACTTGCAAAGTAGGAATTTGCCTGCTCGACTAGCCGCGACGGTTCGCCGTCACGCTCTTTCTCACTGCCGCCATGCTCCCCGCGTAAGCAAAGGTCACACCGTGCGCGCAGACACCCCGCCACCGGTGACCTTTGTGACCTTGTTCAGAAACCTTAACGGCAATCCGCTTTCACGGGCTTGACCCGCGGGCCTGCTTCTTCTTCCTTCGACGGCCAGCCGCCAGCCGAAAAGGAAGCCCATGCCCGTTGCCAGCATCGACACCATCCGAGCCAAGGTCGGTACGGAGCTTGGCGCTTCCGACTGGATCGAGGTCACCCAGGACCGGATCCAGGCGTTCGCCGACGCGACCGAGGATCAGCAGTTCATCCACGTCGACGAAGCGCTCGCCGCGCAGACGCCCTTCGGCGGGACCATCGCCCACGGCTTTCTCACCCTCTCCCTCCTCTCGCGCATGGCCGCCGACGTCATGCTGATGCCCGAGACGACCAAAATGGGCGTCAATTACGGGTTCGAGAAAGTCCGCTTTCTCGCCCCCGTCCGCGCCGGCAAGCGGGTGCGCGGTCACTTCACCCTCGCCGCGTTCGAGGAAAAGCGCCCGGGCCAGTATCAGTTTGCCCATGACGTCACGGTCGAGATCGAGGGCGAGGACAAGCCGGCCCTGATCGCGACCTGGATCGGGCAGGTCTTCGCGTAAGGCTCACGGCCCGCTAAGCCGTTCGCCGACTCACTTCTTATCCCGGGAGCCACCATGTCCACCGTTCGCGACGCCGTTATCGTCTCCACCGCCCGCACCCCGATCGGCCGCGCTTATCGCGGCGCCTTCAACGCGACGCCCTCCCCCACCCTCACCGCCCACGCCATCCGCGCCGCGGTGGAGCGGGCCGGCATCGCCAATGACGAGATCGAGGACGTGGTGATCGGCGCCGCGCTGCAGCAGGGTGTGCAAACCACCATCGGCCGCACCGCCGCGCTGCGCGCCGGGCTCGGTGTCGGGGTCGCCGGCATGTCGATCGACCGCCAGTGCGCGTCTGGCCTGATGGCCATCGCTACCGCCGCCAAGCAGGTGATCGTCGACCGCATGGACGTCTGCGTCGCCGGCGGGGTCGAGAGCATCAGCCTCGTCCAGACCCCCGAGATGCGCCTCGGCTCCGACCCCGAGCTGCTCTCCATGCACAATGCGGTCTACATGCCGATGATCCAGACCGCCGAGGTGGTCGGCAGCCGCTACGGCATCAGCCGCGAGCGCTGCGACGAATATGCTCTCCGCTCGCAGCAGCGCACCGCCGCCGCGCAGGCCAACGGCACCTTCGCCGACGAGATCGTCGAAGTGACGGCCCGGATGGCGGTCAAGAACAAGGAAACCGGCGAGACCACCATGCAGGAGGTCACGCTCGCCAAGGATGAAGGCAATCGTCCGCAGACCACGCTCGAGGATCTCGCAAAGCTTCAGCCGGTGATGGGCCCGGAGCAGATCATCACTGCCGGTAATGCCAGCCAGCTGTCGGACGGCGCTTCGGCCTGCGTGGTCATGGACAGCGCGCTCGCCGAGAAGAAGGGCCTGACCCCGCTCGGCCGCTATGTCGGCATGGCGGTCGCCGGCACCGAGCCCGACGAAATGGGTATCGGCCCGGTCTATGCGGTACCCAAGCTGCTCGGCCGCTTCGGTCTCAAGGTCGAGGACATCGGCCTGTGGGAGCTGAACGAGGCGTTCGCGGTGCAGGTGCTCTACTGCCAGGACAAGCTCGGCATCCCTGACGAACTTCTCAACGTCAACGGCGGCGCGATCTCGATCGGCCACCCCTATGGCATGAGCGGCGCGCGCCTCACCGGCCACGCCCTGCTCGAAGGCAAGCGCCGCGGTGCCAAGTACGTCGTCGTCACCATGTGCGTCGGCGGCGGCATGGGCGCGGCCGGCCTGTTCGAGGTCTTCTGACCCGGTGACCGGGGTAGAGCTGCTCGCCCTAGCGGCCTCGACCAGCCTGCTCGCCGGCTGGCGGCTCTACCTCGTCACCTTCGTCACCGGCTTTGCGATGCGGCTCGGGTGGATCGACCTGCCGGACAAGCTCGCGGCCTTGGACGTGCTCGCCAACCCGTGGGTGCTGGTGCTGTCGGGCGCTGCCGCTATCTTCGAATTGTTCGCCGACAAGATCGCCTTTATCGACACGCTGTGGGACGGCATTAACACCGCGATCCGTCCGCTTGGCGGCGCACTACTGGCGCTGGCGATAGTCGATCCGGGCGATCCCGTCTGGCAGGTGGCCGCCTTCATTCTCGGTGGCGGTGCAGCCTTTCTCTCCCACTCCGGCAAGGCGGCGACCCGGGCGATGGTCAACACCTCGCCCGAGCCGGTCAGCAACATGGTGGTTTCGACCAGCGAGGACATCGCTACTGTAGGCCTCCTCGCGCTGGCCATCGCCAACCCGGTCGCGGCGGCGCTGATCGCGCTGATCCTGGTGATCGCCAGCCTGTGGCTGATCGTCGCCGCGCGCCGCGTGTTCAGGCGGGTTCTGAACCGAAGCTAGCGTCACGCATTGACCTGCCAAACAAGGGAGAACAACCATGCCCGAGGGCGGCCACACCAGTCTCGTTGAAAGAATTGCCCGCGTCCTCTGCGGCGCTCAGCACAGCGCCAATGCGGACGGGTCGGAATCCTCGGCCTCGGCGCATGTCGATCAGCATTGGCCGACCCACCGCAACCAGGCGCTCGCCGTCCTCAAGGCCATCCGCGAGACCGATCCCAGCGGCGCCAGCGTCGGTGATCCCGCGATCTGGACCCGGATGGTCGAAGCCAGCATCGCCGACGCCGAAGACGACCGCGGGTGAGCGCTGCGGCGAAGAGCGCCGCGGCGCATCCGCGCTGGACGCTCGTCGCCTGCATTCTCGCCTCCAGCCTGAGCTTCGTCGAAGGCTCGGTTCTGAACGTTGCCCTGCCGGCGATCCGCGCCAGCTTCGGCGCAGGCGCCAGCGAGGTGCAGTGGGTGGTGAACGCCTATCTGCTCCCGCTGTCGGCACTGCTCCTCCTTGGCGGGGCACTGGGCGACCAGCATGGCCGCAAGCACCTGCGGATCATCGGCACCGGCCTGTTTGCTGCCTCGTCATTGCTGTGCGCGCTGGCGCCAGACCTCACCTGGCTGCTGGTCGGCCGGGTGCTGCAGGGGATCGGCGCGGCTTTGCTGCTGCCCAACAGTCTGGCGCTGCTTAACGCGACCTTCGAAGGCGAAGAGCGCGGCCGCGCGATCGGCATCTGGGCGGCGGCGGGGGCGGCCGCCGCGGCGGTTGCGCCGCTGATCGGCGGCTGGCTGGTCGATAATGTCGGCTGGCCTGCCATCTTCTATATCAACCTGCCGCTGGCCGGGGGCGCGATCCTGATCGCCGCCCGCTTCGCCGCCGAAAGCCGCAACGAGGACGCCGCCCGCACCGATTATCCCGGCGCGCTGCTGGCGACGCTGGGCCTGTTCGGCATCACCTATGGCCTGACCCTGTGGTCGGTGGAGATGCGGATTGCGCCATTGAATGCCGCCCTTGGGCTCGGCGGCGTCGTGTTGCTCGGCCTGTTTCTATGGGTCGAAAAGCATCGCGGCGATCAGGCGATGATGCCGCTCGGCATGTTCGGCAATCGCTGCTTCGTCGGGACCAACCTGCTGACCTTTCTGCTCTACGGCGCCTTCGGGGTGGTGATGCTGCTGCTGCCCTACGTGCTGATCGAAGCCGGCGGCTATTCGCCCTTGCAGGCTGGTCTTGCGCTGACCCCGCTAGCCATCGTCATTGCCCTCGCCTCGCCGCTGATGGGCAAGATCGCGGCGCGGATCGGCGGACGGCTACCGCTGACCGCCGGACCGATGGTGGTGGCCGCAGGGATGCTGCTCGCCACTCGCATCGACGCCGAGGCAAGCTATGTGACGACCGTGCTTCCCGCTGTTCTCGTCCTGGCAATGGGCATGGCGCTGGCGGTGGCGCCGCTCACCAGCACGGTTCTGTCCTCGGTCGATCAGCGCCATGCGGGCACCGCGAGCGGCCTCAACAGCGCGGTGGCGCGCACCGGCGGGCTGATCGCGACCGCCCTGCTCGGCGCGGTTCTGGTATCGAACGGCGAAGCGCTGATCGCGCCGTTTCATACCGCCTTGGTAGTCGGCGCGTTCGTCAGCATCGCCGCCGGCGCCGCGGCCTGGCTGACGGTCGATGGCGCCGCCGCGCCCAAGAGAAAGGCCGCCGAAGCCTGAACTCCGACGGCCTTTCCATTGTCTTGCTCGGTGAACCGAGCCTTCAGGCAACTACCTCGTTCATGGAGGCAGGGCTCACCGACTTGGGACAATGAGACATCTGACCACCTCCTTTCGCTCTGTTGACGATAGCGCGAAGATGGCCATGAGCCTTGTTGTTTCAAGAGCTTAGCAGCACTTCCCTCAGCGATGCTTGCAGGCCCGGGCAGCAGCAGGGCCGGCGCTTGCCCTCGGCAAGGTTTTCGATTCCCAAGCGCACCCGCTTGGTGCGCGTCTCCTGCGTCTTCGGCGAGGTGACCCAGCAGATCCATTCGTTGCGGGCGAGCGGGGTGATGTTGTGCCACGTCGCGCGCGCCTTGTCGTCACTCAGCAGCGCCGCTTCGAGATCGCCTGGAAGGTCGTGAACGACGCCGCCCGGAAGACCGCCACCCACCCTTATTTCCTCCCGAACAGCCGTTCGATGTCGCCGTGGGCCAGCTTGACCCAAGTCGGGCGACCGTGATTGCAGTGGCCGCTGTGCGGGGTGACTTCCATTTCGCGCAGCAGGGCGTTCATTTCGGCGACCGACAGCACGCGCCCGGCGCGCACACTGTGGTGGCAGGCAAAGGTCGCGGCGAGGAGATCGAGGCGGCTTTTCAGCGCTTGCGGACCGCCTAATTCGGCGATTTCGGCGGCGAGGTCGCGAACGAGGCCGGCGGCATCGAGTTGGCCGAGCGGGGCCGGCGTGCCGCGCACTAGGATCGCGTCCGGGCCGAAACGTTCGAGTTCGAGACCGTAATGGCGCAATTCCGCCGCTGCTTCCTCGATCCGATCGGCCTCGGGCTCGTCGAGCTCGACCACTTGCGGCAGGAGCAACGCCTGCACTGCCACCCCGCCGTTGCCGGCACCTCGCTTCAGTCGCTCCAGCACCAGCCGCTCGTGCGCCGCATGCTGGTCGACCAGCACTAGGCCGTCCTCGGCTTCGGCGACGATGTACGTCCCCGCCACCTGCCCGCGCGCGACCCCAAGCGGGTGATCCGACACCGGCGCCGCCGCCGGCTCGGCCCGCCCGGATGGCGCCGGCGCGAACAAGGCGTGGGCTTCGGCTACGCTCGCGGGCGCCGGGATGGTGGATGCATACGGGCTGACCGCTTCCCCGACGGCGGGCGCGGCATAGGGCGGCGTATCGAGTTCGCTCGTCCACCGCACCGGTGCCGCGGCCTGAATTCGCGCCGCGCTGCGATGCCCGGCTTGGTCGAGCGCCGAGCGCAGGCCGCCGACGATCAACCCGCGCACCCCCTGCGGATCGGCGAAGCGGACCTCGGTCTTGGCCGGGTGGACGTTGATATCGACCTCGCTTCCCGGCAGCTCGAGGAACAGCGCCACGATTGGCGCGCGGTCGCGGGCGATAAGATCCTGATAGGCCGCGCGCAGCGCTCCCACCAGCAGCCGGTCCTTCACCGGGCGGCCGTTGACGAAGAGATATTGCTGGTCGGCCGCACCGCGGGTGAAGGTTGGCAGACTCACCACGCCGCCCAGTTTGAGCTCGCCTCGCCGCAGGTCGATCGGCAGCCCATGATCCGCCAGCCCCGGATCGAGTAGCCCGGCCACGCGGGTCGGCAGCGGCGCCGACTGCACCGAAAGCACCCGCCGCCCGTCATGCTCGAGCGTAAAGGCGACATCCGGTCGCGCCATCGCCAGCCGACGCACGACATCGAGGCAGGCGGCATACTCCGCCCGCGGCGAGCGCAGGAACTTGCGACGGGCCGGTACCCGCTCGAACAGCCCATCGACCCGCACCCGGGTCCCGGGCGGAAGCGCCGCAGGCGCCTCGCCCGCCCGCACGCCGTGATCGATTTCCAGCCGCCACCCGTCGCCGCCTCGCTCGCGGCTTTCCAGGGTGAAATGCGCGACACTTGCGATGGAGGGCAGCGCTTCGCCGCGAAAGCCGAAGCTATCGACGGCCTCGATCCGCTCGTCGGGGAGCTTGGAGGTAGCATGCCGCTCGATCGCGAGCGCCATGTCCGCCGCGCTCATTCCCGACCCATCGTCGGTCACTTCGACCAGCGCCGTCCCGCCGGCCGACAACCGGATGCTGACCGTCGTCGCCCCGGCGTCGAGACTGTTCTCGATCAGTTCCTTCAGCGCGCTGGCCGGCCGCTCCACCACCTCGCCCGCGGCGATGCGATCAACGAGGTGGGAAGGCAGCCTTCTTATTGACATGACAGAGCCTCTAGCCCAATCGCTTGGGGCGGGCGAGACGCTGCTTGATCCATCGATTAATCGGTTGTTACGTCGCTGGACTTAAACCCTTTTTTACAAGAAGTGGGCGGGCATGTTCTGGACGCGCTGGTTCAAATGGATGAGCCATGACATGGCGATCGATCTCGGGACGGCTAATACGCTCGTCTATGTGCGCGGACGCGGCATCGTCCTGAACGAACCGTCGGTGGTCGCGATCGAGACGATCAACGGCGTCAAGAAGGTCAAGGCGGTCGGTGAAGACGCCAAGCTGATGATGGGCAAGACGCCCGATCAGATCGAGGCCATCCGGCCGCTGCGCGACGGCGTCATCGCCGACATCGACGTCGCCGAGCAGATGATCAAGCACTTCATTCACAAAGTGCATGGCGGCGGAAAACTGCGCTCCTTGCGCTTCCCCGAGATCGTGATCTGCGTGCCGTCGGGCTCTACCTCGGTCGAGCGCCGCGCGATCCGCGACGCCGCCTCCAACGCCGGCGCCAGCCAGGTCTACCTGATCGAGGAGCCGATGGCCGCCGCGATCGGTGCCGACATGCCGGTGACCGAGCCGGTCGGTTCGATGGTCGTCGACATCGGCGGCGGTACCACCGAAGTCGCCGTGCTGTCGCTGCGCGGCCTGGCCTATACGACGTCGGTGCGCGTCGGCGGCGACAAGATGGACGAGGCTATTTCCTCCTATGTCCGTCGCAATCACAACCTGTTGATCGGCGAAGCCACTGCCGAGCGGATCAAGCAGGAAGTCGGAATCGCCAAGCCGCCGGTCGATGGCATCGGCAAGACGGTCCACATCAAGGGCCGCGATCTCGTCAACGGCGTGCCCAAGGAAATCTCGATCAACCAGGGCCAGATCGCCGAAGCGCTGTCGGAGCCGGTCGGGACGATCGTCGAGGGCGTCCGTATCGCGCTCGAAAACACGGCGCCCGAACTCGCCGCCGACATCTGCGATCAGGGCATCGTCCTGACCGGCGGCGGCGCATTGCTGCAGGGCCTCGACGAGGTGCTTCGCGACGAAACCGGCCTGCCGGTCACCGTCGCCGAGGATCCGCTCACCTGCGTCGCGCTCGGCACCGGTCGTGCGCTCGAGGAAGAGCAGTTCCGCGGTGTTCTGCAGACCGCCTGAACCTGGGAGATAGACGGTGGCGCCAGGCCCCGGGGCGCGTGCCGGCTGGTCGAGGCGGGCGCAATACGGTTTGTTCTTCAGCTTTCTGGCAGCGATTGCCGGCCTGCTCATTGGGCTTGGCTTGCTCGCCCTCAGTCTGGTCGCACCGAACGCTTATGCGGGCGTGCGCGGCGCGGCGCTCGACGTCACCGCCCCGGTCACGGGCGCGCTGCGCAGTGTGACCGACACCGCCGCCGGGCTCATGAGTGGCGCCGGTAATTACTGGGATGCGGCCCGGCAGAACGCCGGCCTGCGCGAAGAGAACCGCAAGTTGCAGCGGCAGGCGATCCAGGCGCGAGCCATCTTTCAGGAAAACGTGCAGCTCAAATCGGTGCTTGCCCTGCGTGAGAACGAGGTTGCCACCGTTGCGACCGGGCGGATCGTCGGGTCGAGCCTCGAGAGCGCTCGCCGCTTTGCCGTACTGACCGCGGGTAGCGGCGACGGGGTTGCGGTCGGAATGCCGGTGCGCAGCGCCGCTGGACTGATCGGGCGAGTAGTGGACGCAGGTTCGACGGCTTCGCGCGTGCTGCTGATCTCGGATCGCGCCAATATCGTGCCCGCGCGGCTGCTGCGCGGCGGCCAGCCGGTGATCGCCACCGGGCGCGGCGACGGGACCATCGACGTCCGCCCGCTCGAGGTCGGCCGCAACCCTTTCCGCCCCGGCGACTTCATCGTCACCTCGGGAACCGGCGGGCTGTATCCGCCCAACGTGCCCGTGGCGCGGGTCATCAGGCTCGACGACGACGGCGCGATCGCCCTTCCGCTCGCCGACCCCGCCAGCGCCAGTTTCGCGGTTGTCGGACGTCCCTACGAGGAAGCCGCGCTTCCTCAGGCCGAGCCGGCCGAAACGGAAGAATAAGGCGTGGTTCGCTCCGCCCTTGGCCGTTCTTCCCGCCTTGATCGCGGACCACGCAAGCTGGCCCGCGCGATCCCGGCCCTCTCGGTCGCCCTTGCGTCGCTGCTTCCGCTCGCCCCCGTGGTCGCCGACGTGGGCTGGTTTCCGGAAACAGGTTTTCTGCTGCTTCTCGCATGGCGGCTGCTGCGGAGCGACGTGATCCCGGCCTGGTGGGCCGCGCCGCTAGGCCTGTGGAACGATCTGGTGCTCGGCCTGCCCATCGGTCTTTCGGTCGCGACCTGGACCGCGGCGATGATCCTGATCGACCTGCTCGATCGGCGGACCATGTGGCGCGATTACTGGATCGAATGGCTGATCGCTGCCCTTCTCCTGACGCTGGCGGACCTTGCCCGCCGGCAGGTCGATGCGGCGATGGGCGCCCCTTACGACCTCGTCACCATCGTCCCGCCACTGCTGATCGCCATCCTGACGTTTCCCATCGCCGCCTTCGTCGCCAGCGCGCTCGACCGTTGGAGGCTCAACCCATGAGCCGCTTCAACAACGTCAAGGCCGACATGGTCTTCTCGCGCCGGATGCTCGTCGTCGGCGGCGCACAATTCGCGATCGCCGGAACGCTGATCGGCCGCATGGGCTGGCTGGCGATCAAGGAGAACGAAAAGTATAACCTCCTCAGCGAAGATAATCGCGTCCAGCTTATCATCGTGCCGCCGCGCCGCGGCTGGATTGTCGACCGTGCCGGCAAGCCGATCGCCATCAACCGCTCCGATTTTCGCGTCGATCTGATTCCCGAGCGGATGGTCGATCCGGAAGGCGAGATCACGCTTCTGGCCCAATTGCTGGCCCTTGGTCCCGATCAGGTCGACCGCATCCGCCGCGAAGTTCGCGAATCGCGCGGGTTCCAGCCCGTCCAGGTGGCCGAGAACGTCCCTTACAATCGCTATGCCGCCGTCACCGTGCGCATGCCCGAATTGCCGGGGATCGAGCCCGCCCGCGGCTTTACCCGCTTTTATCCCGCCGGCGCCGCGGTGGGCCAGCTGGTCGGCTATGTCGGCGCTGCCAACGCCAAGGAATATGAAGCCGAAAAGAACCCCCTGCTGATCACACCCGGCTTCAAGATCGGCAAGGAAGGCCTCGAGGCAGTGCTCGAACAACGCCTCCGGGGCATTCCGGGCGGGCAGCGGGTCGAGGTGTCGGCGCGCGGCAAGCTGATCCGCGAGCTGACGCCCAAGCCCGACCGATCGGGCAACACGGTCCAGCTGTCGATCGACGCCGGCCTGCAGGAATATGCCGCGCGCCGGCTTGGCGAGGAGAGCGGCAGTTGCACTATCCTCGACTGCCAGACGGGCGATCTTCTCTGCATGGCCTCGATGCCGAGCTACGATCCCAACAGCTTTTCGGACGGGATCGGTCGCACCGAATGGAAGACGCTGTCGGCGGATCCGCGCAAGCCGCTGCTCAACAAGACGGTGAACGCGCTTTATCCGCCCGGTTCGACCCTGAAGCCGATGGCGGCGCTGGCGATCCAGAAGGCCGGGATCGACCCCAGCGAGCGGGTGTACTGCAACGGCGGCTATCAGCTCGGCAATCGCTTCTTCCGCTGCCTCGGGCGCCACGGCCCCGTCGACATGCGCCGCGCCATCGCCAAGAGCTGCAACACCTATTTCTACACCATGGCCAACCGCATCGGCTACGACGCCATCGCGCCGATGGCCCGCCTGCTCGGCCTCGGCGAGAAGTTCGACCTGCCCCTGGTCAGCCAGAATTACGGCACCATCCCCGATTCCGAATGGAAGCAGCGCCGGTTCGAGCGGAACCGAAAGCTGGTGGAGCGGCCCGACTGGACCCGCTCGGACAGCCTCAACGCGGTGATCGGTCAGGGCTTCGTCATCGTGAACCCGCTCCAGCTTGCCGTGCAGTCGGCGTGCATCGCAAGCGGTCGCAAGATCCGTCCGCTCCTGCTCGGCAAGCATGACCGGCAGGCCGAAGCGCTCGACATCCCGAAGGAGCATCTCGACGCGGTGCGCGGAGGGATGTGGGAGGTCGTCAACGGCGACGGAACCGCGGGCGCCTCACGGCTTCAGGTGCCGGGCTTCGAGATGTGCGGCAAGACCGGCACCGCGCAGGTCCGCCGCCTGTCGGCCAGCGCGACGCGCGGTCAGGGCGGCGACTGGCGTTATCGCGACCACGGCCTGTTTGTCTTCTTCGCGCCTTACGACAATCCGCGCTACGCCGGGTCGGTGGTGATCGAGCACGGCATGGGCGGCGCGCGGGCGGCGGCACCGGTGGCCAAGGACGTGCTGACCTATCTTTTCGATCGGCCGCAGGCGCTAAAGCGGCTCGAAGGCCTGGAAGCCGAATGGGGTGGAACGCTGGCCGAGCGCATGGCCCGCCGCAGCGCCGCGATCGAAGCGGCCGCCGCGCAGGCGGCCTCGCTCGGCTCGCCGCCGATCGCGGCGCCGGCGCCCGTGCCGTCCAGCGTCAACGCACCGCCACCGGCACCGGACGACCGTTGACATGATCTCCAGCGCCATCATCCCCCAGCCCCTCGCCCGCCTTCCCTGGCGGCTGATCTTTTTGATTTCTGGCATCGGTCTGTTCGGGCTGATCAACCTTTATTCCGCCGCCGGCGGCTCGATCGAGCCGTGGGCGCTGCGGCAGGGTATGGCATTCGGAATGTTCCTGAGCCTCGCGGTGGTGCTGTCGAACGTGCGCGAGGCGACGATCAAGCAGGTCACCCTTCCGGTCTATCTCACCATCGTTGTGATGCTGATCCTGGTCGACATGTTGGGCTTCGTCGGCAAGGGCGCGCAGCGCTGGCTCGACCTCGGCTTCATCCGCTTGCAGCCGTCCGAGTTCATGAAGCCCGCCATCGCGCTGACGCTGGCCCGTTTCTACGACCTGCTGCCGGCGGGCGACACGCGGACCTTCCGGGCGGTGTGGCCGGCAGCCGCGCTGATCGGGGTGCCGGCGGGGCTGGTCATCCTCCAGCCCGATCTCGGCACCGGGCTGATGGTCTGTTTCGCGGGCGTGACCGTGATGTTCCTCGCCGGTGTTCAGCTGCGCTGGTTTCTTGTCCCGGGCACCATCGTCGCGGCGTCGATCCCGGTGATCTATCATTTCCTGCACGGCTATCAGCGCAAGCGGATCGACACCTTCCTTAATCCGGAAAACGATCCCCTGGGCAGCGGTTATCATATCACGCAGAGCAAGATCGCGATCGGGTCGGGTGGGTTGTTCGGTAAGGGATTCCTGCAGGGCAGCCAGAGCCACCTTCAATATCTTCCCGAAGGCCATACCGACTTCGCCTTCGCCACCCTGGCCGAGGAATGGGGGATGTTCGGCGGCACGGTCGTGATCCTCGCCTATCTCATGGTTCTGCGCTGGTGTCTCGGCGTCGCGGCCCGGGCCCCTACCCGCTTCGCCCGGCTGAGCTGCGCCGGGCTTACCGCGGTGCTGTTCAGCTACTTTGCGATCAACCTGCTGATGGTGATGGGCCTCGCCCCCGTGGTCGGCATCCCCCTGCCCCTGATCAGCTATGGCGGGTCGGCGGTGATGACGGTGATGATCTGCCTCGGGCTTCTGATGAGCTTCGAGCGGCAGCAGCGGACGACGTCGCGGTTGAGCTGAGCCTTCAACCTTTCTGAACAAGGTCACAAAGGTCACCGGTGGCGGGGTTTTATTTGGCGCCCGAACCTGAACAAGGTCACACGCCGCTGGTATCGGCAGTGTCAAAGAGCGTGGCGGACCGAGGCTGTCAGGCGAAATCCTATATTGCAAGATCAAGTGCCCGAACGCCCTTGCCAAGCCAGCGCAGCCTAGCTAGAGGCACCCCCGCGCACCGCTTCCACGCGGCCGCATCTGCCTTACGGCATGGACGCATAGCTCAGTTGGTAGAGCAGCTGACTCTTAATCAGCGGGTCCTTGGTTCGAGCCCAAGTGCGTCCACCAATCTTTCCGACACTTAGGCAGCGGAGCACCCCTAGAAAGTTGGCTGGCGTAAGCACCCGGTAAGCACCGCTTCTAGGTGGCGCTAGCTTGGAACCCCGCTATTCCGCGCGCATGCAGCCGATCAAACTCGGCCTCCAGCGCGGCATTCGTTCCCCGTAGCCCAACCGCGACCTGCCCCGCCGATCTAGAATAGGCGAGCTAGCGCGTCTGCGGCCAGGTGGCCGGAGGGTGCTCCAGGATGTCCGCCAGATTGCTGATCTTGTCGGCCAATTTGATCAGCTTTGCTCCCTCAGGCTTGGTCGCGGCTTTGCTGACCTGCAGGCGCTTGCGCTCGGCCTTGTCGAGCGTCTTATCGTCGGTCACTTCGGCGACGATCCCGGCCACCCGCGCGCCAAACTGCGCCTCGATCTCCGCCAAGCTGGTCTGGATGTCTTCCACCGTATCGTGGAGCAGCGCCGCGGCCAGCACCTCCGCATCCTGGACTTGGCCGATGCAGGTAAGAACCCGGCTCACCGCCAGCGGATGGTTGATGTACGGCGAGGCGGCGGCATCCTTGCGTCGCTGGTCACGATGCTGGTGCGCGGCAAAGGAAGCTGCGGCGAGGACGAGATCCAGTGCTTCAAGCGGAGTGGCGCTTAGCTCGGGTGAAGTTTGCGGATTAGAGCGACTTATCTCCATGTTTCGGTTCTCCGAGGCAGCGTCCCGTCACTCATGTAATCGGACTACATCATCTTTCTTGTCGCGCTCGAGGTGGGGCGAGTCCTCAAGCCGCAGCCGCTGACTGAGGTTGGTTTGACGGTCAGCCGCGCAATCTCCAACGCCGCCTCATCGACTAACCGTTGTGTCAGGTCGCGTTGCACGACGTTGCGCTTGATGGGGCCAAGCCCACCATTTCGCCCCTCCTTCAGCAAACGGACGACGACGTGTTTCAGCTCCTCGTCTTGAAGCTCACCAGAGTTGGCAAGTTAGGACATGTCGCGTCTGGAAAGACCCACAAGTCGCCGCTCGCACGACGTTACTTGCCTCCCAAGATCGGACGCCCGTTCAGACGATGACGCGCAAGGCTCGAATCCTGCCGGGCGCCAATCATCTGTCCTCAGGCGCTGAGGTTGCGCCTATTTCCATAAGGCGGACCTGGCGCCGCCTGCCGGCCGGCTGCCGGCCTCCGGCAGCGGCTCGAAAGCTGCGCCTAGCCGCCGTATGAGTGATGGATGCCGAAGCCGAAGCGTCCCAGTCAAACCGACGGCAAACCGGGGAACGGGATGCCGATGGTTGCCGCCAGGCTCCCTGATGCGATCCCCGGCTACCGAGAGATCGATCCGGAAGCGCTCCGGCGCGAGCGCAGCGAAGGCGATCCCGGATGGCCGCTAGCTCAAACCGCGTCGCAGCTTCTATCCTCCTCAGATCGCGGGATGCGATCGCTCTCCTGGCGAAGACCGCCGAGCAGCTGCTCAGAGAGATGCGGCCCGGCGAGATCGGACCCGGTCCGTCCGCGCTCGAGCAGGTCCATGTCGAGATCCTACAGGCGATCTCCCTAGCGTCCGGGAGGGGGAGGCCTGTCCCCGCATCGCCGAAGTCGATTGTCCGCCTCTGGAACCGCGCGCGGCAGAACCTCAACGCTTACCTCTCGCTTATTGAGCCGGATGCCGACGCGGACGAGACGGCGTTTCTGGCGTGGCGGGTTCAACTCAGCACAATCTTCTACCGCAACGTCTTCAGCAGCGACGATGCCGCGGAGGTGCTTCCTGCCCTGTTCTCACGCTTGGATGCAGCCGCCGAGCAGGGCCTAGGCCTGCGGACATCGGAATTTGCCAAGGCGCTCTTCGCGGTCTTCAACGAGGTCGGCCGCAGGTTCCACGATGGCATCGATGCCGAGGGGGTCCTGCGCGAGGGGACAGATCCCCGTCGGGTCGTCGAGAGGATGCTGCGGGGCTCGAGTTGTGCAAAGCGGATGTGGCGCTATGCGGAAGCGCGCCAACTGACCCCCGCATGGCTAGGCTGAGCCGGGTTCCAGCTTGCCGAGATGCTTTGCGGCACCCGCTCTACCTTCAGTCGCAACGATCTCGTCGCCCGCTTCGGGGTGCCTATAACCGACGCGCTCTTCGCCCGCTCGCCTCCCGCACGATTGACTAGGAAAGTCTGCCCGAGATCAACCTTAGCAATCCAATCTGGGAACGCCTCTTTTCGCTACGATGCCGACACACTGTTTGTCCCTCTACCCGTCCTGATCGTGAGCTTTCCCTTTAGGATCATCGAGGGACTGCTCGGTTCGGACACGAAGTTGAACAAGGCCTACTCCGATGAGCGCGCGACCTATTAGGAAGACGATGTCGAGCGTACGTTCGGCTCTCTCTCTCTCCCGTCGGCGACGGTGCATGCCGGGGTGAAATGGAATGATCCCGACACGAAGGTGCTCTACGAGCACGATGTCGTCGCCAGCGTTGGCATGCAGGTCCTAATCTTCGAGGCGAAGTCCGGCAAGCTCGCCGCAGCCGCGCGCCGCTGGGGCCTCAAGAGCCTTCTCACCAACTTCAACGAGCTCTTCGTCGAGCCCGGTCGACAAACAGCCCGACTTCAGGCCCTGCTCGCGACGCGTTGGAAAGATGTGGAGCTCGTCGACGACAAGGGGAACATCGTCCAGTTCGATGGGGCGGGTCCTAGCGTCGTGCACAAGTTCGGATTCTGCATCAAGCAATTCGCCTCCGTCACCAGCAGCCGCCGGCCCTTCAAGAAGATCGGCCTGTTGACTGATCACCAAGAGTGAGCACCGATCCTGACGCTGGCAGAGCTCAGGATAATCTCGGAGCGCCTGGATACGGAGGTGTCGTTTCTCCACTGCATGACCCGTCGGGCGGCGGCCGACGACGTCCTCGACTTCGTCGCCGACGAGCAGGACTTGCTCTCGATGTGCCTGATGGACGGCTTCGTCATCGACGCCCGTGCACTCGACGGCCGTCAAGTCACCTTCCCCTCAGGCGGACGCGGCGGTTCGAGGCCGTGCATCTCCGCGCTCCGGCCGACGCGAATACGCGACGCCCGGGATCACGCTGCCGCCCATGTGGGCACTGATCGCCAAGGAGGTTTACACAGATGACCTCCGCTACAGCTTCGACATTCTCCTGACGATCCTTAACCAGGCCCCCGCGACCCTCGACCTCCATGGCTGCAACCGTGCGCCGGTGGCGGTCTGGCGGCGGCAAGGGTGCCGGAGACACGCTTTCGGCGCGGACCGTCGTCGGCGACCGGGTGTTCGTCGCCGCCGTCCACATGGCGCGGGCACATCCCTCTCGCACCCCGGTCACAGCGACGTTTGCAATGCGAAACCAGTAACCTCACGAAGTTGCATGACCTCAGGCAGGTTCCGCGCTTCCGACATCCACACCCCATTGGTCCAAATCGGCGTTGTTCTTAACGCGTTTGGAAAGAGGCGGGAGCAAGACTTCTCTCGGAGAAGGGGAACCGATGCAGAGCAACGCGAAGATGAACGTCATCGATGACGCAAACGCCGACCGCCGCGAAGGCAAGCGGCAGACATTGGTCTTTCGAGTAGCGGCCTTGGACAATGGCGAGCGGGCGAGCTTTTGCCTGTTGAAGAACATATCCGCCGACGGCGTGCAGGTACGATCCTACGCGCCGCTGGAGGTAGGCGCCACGGTGACCTTATTCGTCGGGGAAGAGAAGCCCGTGGCCGGGCAAGTCGTGTGGTATCGTGACCTTCTCGCGGGGATCAAGTTCCTGAAACCGCTTTCGCCTGTCGCGCTGCTCCGGGTCGAACAGAAGACCTGCAATGTGCAGCGGCGAGCCCTGCCACGCCTGAACACGGAGGCTGCCGGTAAATTGAAGGCACTTGGCCGGTCCTATGACGTCACGTTGCGCGACATCTCTGCGTCCGGAGCGAAGCTGGAAACCAAGACGCCCCTTTCGGCGGCTGGAGCAGCTGTTCTGCAGTTGCCCGATCTGCCTCCTATCGATACATTCGTCCGCTGGTCAGACGAGCACAAGATCGGCCTCTCCTTTGCGACTCCGCTGCCCATCCAGATCATAACAGACTGGCTTGCGGAGAGGAGAGCAGTCAGGATCAGCTAACCAAGCCTTGCAAGAAGGCCTCCTAGCTTTAGATCAAAGGAACACTCCACTTTGGATGATCGATCAAGTAAGTAGTCATTGCGAGCTCATATGTTTGCAGCATGGTACTTCTTGCTTTGCTTGCAACTGGTCTGATCGATGGTCCCCGAAGTAAAGCGACCTTACTTGTTGGATCAAGGATCGTACGAGCGACGACGATCAGCGCCTCCGAATGGAAGGCAAGCGGTCGCAGAGCGGAACGGTCCTACACGGAAAGTGATGGTCGTCGGATCCTGCTTCGAACAGTCGATCACGAGTGAGGAGATGCCCCGACAAGGCTTATGCGTAGCGTACGAGACTGGTTCGTCGGCTTGGTTTTTGAGCGATCTTGGTGTTGCTTGAAGCACGTTGCTGGTAACCATAAGACAGCCCTTTGCTGCTACTGACAGTCTATGCTGACAGCGCTGGGATCAACGCATTGAAAACGAAGTCCAGGCACCGGGTCGCGGCGGCGCTTCTCGGCGGATTGTGCGCCATACTGGTGCTCGCCATCGCGGCCCTTCAGGCGCGTGACATCGTGGCCGATCAAACCTCGGCTGCCTTGATGGCGGAAAGCAACGAGCGGACGCGCCGGATCGGCGACTATCTCGCCCATCTGCTCGATCTTGAGACCGGCCAGCGAGGCTATGTCGTGACCGGCAATCCCGAGTTCCTGGAGCCGGCCGAGGCGGCCCTCGCCCGCTTGCCGCAGCTCAGCCGCGAACTGCGCGGGCAGTATCGAGACGGAAGCCGTGAACAGCAGTTGGTCACGGGACTGCTCGCGGCGGGCACCGAAAAAGCCCGCTACTCGCGCCAAGTCGTAGCGACGCGGCGCGCCGGACGTGCCGACAATGCGGCCGCCCTTGTCCGAAATCGCCACGGCAAGGCGATGATGGACAGGGCCAGGGCGTTGTCGGCTCCCTTGTTGCAAGGTGAGCGCCTCAACGCTCAGGGCATCCTAGTCGGTAATGCGGAGGCCCGCGCCACCCGCTACCGCTTGATCGTCGCCGCCGAGGTCGCCCTCCTGCTGGCCGCCGCCGCCTTGCTCACCTTGCTCCTGCTCACGCTCCGGAGTCTCGACCGGGCGAGCCAGTCACTGCATGATAGCGCGGCTCGTCAGGAAGCCATCTTCGCTCACGCAAGCGATGCCATGCTGATGCTCGACCGCGAGGGAATAGTCGTCTCAGTCAACGCTGCCGCCGAACGGCTTTTTGGCCACAGCGCGGCGGAGATGGTCGGCCGCTCCAATCTCCTCCTCTTCGCCGATCCGCCTACCCCGGAGGAAAGTCGCGCCTACCTCAAGGGACTGGCGCTCGGGGTTGCCGCGGCCAAGCCCAGCCAGAGCTTCACCGGCCGGCGCCGCGACGGCACCGAATTCCAAACGGAAGTGGTCACGACTCCGGTGCCCCTCCATGGCGGGCTGCAGTATCTGGCTGTCGGCCGCGACATCACAGAACGCACCCAGGTCGAGCGCATGAAGACCGAATTCGTGGCCACGGTAAGCCATGAACTGCGCACCCCGCTCGCGTCCATTTCCGGAGCGCTCGGGCTGCTGGCTGGCAACGCCGCCAACCAACTCACCGACGGCGCGCGACGCCTTGTGGAGATCGCCCTCAACAACAGCCATCGGCTGATCCGGCTGATCAACGACATGCTCGATCTCGAGAAGATCGAAGCGGGCAAGATGGAGTTCGACGTCCAGCGTTTGTCCTTGGCGCCGCTGCTGGCACAGGCAATCGACTCCAACACTGGCTTTGCCGTCGAACGTGGGATCGAGTTGAGACTGGATCCCGTCCCCGACGACGCGGCGATTATGGGCGATGGCGATCGCCTGCAGCAGGTCTTCACCAATCTCCTGTCCAATGCGGTGAAGTTCTCCCCGCCCGGTGCAGTGGTCGATCTCACGGCGACCGAGCACGACGGCGGTTGGCGGGTCAGCGTGCGAGATCGCGGGCCCGGTATCGCCGAGAAGTTCCGCGACCGCATCTTTGGCAAGTTCTCGCAGGCTGATGCCGCCGATAGCCGTGTCCATGGCGGTTCCGGGCTTGGGCTCAGTATCGCCCGGGAGATCGTCACCCGTCTCGAGGGGACGATCGGCTTCGATACGGTGATCGGCGCGGGCACCGTCTTCCACGTCGACCTGCCTGCCGCTCCGGTCCTAGCGCCGCAGGACGAGGCCCCCGTGCAACGGCAGCCCATCGCCGCCGACGGTCGGCGCCACTTCCTGCATATCGAAGACGACGCCGACGCCCTGCGGGTGGTCGGCGAAGCCTTCGCCCATCTGGCCGAAGTCCATGTCTCGCCGAGCATCGCCGAGGCGAAGGCCGCGCTTCGCCGCTACTGGTTCGATGCCATCCTGCTTGACATTGCCCTGGCCGATGGAAGCGGCCTCGATCTCCTTCCGCTGATCCGCAAGGCCAATCCCGGCGCTCCGGTCATCCTCTTCACCGCCGCCGACGTGGGCCTGGGAATACATGCGATGGTGGACGCCGTCGGCGTCAAGTCGCGCACCCCGCTTGAGGAGCTCGCCAGCCGGGTAGAGGAGCTGCTTGCTCGACCCTCCGGAGCGGTAGCGGCATGACGGTGCAAATCCTGTATGTCGACGATGACGACGACCTGCGCGAGGTCGCCTTGATGGCGCTTGGCCTCGACCTGGATCTGGTGGTGACCGGCTGTGCGTCGGGGGAGGAAGCGGTCAGGGCGGCTGCCGGTCTCGACCCTCACCTCATCCTGCTCGATGTCATGATGCCGCGGATGGACGGGCCAGCCACCCTGGCGGCGCTCCGCAATTTGCCGCACCTGGCCCACGTGCCGGTGGTGTTCATCACCGCGCGTACTCAGGCGCGGGACGCCGAGCCGCTGCTGGCCCTGGGTGCCTTGGGGATCATCGCCAAGCCGTTCGATCCCATGACCCTTGCGCAGTCGGTGCGCGACTTCCTCCAACGATGATCGACAAGCTTGCGGAGCTCGCGGGGCGCTTCCGATCGCGGGCCGCGGA
The DNA here is from genome assembly GCF_036884275.1 of Sphingomonas kaistensis. Classification (NCBI taxonomy): domain Bacteria; kingdom Pseudomonadati; phylum Pseudomonadota; class Alphaproteobacteria; order Sphingomonadales; family Sphingomonadaceae; genus Sphingomonas; species Sphingomonas kaistensis. Next base: position 1,926,931 of record NZ_CP145607.1, on the reverse strand, counting down.
TCAGGCGGCAGCTCTCGAACAGGCGCTCGAAGACGGGAACGACAATGTCCTCGCCGAGCACGCCCACAAGCTTGCGGGTAGTGCCGCGCTATTCGGCTTCAGAGACCTTGGCGAGCTTGCTGCAGAGGTCGAACGCCTGATCGGGACGGCCGACCGCGCGTCCGCGCGCACGCACGCTGCGGAGTTGGCGGCGCGCTTGCGGTCGCTTGCTTACACCGTCGGCTGAAATCCCTTGCGGGTCATTTGGCCCCAACCCTGCTGCTTGCGGAGAAACTGCCACATCCCCCGCACCCGCCACACATTGCTGAGCTGGCGATAACCGAAATTTTCGATAATCGCGACAAGGGTGAGGATCGCCAGATCGCTGGCACGCGCGAAGCGGCGGAGTTCCACCTCTTCGAGGATGAGGGTCGCCACGCTTATGAAGATGCCGAAGGTGAAGGTCACCGCCAGGAACGCTAGGAGATAGTCGAACGACAGCAGGCCGACCGCCCAGAGCAACGGGATCAGCCCGTAGCCGATCACCTCGATCAGCGGGCCAAGCACGTCGACCACCAGCACCTGGCCCATCCCAAGGAAGCCGATGCGGCCATAGCGGGGATTGAACAACATGTCGCGATGCTTGACGAAGGTCTCAAGCGACCCCCGTTGCCACCGGGCGCGCTGCCGACCGAGGATGGTCATGTTCTCCGGCGCTTCGGTCCAGCAGACCGGCTCTGGGATAAAGTCGATGCGGTAGGGCCGCCGGAGGTCGCGCATGTGGCGGTGGAGCTTGACTACCAGCTCCATGTCTTCGCCCACAGTGCCGTGGCTATAGCCACCGACCTCCAGCACTAGACGGCGCCGGAACAGGCCAAAGGCACCGGAAATGACGGTCAGTACCTGAAGCCGGCTTAGCGCCAGCCTCGCCATCAGGAAGGCACGGAGATATTCGACGACTTGGACCAGCGCGAGGAAGTTACGGGGCAGCCGGACCTCGCACACCCGCCCGCCTTCGATCCTGCTGCCGTTGGCGAGGCGGATCGTGCCGCCAACCGCCACCATCCGGTCGGGCTCCTCGATGAATGGCCGGACTGCCCGGAGCAGAGCATCGCTCTCGAGCAGCGAGTCGGCGTCGATCGAACAGAACAAGGGAGCCCGAGCGACGTTGATGCCCGCGTTCAGCGCATCCGACTTGCCGCCATTCTCCTTGTCGACGACTAGGAGGCGCGGCAGCCGCGCATTGGCGTACAAACCGCGGATCGGTTGGTGGATAACAGTCGGGTCGTAGTAGCGATCGGTCGGCTTCACGCCGAAGTGATCGATCAGGCGCTGCAAGGTGCCATCGCGCGACCCGTCGTTGATGACCACTACCTCGAACTCGGGATAGTGAAGCGAAAGCAAGGAGGTGACGCTCTCGATGATGGTCACCTCTTCGTTATAGGCCGGTGCGAGCACCGCGATCGGCGGCGCCCGGTCCGCGTAGCGCTGCCACAGCAGTGATGAGCGGACCACCGGCGGCCGCCGGGACAAGGACACGCCGGCAAAGATCAGCTGAACGATGTAGAGCAGGATTTGCAGCAGCCCGGTGCCGATGACGATCCAGGCGACGACCACCGCCACTGCGGTGGCCGCCGGGAGCAAAGCTTCAAAGCCAATCATCGCGGCACCGCCTGTTCGACTAGCGCCAGCCTTGCCGCTTTCCGGGCGCGAAGCGATCCGAGGCAGCTCATCTCCTTTAGCATCCCCTGACCGGTGGCGCCGAGCCGGGCCAGCGCCTCGCCGGCACGATAGCGCACCCACCAGTCGGGATCGTCGAGCAAGCCGAGCAACGTCTCGACGGCATCGACCAAGCCGACCCGTCCGGCGGCCTCGGCCGCGGCCGCACGGACAAACCACACTTTGCTTGCAAGATTGCGAAGCACCGCCGGCCGCGCCGCGGGATGTCCAAGCTGGCCGAGCGCGCGAAGGTAACGCGGCAGCTCGGGAGCCTCGTCGGCCGTGGACAGCGCTAAGTCGGTGATCACGGGAACAAGGGTGTAATCGCCGCTCCCCGACAAAGCGTCGATGGCAGCCGCCTTGATGGGCGAAATGGTGGTTGGATCGAACAGGAGCTGGCGCACTTCCTCCGGGCGGTCCCGGGCGACTTCGGCGACCAGCGAGACGACCAGCATCGATTGCTCCGCCGTCCCGAGGCGCAGGCGGTCAACCAGCTCGGCGATCGCGGGTGCGCGGTCCGAGCATGCGAGGGCAAGCGCGGCGGTCAGCCGAACATCGGCATTGGTGTCGTCAAGCGCCAGGTCGAGGGCGTCCGTGCTGTGGCCGTCGGCAAAATAGGCCAATGTCTCGGCCGCAAGGATGCGCTGCCGGACGCTGCCGCGGCGAAGGCTGCGGTGCAGGGTTCGGGCGACCCCCAGCCTGGTCGCCATCGCGACAAAGGCGGCACGCTCGTCGCCCCGCACCATGGCGATCAGTTCGGCCGTCAACTCACTGAGCAGCGCCGGATGATCAGGCAGCGACCCGGTCTCCAGGTCCGGCGAGTTTCCCAATAGCTGCGGCAGCCACTGCGCACGGAAATGTTTCATGGTCCTGGCCCGGCGGACCGCCACGAGCCGCCCCGCGATCAGGCCGCCCATGATGACCAGCGCCAGCAGCGAGAGGCCGAGCGACAGGAGCCAGAGATCCTCAAGACTGATCAAAAGGATGCCCCCGCCCCGACGGTGACGTCGGTCCAGTCGGCGCCGCGGTCCTGCCGGTGCCGGGCGACCGTCACGCGCAGGACACGGGTCTTGCCGAGCGGGAGGGCTGCTCCGCCGGACAAGCTGCGAACGCGTGACACCTGGCCCTGGGCGGTGTCGGGCGCGTCGGCCGCGCCCCCGAACAGGCGCAAGCCCGGCGCGACTTCCGCGTCAAGCCGGACCAAGCCGCCGGCTTCGCTTCGTCCACCTTCAAACAAGAGGATCAGCTGTCCTGTCGCCCACAGCTTGCCCCCTGGCGCATATTGCTCGAGGCCAGACGTCAGCGTCGTGACCTTGCCCATGCCGAAGGCGGCGCGTCGGAGGTCAAAGGTCAGCATCGTCGGGAACTGGCCGCGTCGAACCCTGACCCTGGCGCCAGCGCCGATCAGCCAACGCGGGCGATAGTTCGCCGCGGGCGTGCCGCCTGCCAGGACCGCGGCGCTGAAGTCCGGCGAAAAACGATGCTCGACGTCGACTTGGCCGTAGGTGTCGGACAGGCCGAAGCGACGCGTCGCCTCCAGCCGCAAGCCATAGGAGGTGGTGTCTTCCTTGCGGCGGATCTGCGCCGCCAGCAGTCGCCAGTCGGGTTGCGGCCCGTCAACCGCACTAATGCCACCCTCCACGTACCCTTGCCAACCTAGCGACGGCGGTGCCGCCAGGCGCGCCAGAAGGTCAGCCACGTCCCTGTCACCCGGCGGCAAGCTAGCGAGATGCGCGCGGGCCTGGTCGCGGCGGCCTCGGCGCTCTTCGATCCGCGCCAGCCCGAGCCGTGCATCACGGTAGCCGGGCGCCGCCGCCAGAACCTGCTTGAATGCCCGCTCAGCCGCGTCCAGGCGGCCGAGATCGAGCAGGGCCAGGCCATATTGCAGGCGAGCGTCGAGGTCGGCGGGCCGGGCCTCCAGCCACCGCTCCAGCAGGATCGTCGCCGTCGCCGGCCGGCCGGCCTGCCTGGCTTCGACCGCCTGCAGATAATCGGTCGGACCCGTGACTGGGATTGCTTGGCCCACGAGAGCGGCAGCCAAGATCACAGCGTGGGATGGCATCAGTTCGTCTTCGGCAAGAGTCTGAGCAGACGCGCGATCAATTCCTCGGGCATGAAGGGTTTGGCCAGATAATCGGACGCGCCGAGACGAAGCGCTTCGACGATGTCGCGCTCGCCTTTGCGCGCCGTCAGCATGATGACCGGCACTGTGCTGGTGGCCGGCATCTCCCGCAATCGCCGCAGCACTTCATAGCCGTCGAGTTGCGGCATCATGGCATCCAGCACAACCGCATCGATCTTGGCGTCGGTCGCAATTGTCATGGCCGCCTGACCGTGCTCGGCGGCAAGCACCTCGAAGCCCTTGGCCGACAAGCGGAACTGCAGCAATTCGACGAGAAGTTCATCGTCATCACACACGAGGATACGGGCATTGCTCATGGCCAACCGTGCTATCAAGAATTCTGAAAAACTTGGTTAATGCGGAGCTATGGCGCCGCTTTTACGCGAACTCATCGCTTGCGCCATCCAGCAGATTAGCGAGGACTACGCTTTGTCGTAGTTCGACTGGCCGCCGCCGCTTACGGGCGTGGATCGGAAAGCATCCTAGCCAGCGCGCGCCCGCGAGATCGGCCAGAGTCCAATGAGCCGCGATCTTGGCTTGCTTCGCAGCTTCTGCGGGCCCCCCGCCAAGATGGCGGCGCCAAGTCGGCCGCATAACGTTCAACCGATCAGTCAGCGGCGACGATCATCAGGACCTGCCCCTTCGAAAGGCTTCGACCAGCATCCGCAGCTAGACTCTCGTGAACTGATTGAGGATTGTCGAGGCAGAGCTGGTGCAGCCCGTTCCGCGTCATTGCCGCGCTCTCATCTCTATCTGCCGAAGTTAGCCCCTCTGCCGGCAGCAGTCGCAATGGTTGAGCGAACGGCGTCCCCCGATCCGGTCGGCTGATCGTCAAGGTGAGGGCTCTGGTCGGTTGCGGTGTCCACAAGCAGATCGCCTGCCCGGGCAGGCGCGCTCTCTCGAAGATGCCGGACAGGGACTCCACTCCACTTCTCACTGACACGCGATCCGCTACTGACACCGTGATCTTCACCGTGGCGCGTTCCGGAGTGGCAAGCGCTGGTGAGGATACCCAAAGCAGTGAAAGCGCTCCAGCGAGCTTGATCAGGACCAATCGCATACCCTGCATGGCTCTGCCCTTGATGACGGGAACCGCATGCGGCTCCTTACGGCGGCGCGATTATGCGAATTGCTAAGGCTTACACCGATATGGATGAAGCGGGCTCAGCCTCTGTTTCCATCCTTGCAATCGGAGGACCCTTGTTGACTTCTCTTTAACCGCTCCGTGGCATTCAGCGGTAATTACTCCATTTTGGAGATATTGCCGGGAGGATGCACGATGAGATTGATGACGCAAATGACGGCGGCGCTGTTGGGCTCTGCCTTGCTTAGCACAACGGCAGGGGCAGCCCCCACGCAGGGGACGTTGGGCGCGACATCGACCGGCAGCATCCAAATCAACGCTTCCGTTCCGACCCGAGTTCGTATCAGCGGCTTGACTGATGTCACACTCGCCAACCTCGATCCGACCGCAAACGCGGTTGCCGCCCAAAATGTCTGCGTTTGGAGCAACTCCAGCACCCGAGGCTACCGTATCACCGCGACTGGCAGCGGAACGGGTAACGCCTTCACGCTCGCCAATGGAGCACTCTCCGCTGTACCTTATGCCGTGGAATGGGGCGGCAGCACCGGCCTGTCCTCCGGGACCGCGCTAAGCGCCGGCGCTCCCCTGCCGGGGCAAGTCTCGACAGCTACCCGTGCGGATTGTTCCGCCGGTCCGGCAAGCTCGGCAAGCCTGATCGTGCGTCTCGCAGCGGCGGATCTCCAGCAAATGTCGGCAGCGACCAATTACACCGGCACCTTGACCCTTCTGGTCGCGCCCGAGTGACTTGGGGGGCGGGATGTTCTTCGCCAGATCAGCATCCCGCCCGAGGTGCAAGCACACCCGGAACGTGGTTAACAGAATTTTGGGGAAGATCCGCCCGGCACTGCTGACGGCCAGCATTCTTTGCCTTGCTGCCCACCATGGAACCGCCAGTGCCCAGCGGGTCAGGATCACCGGCCTCAACGATGTGACTTTCGGAGAACTGACCAGCCTTCAGTTTGACGCTAGCCGCCAGCAGAATGTCTGCGTTTTCTCCAACACCCGGACCAACGGCTACTCCATTGTTGCTAGTGGTTCCGGGCTCGCAGGCTCCTTTGAGCTCGCAAGCGGTTCGTCGACCCTTCCCTTCGAGGTGCAATGGGCCGAGAGCCCGGGGCGCTCCATCGGCACTTCGTTGGTGCCGAACCTCGTCTCGCAAGGCTTTACCAGCAGCGCCACTCACCAGAATTGCAATTCTGGTCCGCCGGCAGCGGCGAGCCTCATCGTCATCGTACGGGGTACCGCGCTCTCCCAGGCGACGGCAGGCAGCTATAGCGGAAGCCTGACCTTGCTCGTGGTTCCCGAGTGACCAGCCTTCGCGGTAGAAAGGAGAGCTGGCGCCCTCGCCTCGCGATACACTTGCTTGGCCTTGGCCTCGCCATGCTTGGGTTCGCCAGCGCGTGTGCCGACGCCAAGGGCTTGAAAGTCGCAAGCGCTGTCCCGGCGGACTTCGCCCACCTCGACACCGAACGCGAGCTTATGGTCGACGTGTTCCTCGCAGGTCGCCCGCTCGGCAACGCGCGCATCAAGGTGCAGGGAAGTTTCTTTCGGCTGATCGATCCACTCGGCCTTCAGCGCCAGCTGCCACCCCTTCTCGCGCCTGCGCGGGTCAGCGACACGCTCGCGGGCCCCATGTCCACCAATGCCGATAGGGTCTGCTCGGCGCTTGCTGCGGTGGGGTGCGGCCGACTCGAGCCAGCGACCCTTGGCGCCATCTTGGACGAGGATCGGTTCAGGCTCGACGTGTTCCTCAATCCCGGCCTCTTTTCCCGTTCGCGACACGTTGAAGAGCCCGCGTACCTTGAACCGAGCTCCAACGGGCTCGGATTGACCAGCCTGCTCGGCCTTGCCCTGTCCAAGACGGACAAGGCCGACCTCCAATATAATCTTCAGTCGAGGCTGCTTGCCAGCAGTGGCCCTGCCCGGCTCCGTGCCGACGTGGCGTTTGCGTCCAGCCTGGGCCTTGTCGCGGATACGCTGGTCGCGGAAGCGGACACGAATACCGTCCGCTACGCTGGCGGGATCTTATGGACGCAGGGCTCGATCCTGTTGCCAAGCGAGCGGCTCGCCGGCCTGGCGTTCACGACGCAGCTCGACACCCGCGTCGATCGTGACAGCCTGCAAGGAACGCCGCTTGAAGTGAGCTTGGCCCGTCCCGGCCGGATCGAGCTGTACCTCGACTCGCGCCTGGTCAGCTCCGGTTTCCACGAAGCGGGCACTACCGCCCTTGATACGCGTGGGCTCCCGCTTGGCGCTTATCAGGTGACCATGCGCATCTACGAGCAAGGGCTTCAGCCTCGCGAGGAGAAACGTTTCTTCATCCGCGAACCGCAGCTCGCGGCATTGGGCGAGCAAGCCTACTATGGAGCCGTCGGCCTTGTTGCAAGTTCAACAAGTCAACCGGGCGCTCGCGATCGCGACCTGTACGCCGCGCTGGGCACCAGACGGCGATTGTCACCCCGCCTGGCGGTAGATGCTGGGGTGGAGTGGCGTGATGGACGTGGGACGATCAATGCGGGTGCCTTCCTCGCTGCCGGTCCCTTTCGCCTTCGCGGCAGCGGCCTGCTTGCAGCGAATGGCGATCGCGGGGTCGCCCTTCAGCTCAGTTCGACTGCGCGGGGGCCGGTCGCCGCATTCTTTGACCTGCGGCGGGTGTGGAGCAAGCGGCTGGCGCCGTGGTCACGCTCCGATGAACCAGCCGGCTTCACCTCGCCGCCGCGGAACACCCCGGGGCTCTTCGATCTTCTCCAATATTCCGGCAGCCTCAGCTACCGGATCGGGAGCGCACAGGTACGTGCTTCGCTCAATTACCTGAGGGAAGGCAGCAACCGGGCGGATTACAGCTTGGCCACCAGTAGCGAATGGGTGGCTGTGCAAACACCCGGACTGCGGCTGAGCCTCAACGCGGACGCGGAACGGCGCCGTAGCACGATGGTCGGATACTTCGGTGGCCGAGTGCTGATCCCGCTGGGGCGCGCGGCGATTACCGGCACATTGGTGAACGTCGCGGTCAACGATCGCGCTGTCACCGGTTCTGGCCGGCGCTTCCTGGGCTCCCTGCAAGGTGACTGGAGTTCCGCCGCCACGGCCGACACGCCTGCCTACCAGGCCTCGCTTGGCCTCGACCGCAGTGTCGATGCGACCGTTGTCCGAGCCCAGGGCGGCATCGAGGCTTCGGCAGGAGCGGCGCGGGCCGACCTGGTTCATTCTCTGGCCGGCGGAAATAACACTCAGTACGGGCTCAACATCCTGACGACCCTTGTTGGAGGTCCCACGGGTGTTGCGCTCAGCCGTGGCAGCGAGGAAAGTGCGCTGATGGTCCACGTCGACGCCGCGGACCGACAATCAGCTTCATATGAGATTCTCGTCGATGGCGCCGTGCGCGCTGCGGTGAGACCCGGACGACCCGCAGTGGTCCTGCTGCAACCCTACCGCCAGTATAAGGTTCGGTTACGGGCGCTCGGCGGCGAGGCCTTGGCCTACGACAGCCACGAGCGGACGGTAACCGTGTTCCCGGGAAACATCGCTCAGGAACGCTGGACCAGCAAGCGCCAGCTTATCCTGTTCGGCCGGCTCGTCGGCGCCGACGGATCGGTGATGTCCAACGCGGTGCTCACTGCGGAAGATGGGCTCGGGCAATCAGATGCCCGTGGCCTGTTCCAGATCGAAGCGACGCAAGGCAGCCAAATCATGGTCCGGACGGCCAGCGGGTCGACCTGCTCGGTGGCCGTCGGCACCCAACCAATCGCAGGTGCAGGCTTTATTAGATTGGGAGATGTCGAATGCCGATAAGGAAGACGTCGGCGCGGAGGGCCCGAATCTTCGGCCCCTTCCCGCTCAAGGTCGTTGCTATGCTTCTTCTCCTGCTTGTTGGTTCACCTTCACCCGCGCAGATCACCTTAAGCGATCTGGTGATCGAGCTTGCCCCGGGACAATCCAACCGCCGCGACATCGAGCTTCTGAACGAAGGCGATAACCGCGCTTATGTGCTCACCGAGCCATTCGAGATCATCGCACCGGGCACCGCCAGCGAGCAGCGGATTCCCGCAACAGATCCGGAACAAGCTGGGCTGCTGGTCTCGCCGGCCCGGATGATCGTTGAAGCTAGGCAACGCAAGCTGATCCGCTTGTCTGCAATCGATCCGTCGCCCACGAGGGAGCGGGTCTACCGGCTGACCGTGCGGCCGGTCCCAGGCGAGCTGTTGCCCGATCAGCAAGGCTTGCAGGTCACCGTCGGCTATGACGTCTTGGTTCTTGTCCGATCTCCCGCTGCCCTCGCCCGATTGACCGGGAGGTGGCAAGGAGACCGGCTGACGATCACCAACGAAGGCAGTGCCAGCGCCGAGCTGTCTGACGGGCGTGGCTGCATCGCGGCGACCCGCGCCTGCCGCCCACTTGTTGGCAAGCGGCTCTACGCCGGCGCCAGTTGGACGGTCGACGCCGGGCAAGCCGACCGCCTTTCCTTCATTGTAAAGACAGCAGGTGCACCCACCCACCAGCTGTTTGAGCGTCACCCTTAGCAGCCGGCCTTCTGATCACGCTGGTCCTAGATTGGCTTATCGATGCGCATCCAATCCTTCCTGCTGACCGTGCAAACAGCCCAGGCGCATTTGATCGATCAACGAGCTTGCCTAGCTCGCAAGCCTCGGCTGCGTACGAGACCGACCGCTTGGCTTGCTGTAGAGTTTCAGTGCATAGGTAAGTCACTTCATGGAGAGTGAGCATGGTCGATCAAGGCAGCGCGCGATCAGCATGGCCCCTCACCCAGCGCCAGTATGATTGCCTTCAGCTGTTCGCCGACCGCCGCAGCGCCAAGGAGATCGGGCTTGAGCTCGGTATCTCCCACCACGCAGTAGAAAAGCATCTTCTCGCCTGTCGAGAGCGGCTCGGCGTGCAGACCTCCGTTGACGCGGCCAGGCTTGTCTTCGGCGGCTCAACTGCTCCTACGGCCAGACCGTACTACGACATTGCGGAGGTTCAGGAAGCCGAACTTTCCTGTCAGTCCGATCCCGCCCCCCAACCGCATCGCGGCCTCGGAGGGACGACGACGGAAGTTGCGCCGATCAACCGCTTCGGAGCAATGTCGACCTTGCTGTTGATCCTGGCCGTCGCGGTCGGATCCATCCTTGCCGTGGCGGCGATCATCGCAGCTGCGGAAGGAGCCAATCAGCTCGGCCGCACGCTTCTTTCCTAGTCTCCTCCAGAGCCGCAGCGCTCGAACGGAGACTTCAATGTTGAACAAGCGTCATGAGATTGCCCAAACCGTTGCCAATGCCCTGCTGCCGGCCGAACGGAACCTCGACGCCGCGATCGTCAACAACGCACAGCTCACGATTGCCGTGGTCGAAGGCCGCACCGCCGCGCGCCTTCCGCTCACCACTGGTCAAGCCGGGCTCGAGCTGGTGGCACAGGCTACCGCCAACTTGGTCCAGGCACGAGGCTTCCTCGCCCAGGCCCATGCGGAGTTCCGCAAGACGCAACGTGAAATCGGCCTGGATGCGTTCAGCTATGGCGATGTTGCCGAATGTCCCGAGCCCCGCGCGCTGCGCCTCGTTCCCGACCAGCGCGTCGCCTGAGCGACCGATTGTCAAGGTCTGGGGCAATGCGGAGCATGGATCGTGATCCGCATCGCCCTGTTCCTGACGGCCTTCCTGCTGTGCGTATGGTACGCGTTCAAAGCCGGCGGCAAGCCCGAGCGCGGCGCCATGCTGGCGCAAGGCCTGGCCTTGCTGATTACTGTCTCGACCGGCTTCTTGCGCGTTTCCGGCGACTTTTTGAGCCTGTTGCTCGGTTGGTTGCTTGCCGACGTCCTGCTGCTGATCCTGCTTGTCGTCCTGGCCCTCAGGGCCAATCGGCTGTGGACCATCGTCCTGGCGGGACTGCAACTGGCGGCGGTCTTCGTGCATCTGGCAAAGATCCTTTACCCGGCCCTGCCCGCGTTCGGCTACGCCTTGTTCCTTCAAATGTGGGCCTGGCCAATGCTTCTCGCCACCGGGGTCGGCATCCGCAATCATCAGCGGCGCCTCCGGCAACAGGGGACCGATCCGGACTGGGTCATTCGAACGAGAACAAATGCAGCTGCCGAGTGACCCAGGACATCGCCGGTTCGCGCTCCGATCACAAGGTCGTGCCGCACAGGCTGCGGCTGCCTGGGCGATCGCAGGCGATCGCCTATGTGCGCTTGCTCGCCCAAGATGACATATTCCCAGTAATCCGTGCCGTCTTCGTCGATCGCGAGAGCCGTCACCTCGCGACCATCAAGATCGCTGAAGGCGAGGGAGAGATCGCGGCCTTATCACCACATTCCGTGCTGGAAAGCGCATTTGCGGCGACGGCAGCCGGCATCATCCTCGTGAGGAGCCCCGGCAAGCTGGGGTCGCGCGCGGTAGGCAGCACCGAAATCGGCAAGGTTTTCCACATGAAGGAGCTTGGCGAAACATGCGCGATCCACTTGCTGGACTATATTTTGCTTCCAGGCACCTCGGCTTCGCGCGACGACCAGTCGCTCCGCGGGCAGAACCAGCGTGGCCGAGGTCGATGATCGTCCGCCACACGACTCCGACGATGGCCCTCGATCGTCACTCTTGCGTCCGCTGCTTGGCCGCGTTCGGCGCCTGTGGCTGGCCATGAACCCACACATCTCCGATCGGAGCCCCGCGCCGGACCAGCCCGAGCATGCCATGATCGACGGCAAGTTCTTGCGGGCAGCGGCCGCGGAAATTTACGCCATGCGGCGACGCCGCGACAAGTACCTGTCGGCAAGCCTCGTCGGCGAACCGGCCTGGGACATGCTCCTTGCGGCCTATCTGGCGTTTCCGGAACCGATGGCCGCGCCCGCGTTGGCGGACGCAGCGGCAAGTCCGCCGTCCACGGGAGCGAGGTGGGTCGGCGTGCTGGAGAAGGACGGCTTGCTGGAACGCTGTTCGACCAACGAACAAGGTGGTGTGCGAGCGCTGTATCGATTGACGAGCCATGGACGAGCGGCGCTCGAACAGGTGCTCGGCGCCATGTTTCGCGACTGATGCACAGCGTGTGATCCGTTGCTTAGTCGCACTTGGGCGGCTTGGTACTGCCGGCGACCAAGCATCTAGCACCGACTGTGCCGTCGAGATTTGCGAGCGTCGGAGGAGTGTGGGGTCTCCGCCGCCGCCCGCTTCACCCTTCTACTGTCGGGATCTTTAAAAACCTCGACCAAATCATCCATTTTGGTAGCGCGGTCGATCGAACTTCAATCGACTGACACCGTCACAAAGGAACGTCGTAACTTAGTGCGCCGTCATGCTTGCCGGGCCGCCCTGCTTGAGCCCGATGAACTCGCGCAGGCGATGCGCTGCCAAGTCAAGATGTGCCGCTATATCGCCAGGGAGGTCGGCCCCATCGCAGATTCCGATCGCTTGCTGGGTCAGCGCAAGCGCTTCTTCGGCGGGCGCCTGCTGGTTCGCTGCTTCATTCACCGGCTGCCGATCTGCGATGCTCATGCCATCCCACTCCCGAGTGGGCGCTCATGCCAGAATAACGGTCGCACGAACAGCCGCAGAAGTGCTCAGCGCAAGCCTGTGCCAAAGTGTGACAATCATTCTAGGACGGCGGTCAGGAGCTCCCCCCGCCGACAACTTACGCCTGCCCCGAGCCGGCGCGACAGGTTCTCACTCAAGGCGCCTCAGACGACATGGACCGGTGCGATGTACGCAGCATAGTCGCGCATGGCTGCCAATGCCTTTTCCGACAAGCGGACCCATGAGCGGCGGCCGTCATACGGATCATCTTCGCGGGCGAGCCAGCCGTTCTTCTCGAGATTGACGATCCAGCGCAGCGCGGTTGTCGCAGGAACTGCAGCCGCCGTGCTTAACCTGCCGATCGACAAGCGTCTTTGCTCGAGGTGACAGGCGAAACCTTCAAGAAGGATGTCCCAGGCCGGATCGGCGAACAGGTCGCGGCCGAAGATCTGCTCGCGCATGCGGCGAGCCTTTTGAATCGAACGGATCTGCGATAGTCCCACCATCTTTTGATTGCTGGCCGGACTCGGCGGGAACATCTCGGGGTGCAGACTGCCGTTCAGGGTCAAACCGTTCTGCAGATCGGAGACAGCCGTAGCATTTGCACTGGTCATCGTCGGGGCTCCCGCGGGATGGTATTATGAACCTTAACTACGTTCGGACCGTCTTGCTACCGACCTCTTATCCAAGTGATTACAAATACATCCATATTGGACTTTGCTCCATCGCACTTCCAGCGGCGGCGCCCTTCATTCCGAACTCCCGGAGTGAATCCGGCTCTGCATCAACAGGCGATGCATGGCCCCCCATCTTCGTCAACTAGGGATTGCAGGAGCATCGCGCCTTGAACCCGGACGGCGATAAGCTAACAGCGGGGAATAGCAGCCTTGGTTGTGGACTTCAGGAGTGGGTTCGATCGTCAGACGGGCGGAAACGCGAATGGATCATTGCGGTGCGCCGACTACCTGGTGGTCGAGGGTGTGGCAGCGTGTGAGGCCCGCGCGCGCGGCTCCGCGGGTCAGCGACTTTCTGCCGCTTCCTACATGGAGTGAGCACCCGCTCGGGCGCATGAGCAATCTGTCGCCCGCTTGGTATTTGCTCCTCGTCCCGACCCTAGGCGAAGGGGAGGACGTGCTTGAGCTGCTGCCGACGCTGCTCGATGGAAAGCGGGAGGAGTTCACCGTGCTCGTCGGATACGGGCCAAACGACCCTACGCGAGAGAGCATTATGGCTGCGGCCAAGCTCAACCCCAGGATCGTTCCGATTGCGGCCTCCCATTCGGGCCTAGATGCGATCGAAGCTGCGCTGATAGCCGGCTTGAAGCGGCTTGAGGAGGAAGCTGGACGCCGGGCAACGGACACCCTCATCGTTCCCTTCCCAGCCCTCATCGCCAAGCGCTTACCGTAGCCTCTGTGCGCCCACATCTGCTCGGGCTGCCGCAACAGCCCTTGACTGTAGGCTTCCGGCAGCTTCCGTCACTAGGCTCGGGGCGAATCCCAATCAGACGCCGCGCGGCGCTGCACAACTCGGCCAAAGTTGTGCAGCGCCGAAGGTACCGGGGCTATTTAGCCTCGAACTTTCGCCTCATGATCCCAAGTGGGGAAGGCTGAATACGCGAGTTACCCGGCTATGTCGCAGTGGCAGAAATCTTTGAGATCAGGTGCATTCTACGCTGACGCCTGCCTGGCCCAAACATCATTGAAGGCTTGCAATCCCTTGTACGCGTTGCCAGACTCGACACCTAGTGTAGCATCTAATCCATTCAAATTGCGGAGGAGCCAAACTCTGCGATGTAAAGAACAGCTTCTACGGCCTGCTTGGTCCGCTGGATCCAGCCTGGATACCAACACTCTCTAGAGCGCTCAACTTAGATCAAGACGTCCCGCCTGCGGGAGCGGTCATGATCGTCTTGCGAGGCAGGGTGAAGCAGAACCGCGCCCCGCTGCCATTCTTGTGCTCGATCCACAAGCGACCGCCACAGCGTTCCACCAGCACCCGCGACAAGGCCAAGCCCATGCCCATGTTTTCCGACTTCGTGGAGCGGAAGGCCTCGAACAGAGTGGGCCAACGCTCTTCAGGGATACCCGGACCATTATCGTCGACCGCAACGACTAGCTGCTCGCCTTGAGTCTCCGCGGTAACCGCCACCTGGCCATCCGTCCGCGACTGCAACGCTTCGGTGGCATTACGAAGAAGGTTCGTCAGGACTTGCTCGACATGGATGCGATCGGCCCAGACAAGGTGAGCGCACGACCCCATCTCGAAACGGACATGGCTTTGGCTCTGCGCGGAAAGAACCCTTAGTACGTCGTTGAGAACTTCGTCCAACGCGACGACGTCCGGCACCGCTCCGCCCTTGCGGACCAGTCCGCGAATGCTGGCCAGCGACTGTGCCGCTTCCCCCAGCGCCGAACGGCAGTCCAGCAGCGCTTCATGCGCCGGATGATCCCTCTCCATCAACGCGATTGACAGAAAGTTTTGGGCGGCACCAAGCGGCTGGGCCATCTCATGCGCCAAGGCCGCGGCCATGGTCGCCATCGCGTTCAGTCTTGCAAGATAAGCCAGCTTGTCGTCAGCTTCGCGGAGCTTCGCTTCGTGTCTCTTCTCCGCGTCGATGTCCCGCACGAAGCAGAAGGGAAAGCGAGCGGAGCCGATCGTCATGTGGATGATGGAGAGCTCCACCATGAACTCGGTTCCATCCCGTCTCAATGCATGCGTGACATAGCGTTTGGGCGGTGGACCCTCGATAACGATGGACTTCGCGAAGGATGAAAGGTGGTGCGGGACCAACCGTTTGGGAATGAGGAGGTCATGAATCCTCTTGCCCAATACGTCCTCGCGTGCCCATCCGAAGCATTCGGTGCATCGGTCGTTCCAGTAGGCGATGCAGCCACGCGCGTCCGAGACGATGATTGGATCAAGAGCGGCTTGGCCCAGCCGAGATAGAAACTCGAGGCTGACCTCAACAGCCTCGGCTTCCGGCCTAGCTGCGTGCGGCATGTCTGAATCCGTCACGAGACCTCTCTCATGCACCCTGCCCTGTGGGGCAGACGTGACACTGTTTGCCTGCTCCCGGAATAGCCTGCAACATCTCCTAGGTCAGGACGCAGCCGGGAGTGATCGGTGTTCTTCCTGGCCGCAGTCCTTCGAATTGGTCGTTACCGAAGCATCAGCGGCGGCGTCGCCCTGCACCCTTGATGCTTCGTCACGTATTCCTACCACCCTCCTCCTTTCGCTCGAATCCGACTTGCGCTCGAAAGTAGCCGTCCATGCATTCCCGCCCGCGAGTGGTCAGCGACACATACTGCCGACGAGCATCGACCGGGTCAGGGCGACGCTCGCATAATCCGAGCTGAAGCAAGTGGCTCAGCCACCGATGGCCGGTCGTTTCCGGAACGTCGGCGGCAGCCACAGCCTTGCTGACCGTCGTGCGCTTGCTGCACAGGTCCGAGGAGTAGAGATACAAAAGCAGGTCCCAGGCCGGGTCGGCGAACAGTCCGGGCGGAAAGTGCTGGTGCCGGTTTCTCCTGCTCCGCCGTATTCGTTCGATCTTTTCTGGAATCACGGGCGCGGTGTCACGAATGCGGATAGGAAGGGGCGGACAATTCACCGGCTCCGCGGCCCCACCGACCATACTCTCGAACATCGAACTGCTCCTTGGAATTGGATCGTTCGACAATTGTGCAGAAACAACCATTCTGGAGGTAGACCGGTTTGTCGCTAAGGGGATTTCCCGGTAGTGACTTGAACAGACCCCCCGCTGACCTCGGCAGGCTGAACCTTGGCGAGCATGCCAAGATGAAGCGCTTCGTTGGTG
This sequence comes from Sphingomonas kaistensis, assembly GCF_036884275.1. Taxonomy (NCBI): domain Bacteria; kingdom Pseudomonadati; phylum Pseudomonadota; class Alphaproteobacteria; order Sphingomonadales; family Sphingomonadaceae; genus Sphingomonas; species Sphingomonas kaistensis. Next base: position 1,910,714 of record NZ_CP145607.1, on the reverse strand, counting down.
CTTTTAGCGCCTAGCTTCCGGACCATGTTGTTGCGATACATTTCGACGGTTCGATCGCTGATCCCGAGATGCCTCGCAATTACCTTGTGGGGTGCGCCTGCCAACAGACCGCTGAGGACGTCGCGCTCTCGATTGCTGAGCTGCCCGACGCGCGCCACGGCTTCCCGTTCGCGCCGGGCAAATTCCAAGCTGTTGAGTAGTTGGGCGAGATTGCTGTCGAGCATGGCGAGCAGCTGAAGGCCGTCGAAGGGCTTTTCCAAGAAGTCCACCGCACCACCCTTGAGCGCACGGACCGCCGCGTCGACGTCGCCATGTCCAGTTAGGATGATAATCGCAAAATTGAGCAGGCGAGCACCGCCTTTCTCCAGCAGATCGAGACCGCTCATGCCAGGCATCCTAAGATCCAACAGGAGCACGCCTGGCCTCAGCTGATCGACCTCGGCAAGGAAATCTTCGCCGCAGCTAAAATCCTGGACGGCCCATCCCGCCGCTTCAAGCAACAGCAGCAGCGACCGCCTGAACGTCGGATCATCATCGACGACGTAGGCGATCTTTGGACCTGGGACCTTCGGATCGACTGATTTTGCATCTCCCATGCTGCTCACGCGGGCGACTCCAGCAGAAATTGATCGACCTCCGACCCGGAACAATTGCTTCGCGGCGGCAAGCGCCGACCATCGGCAATTGCTTGAGTAGTGCCCCGCATCATTTGGAGGAGCTGTCCAACGGCAAGCTTGCGTTGTTGTCCTTGCAAGTCCTCGTCGAAGAACTGGCCGATGTGCCGGTCAACAAACATCGAGGGACCCGAGAACTGGAGTGACCGGCGGGGGAACTCCCGTCTCTCACGCCGGCTGTCCAGCAGAACTCTGATCTGGCCGTGCCTTGGATCGCGGCAAATGCGCTGGAAAAGCAACGACAAGTTTTCCTCGGGTCCCTCAAGATACTGTGCAAAGTACGTCCCCGAGAAAATCAGCGTACCGCTGACCGAAAGGCGCCGGTTGGATGCACGGGCGCCGGCGACCAGGTGATACACCTCCTCCATCGCACTTCCCCGCGCCAAGCGACATGTACTGACGTAGAGGCAGAAGCGGAGCATTCACCGGCTCGTGATCTTGCTGGATTTCAGCCAATACTCGGCGCCGGCAGGGCGAGCGTAGTAGAAGCCTTGGCCTTGACGACAGCCCCAATCGGTCAATTGGCGATGCTGGGAGGCATTCTCCACGCCCTCGGCGACGACGTTCAACTGTAGGTCGCTTGCAAGGTCGACCATACTGCGGACAATCGCAGCCGAGTCTGACTCGTGAAGGCAGCGGACGAAGCTGCGGTCGACCTTCAGAGTATCGACAGGGCATGAACGCAGGTGAGTAAGCGACGCATAGCCGGTGCCAAAGTCGTCGAGGCTGACCTTGGTGCCGGCGCTGCGAAGTTTCTGCAGGCTGCGAATCACAGTGGTGGACGATCCATGAAGGAGAACGGTTTCAGTAACTTCGATCTCGAGCGCCGATGGGCAGATGCCGCTTCGCTCAAGGCTACGGAGCACGCTGGCAACCCAATGCTGATCAGACAATTCCGTCGCCGTGACGTTAATCGCGACATGAGCATCGGTCCGGTTCGAGCGACAAAGTTTGCCGAGGAAATCAAGTGCCTGGTCCAACACTCGCGTGCCGATCGTCACGGACAGGTCTCGTATCGAAAAAGCCGGCGCGATCCACATCGGAGGGTGTTTGCGGCCAAGCGAATCCTGGCAGCGCAATAGGGCCTCGTACCCCGCGACCTGCCCGGTCTTGAGGTTGATTTTCGGCTGATAGACCAGGGCTAAACCATCTGGCCGTGCAATGCATGCTGCAGCACGCTGGAGCGCTGCTTGGTGCTGTCTCGCTCGAAGCTCCAACGACCGGGTGAACACTTTTACTTGCTGCCGGTCCGGGTTCCTGGTCTCGGCGAGGGCGGCGCCGGCGGACCGCAGCACGTCCTCGCGGGTGCGGCCGTGCAAAGGGTATATCGCAGCTCCGGCAATAGCTTGCACGGGGATCAGCTGTCCGTCGGCCAATGCGTTCTTGATCCTGACACATGTCTTTGCCGCACAGCGCTCCAGCGTGCGGCGGGATGTCACGCCGGGGAGCAGCAGCGCGAAGGTGCTTTCGTTCAGCCGCGCAACAGCTCCGTCGATCCTGACCATGCCGTCCAACGCGGAGGCAATCTGCTGCTGACGACCATAGTTCGCCACGTCTTTACCCGTGCAAAGATCATGAACCTCAAGGAGGATCAATCCAAAGTCACGCCGAGCTTCGATCAAGCCGTCGATCATGTGCCGCAGGGCCAAGATGTTGGCCAGTCCCGTGATCGCGTCCTCGAACACAGCCAACGGTTGCGGCCGAGCGGCGAGTTCGCGTACCGCCTTCACCGGGAGCAGGTTCCAGTTGCACGCTAACTGTGAACTAAGGCCGTGCAGTTCCGGCCTGATGCTCGTGACGGGCAGGCATGGCATCGAGGCAGTTAGGGCAGTCGTCGCCATCATCATCGTCTAGCCTGCTAATGGTCAGCAGAAAGCTACCCGGCCGGCTGGTAACATCAAATACCGGGTTCTCCCGGTGGTCTTTCAGTAGTCCCTGCCGACACGGAGCGCCTTCGTCATTGCTAAAGCTTAGCGCAGGAAAACGGAACCGCTGCCCGCACCATAGTTCTTGCGAAGCTGCCGCTCGTAGAAGTCGGCAAGGTCAATGTAAGCCATGCGGACCCGCTCGTTTCGAGCGGCGAACGCCTTGGTCAATGCGGCGTCCAAAGACGTGCGAAGTTCTTCTCGTCCCATGGCCAGCACTCCCGACTATGATCAAGTTAGGCTATGCTCAGGCGGGCGCGCGGTTAATATAGGTTTGACCCGATGGTGGATTCCGCAGCGTCCCACGAAGTCAGCTTCGGCAGCTCCTAGGCTCTTACAAGATTTCTGAACACCTCGCGCGGCTTGGCATCCAAGACAAATCAGACGTCCTCTCTCCGGCAATGGTGCGAACGAAGACCTCCGCTCGGCAAGCCACTGCGTCAGTTCAGTCGAGGTCCAATGCCTGAACCGTTGGAACCTGCTGGTCGACACTTGGCAATCGCATGGTTATGCAGCTTCCCCGCTCGCGAGGCACAATGGCAATGGTTCCGCCGTGCTGTTCAAGGATGGAGCGACAGATCGACAGGCCGAGTCCGGTCCCGTTCATCTTCGTGGACTTGAACGGAGTGAAGGCTGTCGCAAGCGCCTGATCACTGAAGCCAGTTCCTTCATCGGCAATCGAGATTATTACGGAGCCTGATCGTTGCCTTACATCGACTTGCAAGAATCCTTTTCCGTCCATGGCCTCGGCAGCATTTCGCATGACGTTAAGGAGCACTTGCTCGATCTGAACAGGATCGCCGATCAGACAACCGACCTTGCGACTGATGCTGGTGTTCACACATAAGCCAGGGAACCGGAGTGAAATCATTTCGACGCAACAGTCAATAACGTCCCTGATAATCACCTTGCTCTTGTTGGCGAGGTCAGGACGGGAGAAGTTGCGCATCCGCTCGACAAGGCGGTGTCCCCGGTCCGCCTCGTGCTTGATCAATTTAAATGCCTGTTTCAGTGTGTCAGAGATCTCAACCTGCTTCCCTACTTCCTCATCATTCTCGATCAGAAACAGAGCGTTCTTGATGATCGAGAAGGGATGGGCGACTTCGTGTGCAAGGATCGCGGTCATCGTTCCCATGGCTGACAGCCTGGACAGATGATGCACTTCCGACTTCAGGATCTGGTTCTCTTGCTCGGTCTCCTTGTGGGCCGTGAGGTCCTCAATGCAAACAAGACAATGACCAGGTAAGGCGGTGATGGGCGCCGAGCTGACCCGCACGGCCAGGCTGCGACCGTCGGGGCGATCGAACCTTTTTTCGTAGGTCGACCAGCAACCTTTAACCCGTGCTTCGTCGATCGCCGCCGCGTCCAGGAGCTGTTCGCAGTTGCTCATGAAGTCACGATAGCCGGATGTACTCGCATCGAGGTCGGCCCGCTCATGGTTCATCAGGCGCAAGCAGCTGTCATTGGCCTTGGTCACGCGCCGGTTCTCGTAGTCAAAGACGGTGAACGCGACCGAGTTCGATGACAGGACGCTGGTCAGCATCTCCTCGCTGTCGCTGATGCGGGACGATGGTTCCAGATCGGTGACGTCGATAACCACGTTCATGAAGCCGATGATTTCTCCGTTTTCGCCTTTCACCAGGCTTGGATGCGGCTTGATCATCCGAAAATCACCGTCCGGCCGTTGGAGCAGGGCAGTTCCTGTTGGGGGAAACATCCCATCGCGCAGGTATTGCGCCATGGGGCAATCCCGCCGGTCGATCGGCAAACCTGCGGGTGTGAATAACTTGTAGGACCCGCACCAGCGTTCACCTGCCTCGGGTGAACGTCCCCATAGGTCCCGTGCTTTCTGGTTGAACCCAGAGATGAAACCGTCCTTGTCGATGAAGTAAGCAGCTACCGGAAGCTTCTCGATGGCCAAGTTCGAGTGGTCGACCGTGATCGGCTGTGCATAGCCCAAGCTTCATCTCCCCCCGGAGTAAACAAGGTCGACGGTAACAGCCGGTCGCTGACTAGCATATCTAATTCGACGAACGATCGGCAGACCGCCGGACCATTGCACCAAATTAGGTCAGGCGAACAAGCTGGAGCGCGAGGTCATTTGTCGCGGCTTGCGCCAGACCGGGCTTTTGTAGCCGTGGCTGCTCGGCAGGATTAAGGAAGAAGCGGACTGGGTTTAAGCTCCGGGGATGAGGCGAGCCAGCACTCCGGCAACAATGTGAAGCGTAGGAAAGTTTGCGTGATGTCTGTGCTTTGAGCGTCCGCTAGGGCAACGTAGCGCGTGACCTGAGTCCGGATCGGGCGCTAAGCTAACACGCAGCCTCCGCATGAACGAGCGTATGATACTCATTGGTGCTCACCCGCAAGCGGCCATTCCGCTATCCACCAGTATTAGGAGTGCAGCTTCATCTGGTCGACGCTTCGGTAAGTGGCCGAAAGCGGACGGTTGCTGCTGAGCGTTGCTGCCCCCATGCAGCTTGGAAAGTGGAAGCGTCACGCGGAAACCACTTTCCTGCTGAATAGGCATGACCGTTCACCGTGACGTCTTACGTGGCGCCGGGCCCTTCGGCGCCGGGCCCTTCGGCGCCGGCCTGTCGCCATTCTGCCGCTGGGCGGTAAGGATCTCGAAGCTGCTCTTGCGGCAAGGTTTGACGGCAAAGCATTCAGATCGATGGTGAGTGGCGGTCTTGCGGGCCGCATCTGCGGCTCATCATCGCCGAAGCGCGCCAGGACCTTCGCATTACGCTCATACGGATCTGGGCGGAACAGCGTAGTGGCCGCACCATCGGGTAAGGCTGTAAGGTAGGTGATAAACACCGGCATAGCCTCGTAGAGCTGGAGGTGATCCTCCCGGTCCGGGTGTGTGTGCCGCGGGAAGACCTATTCAGTTGTGCTGATCAATCAAGCATCGCGTGGTTGTTGAGGCTGATGCATCTCGTCAGCCAGACGATAGAGCTCTTCGTTCTCGCGTCGTATTCTATCAGCTAGCCTGGCGAAAAGGACGCTGGCTTCAATCCTGAATGTGGCGAAAGCGGCAGCAATCGCGGCTGACGTCCCCCACCGCTCCACGAACTTCTCGAAGATCGGACCGATGTCTCCCATTTCGCGCTGGAAAGTTGCAGCCGTAGCTGCAACCTCGTTGCTCGAGCTGGCCATCATCTCCGGATAGAGACTGCGATCTTCCTGAGCGAAGTGTATCCGCAGAAGGCCTGTAAGCTTGGCCAGATCGATCGCGATCGGATACGCGTCTGCTGATCCGGAGTAGTTGCCTATCGCGGTGCTTAGCTTCTGCACCAGGCTGCCAGCTGCGTCGTGCTGCCTTCGTAGCGAGTCTGTTCGTCTCAAGATTGCGCCTCGTCGATTGCACGCCGAAATCGCGTGCGATGACGATGACCTAAACAAGCGCCGAACAGGTTCTTAGGTGGCCTTACAGCTAGGTAACGCCGTTGCGACTATTTACCCGAACGTAAGAAGCATGGGGTACCACGCTAGCCACGTGGGGATCTCGCATGCTTCAACTTGTCTACATCAGCTCGTCTCGTGGGGTGATCACACCGCATATCTGTTTGGACATCCTTGCGGTCTCGCGCCGCAACAATGATCGGCAGAACGTCACGGGGCTCCTTGTAGCGGGGGAGCGTCGCTTCTTGCAGGCTCTTGAGGGGCCAACTGACGCAGTGCGGGCGACCTATGCTCGCATTCAGCGAGATCAGCGGCACTATGCTTGCGTGCTGCTTGCGGAGCGGTATGCCGATGAGCGTCAATTTGGGACGTGGAGCATGGCGTCAATCAAGGCGGTAAGTGACGGTCCGGTCGGCGCCACGCTGGCACAGAGCGTCGAGGCGTTGACATGTGACCTCGCTGATCCAGATCTTAGAGCTCAGTTCAACGGCTTTGCGGAATTGCAGAGTGTGGCTTCCGCAGGCTGAGGAGCGACGCCCACACGTAGCCTAACTCAGTCTCCATCCCGGTGGAAGCGGTTCTCGACGGCGTGGACGGTCCTGCCCTCCGCCAATCCATCTAGAGGCACCTCGCGCTTTCTCAGATGAGGACGCTTGCTCTACCACGCTTGTAGCCAAGCGATCCGTTCCCTGACGCCCGCTAATCAGGGCCGAGCAGAGGACTCACCACCTCGCTTCAATCGGCCCGTTCCTTTGCCTGCTCATACGCCGGTCTCATGTAACTTTTGTGATCGGCGGCTCCTTGATGGCTCGGAACAATCCTCGATGGGTCGCCACCCTTGTTGCTCGGGCCCCCTGATGGTGAAAGCGGGAACGTCCGCTTTCAAGTGGACGCCAGCGGATAGCTGACGTTCGTTCAGCTAGCTTGCTAATGTCTGCTTTCGACCCAAAGCGGACATTCGGCCTCTCCCACGTCCCCTACGTGTTGATCTCTTGCGAAAGCAGTGCTGAGGAGCGGGTGTGACCATTGTCGTCCACCATCTCGAAAACTCGCGTTCGCAGCGGGTGTTGTGGCTGCTGGAAGAGCTTGAGCTGCCCTATGAGGTGCGGCGCTACCAGCGCGACAAGCGGACGATGCTCGCGCCGCCCGAACTTAAGCGGGTCCACCCCCTCGGCAAGTCGCCGTTGATCGAGGATGATGGCCAAGTCGTTGCCGAAACCGGCGCGATCGTCGAGTATCTGGTGGACAAGGCCGCTGGCCGCCTGGGCGCGCCGGCCGAGCGCGAGGGGGCGCTGCTCTACCGTCACTTCCTGCACTATGCGGAAGGCTCATTGATGCCGCCGCTGCTGGTTAATCTGGTGCTCGCCCGCATCCCGCTGTTCGGCAAGGCTGGGCTGCGCAAGTTCAGACCGATGGTCGATGTCCACCTCAACTATGTTGAGGCCCAGCTTGCACAGCGGCCTTGGTTCGCCGGCAGCGAGTTCACGGCTGCGGACGTCATGATGAGCTTTCCCTTGGAAGCCGCAGCCGCACGCGCCAACGCCCGCGAAGGTCGCCCCAGCCTGTCCGCTTGGCTTGGCCGTATCCACGCCCGCCCCGCCTACCAGGCTGCCCTGCGCGCGGGCGGTCCATACGCTTACGCTTAGCCTAGACAGGCGTTGGAAACCTTATTGCACCGCAAGCCAAGCATCGCTGCAAACTAGAATGAGCTCTCGTCTAGCCTGAGGCGCCTGAAGATAGTCCTCGACCGCCATCCGGTCTTTCGCGGCCAACCGCCGGACAATGGCTGCAACGCTGCGGCACTGACCCGATCGGGCAAGAGCAAACGCGCGTTCAACAGCATCAGGCATCGACATTCGCGGTGCTTAGCCGAGCGCGATGCTTGACGCGAATGTCTGCTTTCGACCCATTGCGGACATTAGCTTGCGCTGCGAAAACAGCAGAATGGGACGTTTGCTACTCGCCTCCGCTTTCTGTGCTTTAATGGTTCTTAGTAGTGCGAGCCAAGCGCAAGAGCGAAGCGAGGAGGAGTGTTCTCGGCTTCAGCCTGCAATAAGATCCACCAGTCGAGATGGTTACGTGCACGTCCAATCTCGCGAGTTCGCAGCGGCAACTCACCGTTGCTCTCTCACAACTGCGAAGAAGCGAGTCGCCCATGCGGGGCGCCTTGATCGTGAAGGCGCACAAAGTCTGGCTCGCTTTCCGTGATGCAGAGTGCGCGCCAAAGGCAGATGGCTACCTAGGTAACACCATGAACAGTTCGAGCATTATCGCTTGCACAGCAGCCATGAATTATAGTCGAGCGGCGGAGCTTCGTAGAGAGTTCCGGAACGATCTTTGAAGTCCGTTTTCCACGCATTGCGGTCGACGCCCTCGTCAGCGAAACAGGGGTGATGAAACTTCAGCGCCTCACCTTCCTCGCAGCCGCCGTCATGCAACCTACTGTCGCCAGTGCTGAGCCGAATGTCTTAGGTGCTGCGGCCCCACGCCAAGTTGTCGAGAAGCGGGAGGAGAAGCCAGGCTCCTACTCCTTTGACGCTCGCCAACTCGAACTGACTGTACAGAGATCATTCAAGGCTTCATTGGCTCTACAGTATAGCACGATGTGTGCAAATGCAGCTGCCGAAACCCGGATCCGCCTTGCCACGCAAAGGACCAATGCGCTGGAAAAGATCGCTGTTGAGAAACTTGGCGGTGAGCGATTTGGCTTTCTTCTAGCAGATACTCTGCAGGATCCCCGCAATATCTACCTACCAGGTTGTCCGTCCCCCGCAGAATTCGAAAGGCGCATTCAGAGCTATGAAAAGGCTCTGGAAGAGTTATCTGTTGCCTTGGGCTCTCCCGCGCTGCCTGCGTTCAAGGCGCCCTTACCAGCCCAGCAAACTGCTGAACTTCCACCGGCAGGCGCTGACAGCCAAATCAAGCGGGAAGCTTCGCCCACCCCCCCTAAACAAGGCTGGATCTACTCTGAACAGGGCGGCGATCCGATTGCATATCCTGGGCCGAATGCATGGTTCCAAAGTGTGGGCTTTACGTGTCAGCCTCAAAGGGTCGCGCTAACCTACCAGGAGACGCCTTTCGTCTATTCGGACGACAAGACTGAGTTCTCCATTCGGGTTGGCAGCGTCACTTGGACAGGTCCCGCGAAGTCAAAAGGGCATACCATCAGCGCTGACATCCCGCTGAGCCATTCGGTCATCGATGCCCTAGCTAAGCCTCAGCGTGGAACGATCGCTGTTCGCTTTGGACCATATCCGTATGAGATACCCCATGACTCTGTGGTGTTGCAGCGGGTTGTCTCGGAGTGCAGAATCAAGGTTGGCATACGAGGACGCCTTTGAGTTTTCCACGCTGCAAGCAGTGTTTGAAAGCTAGCCTGAACCGTGCCGAGACTCTTCCTTCGGGCATCCAAGCCGAATGTCCGCTTTCCACCCATTGCGGACATCACCGTGGCTTTGACAGAACGTAGGACATCTTCATGTAATCGCCTTCGTAGAAGGCCAGATGGCCGGGGATGCAGGAAATAAGGGCGGCCTCACCCATTCCAACTACAGCTTCTAGCGCCTCACCGAGTAGCATCTCGCGGCCATCCAATCCGCTATCCGAGGCAAAGACGTAGCAGGTGGAAGGGGCACCTCTTCTGCGCAGATTGACCTCGGCCGGCAGCGGGAATGCCTCGCTTCCCTTGAGGTGTTCGGAGAAACGCGGATTGAGTTCTATTGAACGCAGCAAACTTCGTGCATCGCCTCGACGCTTAGGGCCGAGTTGAAGCAAGCGTTCCATGCGGCTTCGATTGGGTTCAGCCACAAAGGCTAGGAGACCGCGCTCATGATCATTCATGAGGTTGTGTTGGCGCACCGGATAACTGCAATCAATAGACACCTCTGCAATGTCCGCTTTCCACCCATTTGCGACATTGCGTTCGAGGGTCTGAGTTCGACCGCTTGCAAACACTATCTTCGCTAATCCTTGGACCTACGGTAGCCAACTCCAAGCCTCTAGAGCCACTGCACCGAAGTGAGACACAGCCACAAATCCTTGTTGTCGGTCTCGTTTCGAGATGCGATATGGCGGCGAGCCTCAAACTCAAGACATCCGCACGGTTCGGAACCACGTGGATAAAGCCATCGAGATGGTAGACCGTCTGGGTCTCCCGGCCAACGTAGGCGCTCACCTCGACATGGCTAGGTGTCGTCTCCTGGCGCTTGGCAGAGAAGATGACTCAAACCAGGAACAACCCCGGTTCGACATTGTCGAAGTAGGTTCGGAGTTGCACTGAGGCTTGCTCAGTCAGGGCAACCCAGAAGCGCCGCCCGTCGTAAGGATCCGCTTTCCGCCGCAACCAGCCGTCCTCTTCAAGTTTGCTTAGCCACCTCAGCGCCGTCGTAGGTGGTACGGCTGAGGCCTCACTGAGAGCAGTTACAGAAATCCTTTGCTGTTCCAGTTCTGCCGCGTACGCTTCCAGTAGGATGTCCCAAGCTGGGTCCGCAAAGAGGTTCGGGCCAAACTGCTGCTCACGGGAACGTCGCGCCCTCAACATCCTGCGGATAAGGCATCCATCTATATTCACCTTCGCTGGAGCAGTCTCTCCGGTTTGCGCAAGAAGAGCCTCTGCGCTGATGACCGCCTTCTTCAAGTTCGAACGCTCAGACTTAAGGCAATTTTTAGGCTGCCCGCTCCCCTCGTTAGCGCTGCGCTGGTCACTACGAGTGCTACGCCGATCAGACACGGATGCTCCTAAACTGAGTGACTTACACTCCTCCTACCACGGAAATGGCACCCAAGATGCTGAGGGTGCACATCTTGTGTTGATTGGGACAGCCAATGCATACAACCTGACGGTGAAACGTGTCGTCTCTGTAAGAGAAGCGAGGCATGCACCCCGTAGGGCGAAGTCTCCTCCTCATTGTCTCATAATAAGCCAGATCGAGGCTTGCTCATCGCACCGCAACAATCGTCGACTAGAACACGTTCTGCTGGCCTTGCGAGCGCCAGTTCTTTGCGTGGAGTGAAACGATGGCCGAAGGGCTCGAATTGCTATGTCGAGATCGCATCGTTCCTGGTGGAAGTGTTCAGCCCGCGGTCTTCGGCCAAGCTGCGCCGCCAACGTGGGTAGCCGTGATCGTCAGCGATGTGAGCGATCGGGGTGTCCGCCTTTCAGGAAGCGAGCTGCCAGAACAGGAAACGCAAATTCTGTTGCGGGTCGGTGATCTTCCTCTTGCTGGACGGGTCGCGTGGTCGGTTGGGAACTCATGTGGAATCGAGCTCCGGGAGCCTCTCAGCCCCGAACAGCTCGCTAGCCTAAGGCGACGTGGCATACAGGGCCAGATGGCGCTCTTCTGACCACGCTTGCGCGGAGTGCATCTCTGTGTCTGCCTTCCGTTTCAAAGTCGTAAGCGAAATGTCTTCTTTGGGTCGGAAGTGGACATCAGGTCGCTGCCCGCGATCGATCCTCAAAGTCGGAGATGGCAAGCGGTCGCGGCACTCCCACCGCCAGGTAGATCGCGGTAGAACATCATCCGTGGCGCAGTGGCGCAGCCAAGCAAGCGCCAACGCGAAAGCACGCGTCTGCCGGACGGGCCCAAGGTGAGAGGCAGCGGCGGCTTCTCAAGCGCCTCAAGCGCGAGCTCTCGAACGCTCTCTGGTCCGAGTCGCTTCACAACCCTTTGAGACGGATCAAGAACGATTATGCAAGTCGCTCGTGGCTGAAGGTGGGTAATTATCTGGAGCGTGGCTCTACAGACGCGAGAACAAAGGTGCTTGCGCCTGATAACGAGGCGGTAAGCTTCACCTGCCTATCTGCAATTGGCGGCCCTACTTCTGACTCGGCAACAACTCTCGGCATGGGCTGCCACCCCGGACTGAACTCAACAACCTAAAGGGTGGCTGATGACCCCCAAAAACAAACGAGAACGCGCAAGAAAACTTCGCGAGTGGGCTGCATCCCAGAGCGACATCCTAGCCGCTCAGGTCAAACTAGTGGCCAGCCAGTTAGACAAGGACGCTTCCGATCAGGAGCGCAACGAAGCGCGAACCCACAAAGAGAACTGACGAGTTGCAAGGCGTTCTGGTCACCTTGTCCAAGTTCTTAGTCACAAGCGCTGCGTGAACGCCTCGAAGCAACGGCGGGTAAGCTGCGGCTATGCAGCTTTTGGTATGTGACTGCGGTGCCTGAGGCTGTGTCGCAGAAGAATTGGGAAGAGAGTTTCTTCGACATGTTTGAGCTCTCTCGCCATCGCGGCTCTGATCGATCGCGAAGCCTTGCAATACCCTTGCCAGTCAGCTTCGATTTGCTCTGCCGGCCAATCGCGAACATGCTGAGCTGAGCGCCCTACCAAGGCAAGATCCTCACTGCGTAAACGGGCGATCATATCTGCTTCTTCGGCCGTCGCCGATTCGCTTAGCTTGTCGCAAACGAAGTTAAAGGTTGCGCGACGCTTCAAGCTTGCATTGCTGATCCGAAACCTGGCCGAACAGTAGACCGGCCTACTGATTGCTGGGCCGGTCGTGAGCGCTTCCATCTCGTCGATACAAGTCCGAAGCTCAACGTGCGCAGCCTTCAGCTTCTGAAAGAGACCGTCGAGAGACATGTGAGTAAGATCAGCTGAGTGCATTATGGGCCTCCAAAGACCCATTCACCACGGCGAGTTTAAGCGAGATTTACCGGAACTTCCGATTTGGGCCTAAGGCGAAGCTCGCGAGGAGGCGCAATGCTATATTGAGCTTTCCATGGCCACTTGCTTGTGAAGTTTTGCAGGCTCACGCTGTCGAATGTCTGAAATGGGTCGAAAGCAGACATTAGCTTCTGTGGCTGCCCCTCGGAAAAATGCGGATCACGACCGCGACACCGCTCAGCCTGACCGTGCGGATAGACAGTCCCCGGGGCAGACCAGCGCTCGGCCCGCTTTCCGGCCACCACTTACTCCTTTAGACCTGGGGGCATGTCTTTGCTGCTTTGCCTCGCTGCCACGGTGATCGACGGTGATGGGATACGCTGTCGTAATTTGGGCGAGGTGCGCTTGCTCGGAATCGATGCTCCCGACCCGACTAAGTCGCGACCATGCCGGCAGAGGTTCGGGGATCACGTTTGCAGCGATCGGCAGGCACGCGTGGCAAAGGAAGCTATGCGCTCAGCGCTGCGGCTAGGCCCCGTTCGGATTGAACCGGTAGGCCGAGACCGGTATGGACGCCTCTTGGGCATGGCCTTCGCAGGCCGGGTCAATCTGAACTGCCGAATGCTCCGCATCTCAGGCGTCCGCTACATTCAGCGTTACGACAACGACCGAAGGGTAGCACGAGCCTGCCGCATTTAAGCGGCACCGGACTGACTAGTTCGTCACGTCGGCTGCCACCTTGGAGGGCTGGATTGGTTGAGAGCCGCGAGAAGGCGCGAAGGAAGAGAAAGCAAAGGCTGCTCGACAAGCTCGCTATCGTCGCTGTCCCGCTGACCCTCGCTTTCGCAGCATGGGTTGCTGCTCTCTCATAGGAGGAAATTGCCATAGCTGAACGGACGACCGCTTTTTGGCGGTCGCTCGGCCGCCATGACCGTCCGTAACGGGCGCAACTCAGCCCTCTGCGACTGTGCGGCTACTCCTGGCCGTTAGCCGACCGTCTGCTTCGCGGCGGAACGAGCCGGAAGCGGACGGCCCAATTTCGGCTCGATTACAGCAACTTGCCTGGTCGACTTGCTAAACCAGCATCTCTTCGACGTGCCGCAGCTTGTCTGGGTTGCGCACTATGTAGAGAGCAGTGATCTTGCCGTCGCGAACCTCGAGGGCGGTTGTCTGCAGCACCGCCCCGCGATCGACGCTGACGAAGCCGGGAAGGCCATCGATCATCACGGTGCGAAGCAATTGCGGTCGGTACGCCGCTTTGCGCGCCAGCCCTTGAAAGAGGCGCAGGACCCGATCCATTCCTCGGACAACATTGCGGAAAGCAAGGACCCTTCCGCCGCCGTCGGAGAAGACTGCAACCTCGTCGGCAAGGATACCGCTCAGCATCTTGAGGTCGCCTTTCGTGCTCGCCTCATGAAATGCGCGCACAAGCTGCGAGGCACTTTCCGGGGATAGCACGTATCGCGGCCGCGCCTCGCTAACGTGGCGTCGGGCGCGAGATGCGAGCTGGCGAACCGCTGCAGGGTCGCGATCCAGCGTTAACGCCACCTCGTTCAGCGGCGTTTCGAAGATGTCATGTAACAGGAATGCCGCGCGCTCGAGAGGCGACAGCCTTTCCATCGCCATCATTAGCGTCAGAGTTACGTCGTCGGCGATCCCCTCCTCGTCGGCTTGCTGCAACAGCGGCTCCGGCAACCAAGCGCCAACATATTCCTCACGTCGTACCCGCGCCGATTTAAGCTGGTCGAGGCACAGGCGAGTCACGATCCGGGTGAGATAGGCGGCCGGTACGTCGACTCCGCCGTTCACTGCTGCCCAGCGCGGCCAGGCGTCTTGGACCACATCCTCAGCCTCGCTCAGTGAACCGAGCATGCGGTAAGCAAGGCGCAGCAACCGCGGCCGCTGCGCCTTAAAATCAGCCAGGTGCTGGTCAGGCGGCATCGCGCATCACTGCGCCACGTGGCGGATGAGCGACGTGAAAACCGACCTGAAGGCGGTTCCAGACGTTGATTGCGCCAATGGCGAAAGTCAGTTGCACCCGTTCCTCTTCGCTGAACTGTTCGGCGAGCGCATTATACTCGTTATCCGGGGCGCCATCATCTGCAACTCGCGTCAGGGCTTCGGTCCAACCAAGCGCCGCCCGCTCTCGTCCGGAATAGAGGTATGAGTCACGCCAGGCGTTGAGCAAGTAAAGCTTCATCTCGTCGACTCCGCGTTTACGCAAGTCGGTGGTGTGCATGTAAATGCAGAAGGCGCAGCCGTTGATTTGCGACGCCCTCAGCTTGACCAGTTCGAGCAACTCCGGATCGATCGCCTGCGCGAGCGCCTGCTCGAGCGCGACCATTGCCTTGAAGCCGGCGGGGAATAGTGCGGATGGGTTGTCGAGGCGAGGGATCATGATTGGTCTCCTTGTCACGAGCATCGAAGCGCTCGAAACCATGACGATGCAGACCCGACCGATGTGACACCGGCACGAAAAAATTCGAACCGACGAAGCCTGACTTGTGGGCGTCAGCAAGGCGAGGAATGGCCGGGAGCAGAAGGTCTGCTTCTTGCAGCTAGGTTGGCCGAAGCGGGCGCTCGTTCAGCTAAGTGGCGAGAGTCCGCTTGCGACCCATAGCGAGCACTCAGGTGTCCGTGAACTCACCAGAAGAGGACGCTCGCTCAGGAGCCTGCGCGATGGTTGCTGCCGACCCGTTGCGGAGCATAAGCAGCCCACGGCGATCGAACGTCAGGCGGCTTGTGAGATTGCTTGCAGGTGGCTCGGGAAGCCACCCTGCTTCAGATCGCAAAGCCTTGCGAAGGCGAGTATCTGTTGCTTGAGCCGGCCTTCCTCCATGCCGCGCGTCATCCACTCTAGCGCTCGGCGGTAATCACCCTCGAAGCTAAGGGTTGGACTGCCGCGGAACGCCATGGACCATTCGCCAAAGCTCCGCTCCTGCACAATTCGGCGCAGGAAAATGACTAAGCCTTTATGGCGTTCATCAGCTTCGATCTTCGACAGCAAGTCTTCGATCGCCTCGGCCGGTCCCTCAATAACTTGAAGATAGCGTCGGCGGCCGGCGACCAGCAAACCCGTTACATTCAGCGCCGAATTGTTGCGGCGAGAGGCGGCAAGAATTGCATGCATTACTTCAGGACTTTGAAGACGAACAGCAGTGCTAACGTACCCGACCTGAAGTATCTGGTCTTCTCTGGTGCTCATGCGGCGGCTCCCAACGCTTTAGAATCTCGTTAACGCTTCCGTCTGCTCCAAAAGGGATGAGGGAGCTGGACCAGCCCTGGCAACCATGCGCCTAGCTGGCGCCAATGGGTCTTCAGTTCTCCCCTCCCAGATTTCGCTGTCAGCGATGAAGGCCAGCCCTGCGTAAGGCGGCCTGCTCCAGCGGGTATACGCCGCGAGACTGCCTACCCCCGGAACGCGAACCCTAAGGCATTGTCCTACCCGCAGTGGCCAATCTGCTCTTATCCGGCAGCCCCCAGAGGAGATGTTCGTGATGACCGCCTCGATTGTTCGCGACGCGTCCGCAAGCTGAACCTTTGCCCACGAAGGTGAGCGGCTCTCGCGATCGATCCAGCCTTTTCGTTCGAGCATAGCGGCTCCATTCGGGTCCACGCCGCGCCCCACCGCCGCGTCTGAATTTGTGGGTCCTTGCTGGCACGCCTGCTTCTGCCGGCGTAACCTCAACCAACTTAGAGGATGGGTTTGGACTGCCGAGGAGCCGCTAAACGCCGCCTTTGCGCGTCATAGAACTCGGCTAGATCCATGTAGGCGATGCGCACCCGCGGGTTCTGCGCAGCAAGGGCATGCGTAAGCGCGTTTTGCAAACACGCGCTGAGATCGGGATTAGTCATCGGCCTTCTCCTCACATGATTGAAACGCCTTCGTAACGGCAAGTCACTCGGCGAGAAAATACCGTATTCTCACGAGAAAGGGTCCATTTCGGAGGGGTCGCTAGAACTTGCTAAACCAATCTGAAGCAGAAGATCATTGACGGTCGGAGCTGACGATTTTCCTCACAGCCTCTTTCGCTTCGGTCGTCACACCCGAGGTTTCGCTGCCTCGCACTTGCGCCTCTGCTCCTCAAGTTTGACAAGGATGGGCAGGGGGCTTGCTGCTTGATGTCTGATCCAATCACCGAAGCAGTCCTCTCGACCTCGCTCGATGCCGTCATGGTCATCGATGACGCGGGGATCATCACTGCCTGGAATGGCAACGCCGAGAAGATATTCGGCTATGCGGCAGGAGATGCCGTAGGCAGGCAGATGAGGGATGTCATTATTCCTCCGGAACATAGAGCAGCGCATCAAGCAGGAATGTCACGTTTTCTGCTGACAGGCGAGGTTCGTATCCTAGGAAGGCGGGTGAAGCTGGCAGCACTTCATCGTGCCGGCCACGAGATTCCAGTTGAACTAGCAGTAACAATGCACAGTGCGGTTGGCGGCCGCCATTTTCTTGGCTTTGTGCGTGATCTCACGGCGGAGATGGAGGCCGAAGCAAACATTCGGCGCCTCAACGCCGAAGTTTTGCAGCTATCTCGCTTGAACGCGATGGGCACAGCAGCCTCGATGATTGCGCACGAGCTCAGTCAGCCGCTTGCTGCTGCGACAAACTACCTTTCCATCTGTCAACGCGCACTCAGCGACTCCAACCGGAATGCCGACGTACTCTTAAGTAGTGTATCCGAAGCGCAGGCCGCCATCTTTCGGGCTGCAGAAGTGTTAAAGATAATCCGCGACATAGTAGGCGCACGCCCTCTCCGCCGCTTAAGAGTTCCCCTTAGCCTTCTGATCAGCGAAAGCCTGACGTTGATCAAGAGCAGTTTGCCTGTCGAGCCAGTGATTACCATCAGCCCGGGTTCTGAAGTAGTCTTGGTCGCCAAGGGTCCAGCAGAGCAGGTGCTCTTGAACATTCTGAAGAACGCTGCGGAAGCTTTGATTGGACACCCTGACCCCCGCCTTGATTGCTCAGCGCGTCGTGTCGGAAGTTTCGTAGAAATCTGCATAGCGGACAACGGCGCTGGAGTTCCGGAGGAAGCAAGAAGCAAACTCTTCTCGCCAAACACTTCTACCAAGAAGGGCGGCCTCGGTATCGGACTGTCCATTTGCCGCGAGATCATAGAGAATCATGGGGGTAGAATCTGGTGCGAGTCAGAGCCGTCGCGAACAAAGTTCTGCTTCACTTTGCCAGCAGCTGTGAACAGCAAGGTCACTACCGTTCGCAAGTGAAGCTCAGCGGCGCATTGAAGCTGCCAAGTAGAGATGTTTATCGCCTTCGTTGGTCTGAGCGTTCCTCTTTCTCGGGAGATTCATCGCTGATACGCGCTTCTGCGTCGAGTCGAGCAGCTGCAGCTAAGCGACGCGCAGCAACTCTAGCAGTCGGGCCCACCGCATTCCCTGCCCGTTCATAGAAACGAGCAGCTTCCTCCTGAAGCTTCACTATCTCTTCAAACTCACGCACGGTTGCTCCCCTCGGCACCAGGCCTGTTTCAAGTTAATATCCGTTTACGACCCAATCAAACTACAATTTTTGGGATCAGGGAACTACCTCGGGGATTTTCGGTGCGTCAGCCACTGAAGCACAAAACAGTGCCCGGCGCAGCTGCATCGAATCATTACGAAAAATGGAAACTCGAGAAGGCAGTCGCTGAGCCCATCCTCCTTACATGGGCTGTGGTGGTCGGAACGGCTCGAATATGTGGCCACTCAACGTTCGATCGCAGCGGGCGAGCACGCACGATTCGCGAGCAACAAGCCGGCCTCCGCTGTTGCGAACTCGATCGATCTTCGGCAAATTAGCTACGTTGAGTGAGTGACTGAGATGGCTAAGGAAACACGAGAAGAGCGGCGCGATCGCCAGCAGGTTGAGGTGGAAAAAAGTCAACGTGGTCTGCGAGATAGCGTCAAGAAGACGCAGGACCTGCTCGATGAAGCCGACGAGATGATGCGGCGCCACCGCCGGGAGTGCGAGGAAGAGGGAGACTGACGCACGCTTTGGCTCTCGGTACTCCGCCCTCTCGGAGAAGCGAAATTGCCTCGGCAACGTACAATAGTCCCTTAGCTGGCCAACGTCCGCTTATCGGTGCCGGCGCTGTTGCTCGGAGCGCCCGCAAAGGGCGCAAAGCGGACGTGAAGTCGTGCCGGGAAGCGCCTCATTCCATTCCGACAAAGTCGCTAAGCCATTGATCCATATGAGCGTGAACAAAGCACGAAATGTCGGAATGGCCACTGAAAACATTGAAGACGCGCAGGACTCTTAATCAGCGGGTCCTTGGTTCGAGCCCAAGTGCGTCCACCACCTTCCACCATACGAAACAGTTTCAGCGGGTGACGACTGTTGCCTGATCGGGCGATGGTTCTTGCCGCACTCCATCCATCCGGCGGTCAGCTTGCGAGCCAGGCTTTCCATTCCTGCGCCTGTGCGGCGGCGTCGGCGGGGGAGCGGCAGGCGATGAAGAGGGTGTCGTCGCCGCTGATTGTGCCGACCACGGCGGCAGGCGGGTTGGCGTCGAGTGCGACCCCCACGAGGTGCGCCGATCCCGGCGGAGTCTTCAAGACGACGAGGCTGCCCGCAGGCTCGGCGCTGCGGACCCATTCGGCGAACAGCGCACGCACGCGCGTCTCATCGGCAGGGACCACGTCCCAGCGATCGGGCAAGGTATAGCGCGTCTCGCCGCCGCGGCGGATTTTGACCGCTCCCAATTGATCGAGGTCGCGGCTGACGGTCGCCTGCGTGACTTGGTGGCCGGCCTCGCGAAGCGCCGCAACGAGCTCGTCCTGACGGGTGAGGCTGAGGCGTCGGAGCAGGTCGGCCAGAGCTGCGAGGCGACGATTTCGGCTGTCGGTCATGCGGTCCATATGCATGAACTTGCATAATGATGCAAACGGGACCATAGGCGCCCTCCCATGATTCGATCCGCGATCCTCGGAGCCTCCGGCTATGTCGGCGGCGAACTGCTTCGGCTTCTCGCCCGCCACCCGGGCATCGAGGCGGCGCGCCTGTTCGGCGACAGCAAGGCCGGGCAGAGGCTCGGCGTGGTACATCCGCATATCGGCGGGCCGACGGGGGCAATTGAGGTCGAGCGCTTCAGTTTGGAAGCGCTCGACGGCATCGATCTGGTGTTTGCCGCCCTGCCCCACGGCGAAAGCCAGAAATGGGCCGAAGCGATTCTGGCAACCGGGGCCAAATTGGTCGACCTCGGGGCCGACTTCCGGCTGCATGATCAACAAGATTATGCAACCTGGTATGGCGAAGCGCATGCGGCGCCGCACCTGCTCGACCGCTTCGTCTATGGCATTCCCGAGTTGCATCGCGACGCCATCTGCAGCGCGCAGGCGGTGGCAGCGGCTGGGTGCTATCCGACCGCCACCATATTGGCGCTGAAGCCGCTGATCGATGCCGGTTTGGTCGAGTCCAACAGCCTGATCGTCGATGCGGCGAGCGGGGTCAGCGGCGCGGGTCGGGCGGTCAAGGAAGGCACCGCGTTCAATACCGTCGACGGCAGCTTTGCCGCTTACGGCCTCCTCAATCACCGCCATACCGCCGAGATGGAACAGGCGCTGGGCGCGACCGTGCTTTTCACCCCGCACCTCGCGCCGATGACGCGCGGCATTCTTGCGACCTGTTATGCCACCGCGGCACGGGAAATGACGGCGGACGAACCGCTCGAAGCGTTGCGCGCGGCTTATGCGGACGAGCCGTTCGTCCGGGTCAGCGACGCGCCGCCTGCAACCAAGTGGGTAACGGGGAGTAATGGCGCGGTGGTGTCCGCCCGTTATGACGCCCGGACCAAGCGTGTGCTGGCGCTCGGTGCGATCGACAATCTGGGCAAGGGCGCGGCCGGGCAGATGATCCAGTGCGCCAATCTGATGTTCGGGCTGGACGAGGCCGCTGGCCTGTCGGCCGAAGGAGTGTTTCCATGAGCGTTACCGCCCCCGAGGGCTTCGTCGCCGCCGGGCTTCATGCCGGGATCAAGGAGTCTCGTCCCGACATGGCGCTGCTCGCGACCGAGGACCGGCAGCCGGTCACCTGCGCCGCGGTCTTCACCCAGAACAAGTTCTGCGCGCCGCCGGTGACGCTGGACCGCGACCTGCTGCAGGCCAATGGCGGCAAGGCAGCGGCGGTAGTGGTCAACAGCGGAAACGCCAATGCGGGGACCGGCGCGGCCGGGCTCGACGACGCGCGGGCGATGGGCGTCGCGACCGCGCAGGCGCTGGGGATCGATGCGGCGGCGGTGCTGGTCTGTTCAACCGGGATCATCGGCACGCCGTTGCCGATGGACGTGATCCTGCCGGCGATCCCGAAGCTTGGCGACACGCTGTCGGTCGAAGGCGGCGCCGAGGCAGCCAAGGGCATCCTCACCACTGATCATGTGTCGAAGGAAGTCGTCGTACAGGGCGACGGCTGGTCGATCGGCGGCATGGCCAAGGGGTGCGGGATGATCGCGCCCAACATGGCGACCATGCTGGCGTTCCTGACAACCGACGCGGATGTGCCGCACGAGATGCTTCAGGCGATGCTGAAGGCGGCGAGCGATGCGACCTTCAATACGCTCAACGTCGATGGCGCGACCTCGACCAACGATACGGCGATGCTGTTCGCCAGCGGGCGCAAGGGCGCGCCTGCCGATCTCGACGGCTTCGGCCGCGCGGTGGAGGAAGCCTGCCGCCAGTTGACGCTCAAGATGGCGCATGACGCCGAGGGCATGACCCGCCTCGCCCATCTCCACGTCACCGGCGCCGCCAGCGACGCCGAGGCGCGGATCGCCGCCAAGAACATCGCCGAGAACAATCTCGTCAAATGTAGCTGGTACGGCGCCGATCCTTATTGGGGCCGGCTGCTGGCGGCGGCGGGCTCGGCGGGCGTCGCGCTCGATGTCGACCGCAGCTTCGTCAGTTATGGCGGGATCCGAGTGGCGGAAGGCGGCACCAATTGCGCGCATGATGCGCAGGCGCTGACCGAGCATATGCTGGGTCAGGAATTTCGGATCGAGGTTCACCTCGGTGCCGGAAGCGGCCAGGCGCGGGTGATCGGGGTCGATCTCGGCCCCGGTTACATAAAAGAGAATAGCGTGACGTCATGACTGCACTTGCCTCCCCCGCGTCGCTTGCCAAGAGCCAGCTGACTCCCACCAGCACCGCCGAAATCCTGGTCGAGGCCCTGCCCTACATCCAGGAGTTCGCCGGCAAGTCGGTCGTCGTGAAGCTGGGCGGCGCGGCGATCGATCCCGAGAGCGACCGGGCTCTGGCGCAGGACGTGCTGCTGCTACGTTCGGTCGGGGTGCGCTGCGTGCTGGTGCATGGCGGCGGTCCGCAGGTCGATGCGATGCTGCGCCGGGTCGGCAAGCAGCCCGAGTTTCGCGACGGGCTTCGTGTCACCGATGCCGAGACGCTGGAAATCGTCCGCATGGTGCTGGTCGGCAAGATCAACCGCGATCTGGTCGCCACCATCAATGGCGAGGCTGGCGCGGAGCCGGTGGCGCTCGGCGTGTCGGGCGAGGATGCCGGACTGCTGCGGGTCACGCAGCGCGATGCGTCGCTAGGCTTCGTCGGTGATGTGACCGAGGTTCGGGCGCAGCACCTGCTGAAGCTGCTCGACGGCGGGATGGTCCCGGTCGTGTCGACCATCGGCGCGGACGAGAACGGGCAGCCGTTCAACGTCAATGCCGACGAAGCGGCCAAGGCGATCGCCATTGCGATGGGGGCGGAGAAGATCGTTTATCTGACCGCCGCGCCGGGCCTGCTCGAGGATGCCAAGGACGAGACCAGCCTGGTCCCGCGCCTGACCGCCGCCGAGCTGCGCGAGCGGATCGCCCACGACAGCGTCGGCGGGGGGATGATCCCCAAGCTCACCGCCTGCCTCGACGCGGTGGAGGGCGGCGTTCCTTATGCCCACATCATCGACGGGCGCGTGCCACATGCGCTGCTAATCGAGCTGCTCACCCGGCACGGTATTGGCACCATGATCCGGCAGGAGGCCAACTGGTGACCCATCTCCTGACCCTCGCGGACGTCAGCCGTGCCGACATCGAAGCGATGCTGGCGCTGGCCGAAGCGCCCCCTGCCCCGCTGCTCGCCGGCACAGGCGCGGCCTTGTATTTCGAGAAGCCGAGCGCCAGGACCCGTAACTCGATGGAGCTGGCGGTGCACCAGCTCGGCGGACATCCGATCTATCTGACGCAGGGCGAGCTTGGCATCGGCACCCGCGAAAGCGTTGAGGACGTCGCGCGAACGCTGGCCTGTTATCACGGGGTGATCTGCGCGCGGGTGTTCGACCACGGCCTCCTGCAGGCGCTGGCAGCGGCGAGCCCGGTGCCGGTGGTGAACATGCTGTCGGGCACCGACCATCCGCTCCAGGGGCTCGCCGACCTTCTCACCATCCGCCAACTATGCGGCCGGATTGAGGGGGTCAGGATCGCTTATGTCGGTGACGGCGACAACAATGTCGCGCGCAGCCTGGCGCAGGGCTGCGCCGCGCTGGGCGCCGAGCTGACGATCGTCGCGCCCGAAGGCTATCAGCTGTCGGACGCGCCCGCTGGTGTCGTCCAGACCGCCGACCGGGATGCGGTAGCCGGGGTCGATATCGTCTACAGCGATGTGTTCGTGTCGATGGGTCAGGACAGCGAGACCGAGCGGCGGATGGCCGACCTTGCCGCTTATCAGGTCGACGAGACGCTGATGGCCCAGGCGCCCGACGCCTGGTTCCTCCACTGCCTCCCGGCGCGGCGCGGCGAGGAAGTGACCGCGGGGGTCATCGACGGGCCGAAGAGCGCGATCTGGCGCCAGGCCGAAAACCGCATGCACACGGCGCGCGGCGCGCTGATGTGGCTTTTGCAGCAGGACTGAACAACCATGGCTAAGCTCAAGGTCGTACTCGCTTATTCAGGCGGGCTCGACACCTCGATCATCCTCAAGTGGCTGCAGACCGAATATGACGCGGAGGTGGTGACCTTCACCGCCGACCTCGGCCAGGGCGAGGAGGTCGAGCCGGCACGGCGCAAGGCCGAGTTGCTCGGGGTGAAGCCTGAGAACATCTTCATCGAGGATGTGCAGGAAGAGTTCGTGCGCGACTTCGTCTTCCCGATGTTCCGCGCCAACACCGTCTACGAAGGCCAGTATCTGCTCGGCACCTCGATCGCCCGTCCGCTGATCGCCAAGCGCCAGATCGAGATCGCGCGCCAGGTGGGCGCCGACGCGGTGTGTCACGGCGCCACCGGCAAGGGGAACGACCAGGTCCGCTTCGAGCTCGGCTATTACGCACTGGAGCCCGACATCCGCGTTATCGCGCCGTGGCGCGAGTGGGAGTTCGCCAGCCGTGAGCAACTGATCGACTTCGCCGAGAAGAACCAAATCCCGATCGCCAAGGACAAGCGCGGCGAGAGCCCCTTCTCGATCGACGCCAACCTGCTCCATTCGTCGAGCGAAGGGAAGGTGTTGGAGGATCCGAGCCAGGAAGCGCCCGAATACGTCCACCAGCGCACCATCTCGCCCGAGGACGCGCCCGATACGCCGACCGAGATCACCATCGATTTCGAGCGTGGCGATCCAGTCGCGATCGACGGTGTCTCGCTGTCGCCGGCGGCGCTGCTGACCCGCCTCAACGAACTTGGCCGCGACAATGGCATCGGCCGGCTCGATCTGGTCGAGAACCGCTTCGTCGGCATGAAGAGCCGCGGGGTTTATGAGACGCCGGGCGGGACGATCCTTCTCGCGGCGCACCGGGGGATCGAGAGCATCACGCTCGACGGCGGGGCGATGCACCTCAAGGATTCGCTCATGCCGCGCTATGCCAGCCTGATCTACAACGGCTTCTGGTTCGCGCCCGAGCGCGAGATGCTGCAGGCGCTGATCGACCAGAGCCAGGAGATGGTCAGCGGGCGGGTGACCATGAAGCTCTACAAGGGCAACGCCACCGTGATCGGCCGCGAGAGTGCTTATTCGCTGTACGATGAGGACCTGGTGACCTTCGAGGAAGGCTCGGGCTCCTACGACCAGCGCGATGCGGCGGGGTTCATCAGATTGAACGCCCTGCGCCTGCGCATTGCCGCCCAGCGCAAGAAGAAGCTACAGATCCAGTAGCTCCTTCCACCGAGAGACCTGCTCGCGAACCCGGACCGGCGCGGTGCCGCCGTGGCTGGTCCGGCTGTTCACCGAGGCTTCGACGCTCAGCACATCGTAGACGCGGTCGTCGATGCGGGCATCGATGGCTTGCAACGTATCGAGCGAGAGGTCGGCGAGATCGCAACCCGCGTCCTCCGCCGCCTTTACCGCGCGGCCGGTGATGTGATGTGCCTCGCGGAACGGCACGCCCGCCTCGCGCACCAGCCAGTCGGCGAGATCGGTCGCGGTGGCGAAGCCCTGCGCGGCGACTTCGCGCATCCGGGCTGGGTTAAACGCGGCGCTTTCGACCGACCCGGCCAGCGCGGCGAGGCTGAGGGCGAGCAGGTCATGCGCCTCGAAGGTCGGCGCCTTGTCGTCCTGCATGTCTTTTGAATAGGCCAGCGGCAGGCCTTTCATGGTGATCATCAGGCCCGTGAATAGCCCGACGATCCGCCCCGAATGGCCGCGCACCAGCTCGGCCGCATCGGGATTGCGCTTCTGCGGCATGATCGAGCTGCCGGTCGACCATTGGTCGCTGAGCTGGACGAAGCCGAACGGCGGACTGGCCCAGTTGATCAGTTCTTCGGCGAGGCGTGACAGGTGCAGGCTGCATTGCGCGGCGGCGGCGAGGTAATCGAGTGCGAAGTCACGGTCCGACACGCTGTCGAGGCTGTTCGCGGTTGGCCGCTCAAAGCCGAGCGCGGCGGCGGTCGCCTCGCGGTCGATCGGGAAGCCGGTGCCGGCCAGCGCCGCGGCGCCCAGCGGGCATTCCCCTGCCCGTTCGTCCGCGGCGAAGAAGCGCGACACGTCGCGTTGCAGCATTTCGACATAAGCGAGAAGGTGATGGCCGAGCGTCACCGGCTGCGCGACCTGGAGGTGGGTGAAGCCGGGCATGATGGTGTCGGCATGCTCCTCGGCACAGGCGATCAGTACCGATTGCAGGCGGACGATCGCCTCGGCGCTCTCCCGGCACGCACCGCGCACCCACAGCCGGAAGTCGGTCGCGACCTGATCGTTGCGCGAACGCGCGGTGTGGAGGCGCCCGGCGGCGGGGCCGATCAGCTCGGCCAGGCGGCTTTCGACCGCCATGTGGATGTCCTCCAGCGCAAGGTCGGTCGGCGGGCCGTTCGCCTCGAACTCCGCTTCGATGGTGTCGAGGCTTGCGAGGATCGCCGCGGCGTCTTCGGCACCGACGATGCCCTGATCGCGCAGCATGGTGGCATGGGCGCGCGAGCCGGCCAGATCCTCACGCCACATCCGCCGGTCGACCGGCAGCGAGGCGTTGATGGTCTGCATGATTTCGGACGGGCCCGCGGCGAACCGGCCGCCCCACATCTTGTTGCTCTGGCTCATGGGCAGCGGCTCATAAGGCCTGCGCTTCAAACCGTCACCTTCTCCAGCGCGGCGGCAAGTTCGGCTTGGCGGAACGGCTTGCTGAGGTGCGGGAAGGCAGGCGAGAGGCTTTCAAGGTCGGCATAGCCCGACACCACCAGCACCGGCAGCCCGGCGAAGCGCTCGCGCAGGCGAACCGCGAGGTCGGTGCCGCTGAGCCCGGGCATCAACTGGTCGGTGATCAGCAGGCTCGGAACCAACCCATCGGCTACGAGCGACAGGGCCGCTTCGCCGCAATCGGCCTCGACCACGCGGTAGCCGAGGTCGGCGAGCATTCCGGCGGTCGAGGCACGGACCAGTTCCTCGTCGTCGACCAGCATCACGGTGCCCGCCCCGTGCGCGTCGGGCTCGGAGCCGCTTGCCACGTTGCTGGCGGCGGCTTCTGCGGCGAGCGGGAGCCATAATTCGATGGTGGTGCCCATGCCGTGCGCCGAGCGGATGTCGAGCGCGCCGCCGAGCTGCGCGGCGAGGCCATGCACCATCGACAGGCCAAGCCCGGTGCCTTTGCCGAGGCCCTTGGTCGAGAAGAAAGGCTCGATCGCGCGGCGGCGGGTTTCTTCGTCCATGCCGGTGCCGGTATCGCTGACCGACAGCACAACATGCGGCTGCGCAGGCAGGCCAAGCTTCGTGCCCGCCCCCGCCTCCTCGCTTCGCGCGCCGATGCTGAGCGTGCCGCCTTCGGGCATGGCGTCGCGCGCGTTCACGCTGAGATTGAGCAGCGCCATTTCGAGCTGATTACCGTCGGCAAGCGCCGCGGGCAGGCTGTCGGGAAGGTCGGTGACAACCCGGATGCGCGGCCCGGAGGTCGAATCCACCAACTCGCTCATTTCCGACACCACGCGCCGGAGATCGATCGCCTGCGGCTTCAGCGGCTGGCGGCGGGCGAAGGCGAGCAGGCGCTGGACCAGCACCCGTGCCTTTTCGGCGGAGGCGAGCGCGCCCTCGACCAGCCGGCCGGTGCGTTCGTCGAGGATCTGCTTGCGCTGCAGCAAATCGAGGCTGCCGATGATCGGAGTCAGAAGGTTGTTGAAGTCGTGCGCGACACCGCCGGTCAACTGGCCCATCGCTTCCAGCTTCTGGCTCTGACGAAGCGCTTCCTGCGCCACTTCGCGCTCGGCGATCACCTTTTCGACTTCGCGCTCCAGCCCCTCGGTAAGCCGCCGTTCGCGGTCGACGTCGATCGAGGCAACCACCCCGCCGGTGATCTCGCCGCTCTGCTCGTCGCGTATGGCCGCCGCGACGTAGCGCAGCCAGCGCAGCGAGCCGTCGCCGCGCCGGACTCGCACCTCGAGCTCGGGCCGTGCTTCGCCGGCGAGCGCGCGGGCCAGCGGATATTCGTCGCTTTCGACTTGGCGCCCATCGCCGTGAAAGGCGACATAGTCGTCGCGATAATCCTCGACCCGGCTGCTCTCGACCAGGTCATGCCCAAGGAATTCCGCGATCTGGTGGTTCCAGCCGGTCAGCCGCCCGGAGGAATCGGCAAACATCAGACCGACCGGGACGGCTTCAAGGATCGCGCGGAGCCGTGCTTCACTGTCACGCAACGCGCGGTCGGCGGCGATGCGGTCGTCGATATCGGTGCAGGTCCCCATCCAGCGCACGATCTCGCCCGCTTCATTGCGGATCGGCAGCGCGCGGCCGAGTACCCAGCGATAGCTGCCGGTATGGTGCCGCAGACGATATTCGATTTCGTAGGGCTGGCCGGTCGCCAGCGACTCGTTCCACCGCGCCCAGGCCTGCGCCTGGTCTTCGGGATGGAACATGCCGTTCCACCCTTCGCCGTCGGTCGAGCCGAGCGGGGTTCCGGTAAATTCGTACCAGCGGTCGTTGTAGAAATCGTGATAACCGTCGGGCAGCGTCGACCAGACCATCTGCGGAATGGCGTTGAGGCGGAGGCGAAGTTCGTTCTCGCTGCGGCGAAGGGCCTCTTCGCGCTCCATCCGCTCGGTCACGTCGCTGAACAGAAGCGCGACGTTATTTTCTGCGGCACGGCCGAGGGGAAAGGCATAGACTTCGAACCAGCGTCCAAGCGGCTCGGCATAATCGACGAAACGCTTGGAGTGGCCGGTGCGCAGAACCTCTCCATAGCGTTCGGTCCAGCTATTATCGAGGCCGGGCACCACGTCGTGGATCGACTTGTTCAGAACGTCCTGCGGAAGTCCCGATTGACGTGAAAATGCGGGATTGATCTCGACGAAGCGATGGTCGCACGGCTGTCCGTCTTCATCGAAGCTCAAATTGATGATGCAAAAGCCCTGCTCCATCGAGTTGAACAGGGCGCGATACCGCTCTTCGCTTCGGCGAACGTCCTCTTCGGCCTGCTTGCGCTGCGTGATGTCGACGGCGGTGCCGAGCACTTGCACGCAGCGGCCCTCGGCGTCGAACAAGCCGCGCCCCTTGGCGGTGACCCACCTGACGATGCCGTCTTCCTTGCCGATCGCCCGATAGTCCACATCGTAGACCGCACGCCTGTCCGGATCCATGGTTGCAGCAAATGCAGTGATGACCCGTTCGCTGTCGTCCGGATGGATCGTGTCGTAGAAATCCTGAAGCGACACGGGTCGGTCGCTAAAGATGCCAAGCATCGCCCTCAGGCGTTTCGGCCATACCACTGTATGGTGCACGAGATCGACGTCCCAGAAGGACACGTCGGAATGGTCACTGGCGATCCGAACCCGCGCTTCGCTTTCGCGCAGCTCCTGCTCGGCGACCTTGCTGTCGTGAATGTCGATGCAGGTGCCGACCCACTGCTCACCGCCCTCGCCGTCGGAGGCTGGGATTCTGAGGGCACGAGCCGCGATCCAGCGATAGTCGCCGGCGTGATTGCGAAGCCGGTATTCCACTTCGTACGGGCGATCCTGGGCGTTGGCGTCGGCCCATGCCGCCAACGTGCGATCGCGATCATCGGGATGAAGAAGCTGGAGCCAGCCTTTGCCAAGCAGCTGCTCCTTGGGCAGGCCCGAAAAGGTCGCAAAAGTCTCATTGACGTAACGGTTCCCGCCATCGCTGTCGGTGACGAACAACATGCCGGGAATCGCCTCGGCGAGGGTCCGGAATTGGGCTTCGGAGCGGGCGAGTGCTCGTTCGGCCGCTTTGGACGCAGTAACCTCTTCGGCCGAAATGGCCACGGCGGTAATCTCGCCGTTGGCCGCTCGCATGGGTAGCCAATTTTCCCGCCAGGTTCGGACGGCGCCCGGCGCCGCGGGCGTTTCGCCGCTAAGCTCGAGGCCGATGATATCTTCGCCCGCGAAAACCCGCTGGAGCGCGCTTTCGGCCTGATCGGCAAGCGCGGGTAGCAGCTCGCGAACGGATTTACCGAGATGGTCGGCTGCCGGGATGCCGTTGAGCTCGGCCATCCGCTCGTTGATGCGGACAAAGCGCATCTCCTTGTCGAGCACGGTGAGGCCGACCGGCGCGGTGGCATAGATCGCCTCAATCTCCTCGGCGGCACGACGGGCCGTTTCCTGCTCGGCGCGCTGGTCGGTGACATCGGTGGTGGTGCCGAACCAATAGTCGATCTCGCCCCCGGCCCCACGATGTGGTTCGGCCCGAGCCAGGAAATCCCGATACACGCCATCGTGACGCCTCAGGGCATAATGGCATTCGTAAGGGATACCGTGTTCCAACGCTTGCCGCCACGTTTCGACCGTGCCGGCGCGCGCATCGGGATGAAGGGCTTTGAACCAGCCGTTCCCGATCATCTCCTCAGGCTTCAACCCGAGATAGTCCAGCGCGCGTTTGTTGAACCACAGGGCGCGCCCGTCGCGGTCCGAGATCCACGCAAGCTGCGGCAATTGGTCGGCGAGATCGCGCCACAAGGACGGCGGAAACTGGTCGGACCCGGCGTTGTTCAAGGCATCCATGCAAAGACACTCGTTTCGGGCACCACGCTTCATAGCCTTGCGCACTGAAGATTGGCAAACGGGGCCGAAGGACGGGGCTTGCACCGTTTGGGCGCCCGACCTAGCGCTGAGAGCCATTGCTGATCAGCCGGGGAAGTCCATGTCTCTGCCGCCCGTTTTCGACACTCTGCGCCTGCCGGTCATCGGTGCGCCCCTGTTCATCGTGTCCAATCCGGCGCTGGTGATCGCTCAGTGCAAGGCGGGCGTGGTCGGCAGCTTTCCGGCGCTGAACGCGCGGCCGCAGGCGCAGCTCGACGAATGGCTGCACGAGATCACCGAGGCCCTGGCCGCGCACGATCGCGCCAATCCCGATGCGCCCGCCGCGCCGTTTGCGGTCAATCAGATCGTCCACCGTTCGAACACCCGGTTCGAGGAAGACATGGCGACCTGCGCCAAGTGGAAGGTGCCGATCGTGATCACCTCGCTTGGTGCGCGCGAAGAGCTCAATCAGGCCGTCCATGGCTGGGGCGGGATCACGCTTCACGACGTCATCGACGACCGCTTCGCCCGCAAGGCGATCGAGAAAGGCGCCGACGGCCTGATCGCGGTGGCGGCGGGGGCTGGTGGCCATGCCGGCCGCTGGTCGCCCTTCGCGCTGATCCAGGAAATCCGCAGCTGGTTCGACGGCCCGCTCGCTTTGTCCGGCTCGATCGCCACCGGCGGCGCGATCCTGGCGGCACAGGCCATGGGCGCGGACGTCGCTTATGTCGGCTCACCCTTCATCGCCACCGACGAAGCGCGTGCGGAAGGCGACTACAAGCAGGGCATCGTCGACGGATCGGCCAAGGACATCGTTTATTCGAGCCTGTTCACCGGCGTGCATGGCAATTATCTGCGCTCGTCGATCGAAAAGGCCGGGCTCGATCCCGATAATCTGCCGGAAAGCAGCGCGGAGGCAATGAGCTTCGGCGGTGGCAGCAGCGCCAAGGCGTGGAAGGACATCTGGGGATCCGGCCAGGGCATCGGCGCGATCGATAAGGTCCAGCCCGCCGCCGACCTCATCGCACGGTGGAGCGAGGAATATCGCGCGGCAAGGTCGCGGGTCTGCGGCTAGGCGCGAAAAGCCTCCAGCACCTGTCGCCAATTGTCCGGCCACGGCACCGGACGCCGTCCGGAGCGGTCCACCGCCACGTGGACAAAGCTTCCCGCGGCGGCCGCTTCCTCAGCCCCCTTGGCGAATACGCCCAGATGATAGCGCACGCTGGAGCGACCCAGCTCGACGACGCGCAGGCCGATCTCGACCTCGCCCGGAAAACTGAGCGGCGCGAAATAATCGCAGGCGGTGCCGACCACCAGGCAGATGGGATCGCCGGCCACGATGTCGAGCAGCCCTTCGCCCACCAGAAACGCGTTCACGGCGCTGTCGAACCACTGGTAATAGATCGTATTATTGACGTGCCCGTAGGCATCGTTGTCCGACCAGCGGAGCGAAACGTCGTGCCAGCGCCCAAATGGATCGCGGCGCGGCGGGACCGGGCGGCTCACCAGGCGGCCTCGTACAGGCGCTGGGCGTCGGCTTCGCTGATGGGCACCGGATTGTTCACCAGCAGGCGGGTCTGCTTCATCGCCTCGCGCGCCAGCATCGCGGCTTCCTCCCGCCCAATGCCGTGATCACGAAGCCGCGGCTTGAGGCCGCTGGCGATCACCAGTTCCTCCAGCCGCTCGACCAATTGCGCAGCCGCGGCCTGGGTGCCCAGCGTGGCGACCGCAGGGTCGAGGATGGCGGCGAGTTCGGCATAAGGCTCACGCGCGGCCTCGGCGTTGAAGGACAGTACGGGGCGCAGCATCAGCGCATTGCTGAGGCCGTGCGGCAGATGGTGAATGCCGCCGAGCGGATAGGCGAGCGCATGGACGCCGGCGACCGGGGCGTTGGCGAAAGCCAGCCCGGCGAGGTGCGCGCCGACCAGCATCGCTTCGCGGGCGGCGACATTGCTCGGCTCTTCGCAAACGGTGATCAGGTTGGCCGACAGCAAGCGCAACGCCTCGCGCCCCTGCATGTCCGACACCGGGTTCTTAGCCTTGGCCGAGGTATAGGCCTCGACCGCATGGACCATGGCGTCGATGCCCGTCGCCGCCGTCAGGCCGCGCGGTTTGCCCAGCGTCAGCGAAGCGTCAAGCACGGCGACGTCGGGGATCAGCGGCGCGGCGTTGACGCCCCTCTTTTCCGCGCCTTCGACGGTGATGATCGCCACGGGCGTCGCTTCGGAGCCGGTCCCGGCGGTGGTCGGGACCAATGCCAGCGGCAGGCGCCGCCCCCGCGCCAGCCCCACGCCCCAGATTGTGTCGAGATCGTCGCCCGAGCCGAGGAGATAGGCCGCAAGCTTTGCCACATCCATCGGGCTGCCACCGCCGAAGCCGACGACCGACGTGGCGCCGCCCGCCCGCCCCGCCTCGACCGCTGCCATCAGGGTGGCGCGGCTGGGATCGGCCTCAACGCCATCGAACAGGACCACCTCGCGCTCGCGCTCCAGTTCGGTGAGCAGCGGGTCGAGCAGGCCCATCGTTCGCACCGACCGGTCGGTGACCAGCAGTACGGGGCCGCCCGGAAGAAGGCCCGCAAGCTCAGGCGTGCGGCCGTGGCCGATCAGCAGCCGCGGACCGGGATGGAGGATTTGGCTATTCGTCACATCCGAGCCGTAGCGGCTCAGCGCGGCGCGTTCCAGATGAGGTCGCGTTCGAGCCGGCCCATCAAGGCGCGCGCCGGGCTCGGCACCGGCTGGTCGCTTAATTGCTCCTCGTCGAGGCGGCCAACCCGCTCATACAGGTCGATGCTCGACGAGATCAGCGCCTTGGCGGCGGCGGGAAGCTGCTCCAGCACCTGCGGGTCGCTCGCGCCGGCATGGCCGAGGCGGCGCTCCGGCCGGCGGCCGCAGGTTTCGCTGAGCTCGCCGGTCTCCACCGCGCGCTGGGTCAGCAGCCAGGCGATGATGTGCATCAACCGGGTGGTCACCTTGAGCGATTCGCAGGCGAAGCCGACCCGTACGAAGGGGTCGAGCGCGTCGCGATCCGCGCGACTGGCGGTGTCGAAATAGGTCCGCGCCTCGTCGGCCAGCAGCATCGCCTCGGTGTACAGGCTTTCCACCAGGCGCGGCGTGATGCGGCTGCCTGCTGTTGCGGCTTCGGAGTTGGACACGTCTTTCATAGGCGGCTCACCATAAGCGCAGGGGCTCGGGAGAGGAAAGCCGCAGCGGCGTTCCGGCTCCCGCGCGTCCCGATGCGGGACGATCTCACGCGATGATGTCCGGGACGCAGTCGTCGAGTAGCGCCTGGATTTCGTCCTTGAGCCGAAGCTTGCGCTTCTTCATGCGCGCCACGGCCAGCATATCGTCGCCCGCCGCGATCCGCGCCGCGATCTCGGCGTCGAGGATGCGGTGTTCGGTGCGAAGCGCCTGCAATCGCTCGGTGGGCTGGTCGTCGTTCATTCCGAACCGTTACCGCAAAGCTGCGAAGAAGGAGTAAGCGCCAGCGCGCCAAAACGCAGGCTTCGCGCGGCGGGTGGCGCAAATTGCGCGGGACAAACGGGCCGATTCATGGTTTTCTCTTGTGGCTGTCACACCAATGAAAGGGAATGACGCACGATGGAAAAGGCTCACGTCGAGGCACTCGAATCAAAGCATGCCGCAATCCAGTCACAGATTGACGCGGAAGAGCGGCGACCCAACCCCGACGACATCCTTCTTCACCAACTCAAGAAAGAGAAGCTCCGCCTCAAGGACGAAATGCTCGGCCTGACGGTGCATTGAGCTGACAAACCGCCTCCCTGTCGCTCGCGCGGCGGGGAGGTGCCAGTCGGAACCGCGACTTCCCTTCTGCAGGGTAGCGCCGCCGATCAATCGTCGCGGCTGACTTTTTCGATCCGCTCGTGACGCTCCTGCGATTCGAGCGTCATGGTCGCGATTGGGCGCGCTTCCAGCCGACCAAGGCTGATCGGTTCGCCGGTGACTTCGCAATAGCCATATTCGCCCGCGTAGAGGCGGCGGATGGCGGCGTCGATCTTGGCGATCAGCTTGCGCTGGCGGTCGCGGGTGCGAAGCTCGATTCCCCAATCGGTTTCGCTGGAAGCCCGGTCGGCAAGGTCGGGTTCGCGCAGCGTGTCGACCTGGAGCTGAGCCATGGTCGCCCGGCTTTCCTCAACGATCGCTTCCTTCCAGGCGCGCAGCTTGGCGAGAAAATAAGCCCGCTGGGTCGACCCCATGAATTCTTCCTCGTCGCTTGGGCGATAGCCGTCGGGGAGGATGATGCGGTCAAACGGTTCCGGTGTGTCGTACACGTCACTCAAAGCGGTAGCCATTTTCCCCTCCCCAAACGGGTCGGAGACCGGCGGCATGGTCACCATGGCGCGCCGGTACCAACCCAAAGCACACCCGCCGCTTGCCCCTGCTCAGACGCAGGACCGCAAGGAGCGATCACAAGGCATTTCCGGAGCTTAGCTCCATCAACAAGCCCACTTCGAGCTCTGCCGCGCCTCTACTTAAAGCCAAGGTCGTGAACAAGCGCTGAAACAGCTTTCGCTCACCATGTTGCCAAAATAACGCAACCTTCGGGTCGCCGGTGGAGGTTGCACCGCAGCATTGGCTTCGCGCATAGCGAGGCCATGCGCATTCTCCTTACCAACGATGACGGGGTGAACGCCTCGGGCCTGAAGCTGCTCGAGGAGGTCGCCAGCGCCTTTACCGACGACCTGTGGATCGTCGCACCGGCCGAGGAGCAGTCAGGCACCGGCCATTCGCTGACCCTGACCCGCCCGGTCCGCCTTCGCCGGCTTGGCGAGCGGCGCTTTGCGGTGGCGGGAACGCCGACCGATTCGGTGCTGATGGCGCTGTTCCACCTGATGCCCGACGAGCGACCGGACGTGATCATCTCCGGGATCAATCGCGGCGCCAATCTGGCCGAGGACGTGACCTACAGCGGCACGGTCTCGGCCGCGATGGAAGGGGCGCTGGCCGGGGTGCGCTCGATCGCGCTGAGCCAGGTCTATGCCCGCGAAGGCATGGGCGACACCGTGCCCTTCGCCGCCGCGCAGCATTGGGCGCCGCGCGTGCTCGAGCAATTGCTGCAAATCCCGCACGCGCCCGGCACATTGGTCAACGTCAACTTCCCGGCGCTGGCACCCGAAGAGGTCAAGGGCATCAAGGTCGTCCGCCAGGGGATCCGCGATTACGGCCGCACCCGCATCGTCCAGCGGACCGACCCGCGCGGCTATCCTTATTACTGGTTCGGGCTCGGCCCTTCGATCGAGACGCCCGGCCACCAGACCGACCTCGAGGCGATCGCCGACGGGCATGTGTCGGTCACCCCGCTCCACCTCGACCTGACGCACGACGCATCGCTGCAGGCGCTGGCGGATCGCTTCGCCAACCGATGAGCTTCGACCCCGCGGTCTGGTTCGAGATCAAGGAGTTCGTGCGGCACGCTACGGGCTGGCCGATGGACACGCTGCATGTGATGGGCGGCGTGGTCCTTCAGCTGATAGTCGCCGCGCTGCTGCGCACCTCGCTGGCGAGCAAATGGCCGTGGCTGATCGTGCTCGGGCTGGAGCTTGCCAACGAAGCCTATGACCTGTGGCTGGAGCGCTGGCCTTCCCTGGCGATGCAGCTTGGCGAGGGGGCGCGGGATCTTCTCGGCACCATGCTCTTGCCCACTCTCCTCTGGTGGATTGCCAGCCGCCACCCGCGACTCCTCGGCGGTCGGCGGCGGTGAGCCCGCTCCGGTCGTTGCGATCGGTGCTCGGCGCGCTGTCGGCCGGCGGACGGCGGCGGCTGGCGCTGCTTGCCGCGCTTACCGTCATCGGCGGATTGTTCGAGTTCGCGCTGCTTGCCAGCCTGGTCGCTTTGCTTCGCCAGTGGCTCGGCGGGACGGCGGGCGCGGCGGAGACAGGTTCCATCCTGCTGTTCGTCGGCGCGGTGCTGGCGACGGGTGTGATCCGCTTCGCCCTGCTGGTGCTGACCCAGCGGCTGGCCCTCGACACAGGGCACCGGCTGATCGTCGCGGTGCAACGTCGGGTGCTTGCGCGCGACTGGCCGACCCATGTCGCCGCCCACACCAGCGGTCCGCTCGCCGCGATCGAGTTTGCCGAGCAATGGCTTTACGGAGTGTTGCTTCCGCTGCTGCAGGCCGGCGCCGCGGCGGTCCTCGCGCTCGGCATTCTGGCTGCTCTCCTGTGGTACGACGCCCCCATCGCGCTCGCCGCCGCGGGTTTGCTCGTAGCCCTGTTCGCCGGCGCCAATCTCCTCGTGCGCACAAGCATGAGGCGGTCGGGGGCCGCGTTTGGCGACGGCTATGAGGAGCGGATCGCGGCGGTGCAGCACAACGTCGGCGCGATGCGCGAACTGATCCTTGCCGGCGCGCGCGCCGCCGCCGCCAAGCGTTTCACCCGGATCGATCGCGAGTTCGCCGACGCCCGCACCCGGATGCTTATCGCGCAAGGCGTGCCGCGTATCCTGGTCGAGAGCGTCGGACTTGCCGCGTTGGCGCTTGCCGCCTGGTGGCTGGCGCAGCGCGGCGGGGGGCTGATCGCGGCACTCCCCTCGCTCGCCGCCCTGGGGCTCGGGGCGCAGCGCTTGCTTCCGCTTCTTCAGACGATCAATCACAGCCTCAACGCCCTGACCTCGACCGGGGCGATCCAGCAACGGATGGCGGCAATGCTGGCCGAGCCCGATCTCGATCTCTCACCGCCACCGCCGCCCCTGCCCTTCACCGCGACCCTCGCGCTTCAAGACGTCGATTTCATCTATCCGGGACGCAACGAGCCGGCGCTTGCGGGCATCGACCTCTTCCTTCGCCGCGGCGAGCGGATCGCGCTGGTCGGGCCCAACGGCAGTGGCAAGAGCACGCTTGCCGATCTGGTCATGGGGCTGCTTCTCCCCTCGCGCGGTGAGGTGCTGGTTGACGGCCGGGCGTTGCAGCCTGCCGACGTGCCTTCGTGGCAGCGCAATGTCGCGCATGTGCCGCAGGCGCCGTTCGTCGCCGATGCCACTCTCATCGCCAACATCGCCTTCATGGACCCCGCGCCCGACCGCGGGCGGGTCGATGAAGCGGTGCGGCTCGCCGGGCTGGACGATCTTGTCGCCGCGCTGCCGCGGGGCCTCGAAACCCGCGTCGGCGATCGCGGGCAATTGCTGTCGGGCGGCCAGCGCCAGCGGCTCGCGCTGGCCCGGGCGCTCTACGCCCCGGCGCCGCTGCTAGTGCTGGACGAAGCAACCAGTGCGCTCGATCCCGCATCCGAAGCGCATGTGCTTCGCGCGCTCGACGAATTGCAACAGCGCGGCACCACCATCCTCGTCATCGCGCACCGCGAGACGATGCTCGCCGGCTGCGACCGGGTGCTGCGGCTGGAGCGCGGGCGGCTGGTCTAGGCGGCGTCGGACAGGCCGGTCGAGCCTTGCGCGTCCAGCCAGCTTTCGAACATCAGGATCGACCACAAGGCAACCGTGCTGTCGCGGTGGCCGGCCTGATGTTCGGCATAGCGGCCGCGGATCGCAGCGACATCGAACAGGCCGTCGCGGCGAAGGCGTTCTTCCGACAAAAGGTCGTCCGCCCAGCTTTTGAGCGGTCCGCGCAGCCATTCGCCAACAGGAATGCCGAAGCCCGCCTTGGGCCGGTCGGTCAGTTCGCGCGGCACATGGCGGTCGAGGATCTTGCGGATGATGAGCTTGCCGCGGCCGTCGGCGATCTTCATCCCGATCGAGATCCGCGCCGCCACCGCCGCCAGCCGATGGTCAAGGAACGGCACGCGGGTCTCGAGGCTGACCGCCATCGACGCGCGATCGACCTTGCACAGGATGTCGTCGGGGAGATAGCCGAGCGCATCGCCGACCATCATTCGCTCGGCCGGGCTGGCGCCTGCGAGCGAAAACGGCACGTCCGGCACGGGCGCGGCGCCTAGCACCGGGCTGCGCTCGAACGCCCATTCGTCGATAAAGGCGCGGTAGATGTCGTCGGGGCCTTGCGCGTGGGTCGCGACGCGCAAGCCCTTGGCGATGCGCGCGGCGCCGCTGCCGCGCGGGCCGTTGCGGACGAGCAGCTCGAACCACCGCTGCGGCAGGCTGCCGAGTGGTTTGCCGAGGGCTCGAAGGCCCGCCGGAATGGGCTGCAAGCGCTTCCACATCGCCGGGCCGATGACGTGGCGGTTGTAGCCGCCGAACAATTCATCGCCGCCGTCGCCGGTCAGCGCCACGGTCACGCCGGCCTTGGCAAAGCGGCTGACCAAATAGGTCGGAATCTGCGAGCTGTCGGCGAACGGCTCGTCGTACATGGAGGGGAGGAGCGGCAGCACTTCCATCGCCTCGTGCGGCGTCACGTAAAGTTCGTGATGCTCGGTGCCGAGATGCGCGGCGACCGCCTTGGCATGGGGCGCTTCGTCGAAGCCCGCTTCGGTGAAGCCGATCGAATAGGTGCGGACGGGGCGGCCCGACACCTGCTGGTAAAGCGCGACCACGGTGGAGCTGTCGAACCCACCCGACAGAAAGGCGCCCACCGGCACGTCGGCCACCGCCTGATCGGCGATCGCCTGGCGCAAGGCGGCTTCGGCGGCGTCGAGCGCGTCGGATTCGCTGGCGATCGGATCGGCGAGGCCCGCCGCGACGACCGCTGGATAATCGTAATAACGGGTCAAGCGCAGCCCCTGCCCTGCTTCGCCCACGCGTGGCGGTTCGGTCCGGGTAGCAGCGGCGGGGGTCACTTCGAGGATGCAGCCCGGCAGCAGCTTGAAGATGCCGCGATAGATGGAGAGCGGCGCCGGAATGTAGGACCGGGCGCACAGGCCCGCGACCGCTTCCCGGTCGATCTCGCCGACGAAGCCCGGCAGGATTCGCAGCGATTTCAGCTCGGACGCGAAGGCAAGATCCTTGCCGATCCACCCGTAATATAACGGCTTCTCGCCGAACCGGTCGCGCACGAGGCTGAGTGTCCGGGTTTCCCGGTCCCACACGGCAATCGCGAACATCCCCGCCGCGCGTTCCAGCGTCGCGGTCAGGCCCCAATGCGCGATACCCTCGGCCAGCGTTTCGGTATCGCTATGCCCGCGCCAGCCGCCATCCGGCGTCGCGCTCGCGGCATCGAGCTCTGCACGCAGGTCGCGGTGGTTATAGACCTCGCCATTGTAGCTCAGCACATAGCGGCCGTTGGACGAGACCATCGGCTGCGCGCCCTGGGGGCTTAGGTCCACGATCGCCAGGCGGCGATGCGCAAGGCCGATGCCTGCCTCGCGGTCGGCCCACACGCCGCCCGCGTCGGGCCCGCGATGCCTGATCGGACCGGCCATCGCCTCAAGCAGCCGTTCGTCACCCGCCGAGGGGCCCAGCAATCCCGCGATACCGCACATGGCCACAGCCTCTACCCGCCGCTGTCGTGGCAGGGAAGCGGGCTGGCCAGCGGCGTTCGCCCCCGCTAGTGCCCGGCAAAACAGGGAAGAGAATAAGGAATACGATGCGCATCTGCATGATCGGCACCGGCTATGTGGGCCTGGTTTCTGGAGCCTGCTTCGCGGATTTCGGCCATGACGTGACCTGCGTCGACAAGATGCCCGAAAAGATCGAAGGCCTGCTCGCGGGCAAGATGCCGATCTGGGAGCCGGGGCTCGAGGCGTTGGTCAAGCACAACGCCGAGCATGGCCGCCTCAAGTTCACCACCGATCTTGCCGAGGGGATCCGCGACGCCGACGCGGTATTCATCGCGGTCGGCACTCCCGCCCGCCGTGGCGACGGTCATGCGGACCTCAGCTTCGTCTATGCCGCGGCCAAGGAGATTGCCGGCGCGCTGACCCGCAAGGCGGTGGTGGTGACCAAGTCAACCGTCCCGGTCGGCACCGGGGATGAGATCACCCGCATCTTGCTGGAAAACGGCGCGCCCGAAGGTACCAGCGTCGCGTCCAACCCCGAGTTCTTGCGCGAAGGCGCCGCCATCCGCGACTTCAAGATTCCCGACCGGATCGTGGTCGGCGCCGAAGACGAGTTCGCCCGCGAGGTATTGCGCGAGGTCTATCGCCCGCTGTTCCTGAACAAAGCTCCAATCCTGTTCACCGGCCGCCGCACGGCCGAACTGATCAAATATGCCGCCAACGCCTTTCTCGCGACCAAGATCAGCTTCATCAACGAGATCGCGGACCTCTGCGAAGCGGTCGGCGCCGACGTGCAGGAAGTCAGCCGCGGGATCGGCCTCGACAATCGCATCGGGCCCAAGTTCCTGCACGCCGGACCCGGTTATGGCGGAAGCTGCTTCCCCAAGGACACGCTGGCGCTTCTTCAGACCGCCGAAAAGGAGGGTGTGGGCATGCGCATCGTCAATTCGGTCGTCGAGGTGAACGATGCCCGCAAGGCTGCGATGGCCGACCGCGTGCGCGAGGCGATCGGCGGCGAGCTCACGGGCAAGAAGGTCGGGGTGCTGGGTCTGACCTTCAAGCCCAACACCGACGACATGCGCGACGCGCCGAGCCTCGCCCTGATCAAGCGGCTGCAGGAAGGCGGCGCGGAAGTGATCGCGTTCGATCCCGTCGGCCGCGAGCAGGCCGAACCGATGCTGCCGGGCGTCACCTTCGCTGAGGACGCCTACAAAGTCGCGGCCGGGGCCGACGCTTTGGTGCTGGTCACCGAATGGGACGAATTCCGCGCGCTCGACCTGCGCCGTCTCGCCGGCACCATGCGTTCCAAGCATCTTATCGACCTGCGCAACGTCTACGACCGCGCGGACGTCGAGCGGGCCGGCCTCTCCTACCGCGGCATCGGGCGCGGCGAGCGGCAGGGCTGATCGACCGGCATGGCGGTTCTCGTCACGGGCGCGGCGGGCTTTATCGGGATGCATGTCGCCCGCGCCCTGCTCGCCCGCGGCGAGCGCGTGATCGGGATCGACAATCTCAACGATTATTACGACCCGGCGCTGAAGCAGGCCCGGCTGGCCGAGCTTGACCGGCGGGGCGGCGATTTCACCTTTCACCAGCTCGATTTCGCCGATGCCGAGGCGCTGGAAGCGGCACTCGCCGGCGCGGAGATCGACCGCATCGTGCATCTCGGGGCGCAGGCCGGGGTCCGCTACAGCCTCGAAGCGCCGGCGACCTACATCCGCTCCAACCTCGTCGGCCATGCCAACATCCTCGAACTGGCGCGGCAGCGCGAGGTCGGCCATCTCGTCTATGCCAGCTCCTCCTCGGTCTATGGCGGCGGGACGACCCTGCCGATGTCGGTCGACCAGCGCGCCGACCGGCCCCTGTCGCTTTATGCCGCGACCAAGAAATCGGACGAGCTGCTCAGCGAAAGCTACGCCCACCTGTTCGCCCTGCCGCAGACGGGCCTGCGCTTCTTCACCGTCTATGGTCCGTGGGGGCGGCCCGACATGGCGATGTGGCTATTCACCGACGCGATCCTCGCCGGGCGTCCGATCAAGCTGTTCAATCACGGCCGGATGCGGCGCGATTTTACCTTCATCGACGACATCGTCGACGGCCTGATCCGCACCCTCGACCGCCCGCCCGCCGCCGACGGCAGCGCGAAGCCCGGCGGAAGCCACAGCGCTCACGCCATCTACAATATCGGCAACAGTCGCTCGGAAGAACTCGGCCGCCTCGTCTCGCTGATCGAGCAGGCGACCGGCCGCACTGCCATCGTCGATTATGCCGAGATGCAGCCCGGCGACATGACCGACACCTTCGCCGACACCAGCGCCATCGCTGGCGATACGGGATTCCTAGCCCGGACCAGCCTCGACGAAGGCGTGCCGCGCTTCGTAGAGTGGTTCCGCCACTATCATAATCGCTGAAACCCTCTCCATTTTGGAGAGGGATTGCCACCTCCCCCCCGGTCTCTAGAAGCGGCGGCAGAGTCCTTCCGGAGTGCCGCTTTACCCTGCCAACCCTTCCTGCCGGCTGCCGGATCATCGACTTCGCCCTGCGCGGGGACGAGCGCGGTGGGCTGGTCGCGCTGGAAGAGGGCAAGGACGTGCCCTTCGACATCCGCCGCGCTTATTATATTTTCGGCACGCTGGAAGGTGTCAGCCGCGGCTTTCATGCGCATCGCCACTTGCAGCAGATCATCATGGCGGTGAGCGGGTCGTGCGAGATCCTGCTCGACGACGGCACGCAGCAAGTCCGCGTGACCCTCGACCGTCCCGACCGCGGACTAACTCTGCCGCCGATGGTCTGGCACGAGATGCACGACTTTTC
This sequence comes from Sphingomonas kaistensis, assembly GCF_036884275.1. Classification (NCBI taxonomy): domain Bacteria; kingdom Pseudomonadati; phylum Pseudomonadota; class Alphaproteobacteria; order Sphingomonadales; family Sphingomonadaceae; genus Sphingomonas; species Sphingomonas kaistensis. Next base: position 1,868,555 of record NZ_CP145607.1, on the reverse strand, counting down.
GCCCGGCTGCGTACTGCTGGTGCTGGCCGACGACCATTACGACGAAGCCGATTATATTCGTAACCACGACGATTTTCTGGCGCTGGTCGAAGGCGCGGCGGGGTGAGCGTGCCCTTTCTCGATCTCGGCGCCGCCTACCACGCGCTGCAAACGGATATCGACGCGGCGGTCGCGCGGACGCTTGGGTCCGGCTGGTACATCGGCGGCCCGGAGGTCGCGTCCTTCGAACAGGCGTTCGCAGCCTCGGTCGATGCGGCGCATTGTGTCGGGGTCGCCAATGGCCTCGATGCGCTGCACCTTGCCTTGCGCGCGCTGGGGATCGGTCCCGGCGACGAGGTGATTACCGCCAGCAACAGCTATATCGCGACCCTGCTCGCAATCAGCATGGTGGGGGCGACCCCGGTGCTGGTCGAACCCCACGAGCGCACGCACAACCTCGATCCGGCCAAGATCGAGGCGGCGATCACGATCCGTACCCGCGCGCTTCTTCCCACGCATCTCTACGGCCAGCCCGCCGACCTCAATCCCATGCTGGAGATTGCCGAGCGGCACGGTCTGAAGCTGATCGAAGACGCGGCGCAGGCGCATGGCGCGCGCTACAAGGAACGCCCGGTCGGCGCGTACGGCCATGTCGTGTGCTGGAGTTTTTACCCGAGCAAGAACCTCGGCGCGCTGGGCGACGCTGGAGCGGTGACGACCAACGATGCCGAGCTTGCCGACCGCATCCGCACGCTCGGCAATTACGGCAGTCACCGGCGCTATGTGAACGAGGTGCGCGGGGTGAACAGCCGCCTCGATCCGGTTCAGGCCGCGGTGCTTGGCGTCAAGCTGAAGCATCTTGCCGAGTGGAACGAGCGCCGGCGAGTGACCGCGAATTTCTATCTCGACGCCTTGGTTGAGACGAACCTCGTCCTGCCCGAGGTGCCCGCATGGGCCGACCCTTGCTGGCACCTTTTCGTAGTTCGCAGCCCCGAGCGCGACCGGCTGCAGGCGCAATTGGCCGAAGCGGGCATTCAGACCCTCATCCACTATCCCATCCCGCCGCACCGCCAGCAGGCCTATGCCGACCTCGGCTACGGCGAAGGCGCCTTCCCCATCGCCGAACGGCTGGCGGACGAGGTGCTGAGCCTGCCGATCGGTCCGCACCTCGCGCGAGAGCAGGCCGAGCTGGTGGTCGAGGCCGTCCGCCGGGCCGCCGCAACGTGATCGATCCCGCCGCCCAGATCCATCCGCGCGCCGAGGTCCAGCCCGATGCCAAGATCGGCGCCCGCACCCGCGTGTGGCAATTCGCCATCGTCCTGAGCGGCGCGCGGATCGGCGCGGATTGCAATCTCAACGCCCACACCCTGGTCGAAGGCGGCGCGGTGATCGGCGACCGGGTGACGCTGAAGTGCGGGGTTTATGTCTGGGACGGGATCACGCTCGAGGACGATGTGTTCTGCGGCGCCAACGCCACGTTCACCAACGACAAGCAGCCCCGCTCGCGCCAGCATCCGGCCGACTATGCCCGTACCGTGATCGAACGCGGGGCGTCGATCGGGGCGGGAGCGGTCATCCTCCCCGGGCTTCGTATCGGCGCGGGTGCGATGATCGGAGCAGGCGCCGTCGTTACCCGCGATGTCCCGCCGGGCGAGACATGGGTCGGTAATCCGGCGAGACGGCTGGCGTGAGCGCGGGCGCGGCGCCGACCAGCGAACAATCCTCCTATCGCCGCATCCTGACGTCGACCTCTATCGTCGGCGGCGCCACCGTCGGAACCATCCTTATCGGCATCGTTCGGGTGAAGCTTCTCGCCCTGATGGTCGGCCCCGCCGGTATCGGGCTGATGGGCATTCTCGCCAATGTCAGCGGTCTCGTTTCGGCGGTGCTTGGCCTTGGACTTTCGGCGGCCGCGGTGCGCGAAATCGCCGCGGCGCCGTCACCGCGGCAACAGGCCACGGTCCGCCATGCGCTGTGGCTCGCCACCATTCCCCTCGCGTTCCTTGGCGCAGCGGGGCTGTGGTTCTTCCGGGACGCCGCGACGCGGCTGGCCGCCGACGATCCCTCGCTGGCCTTTCTGGTCGGTCTGTCGGGATTGGCGGTCGCCTTCTCCATCCTCGGCGCCGCCCAGCAAGGGGTTCTGCAGGGGCTGCAGCGGATTAAGGCGCTGAGTATGGTCAAGGTCGGCGGCGCGCTGCTAGCGACGCTGATCGCCCTTCCCGCCGTCTACTCCCTCGGGCAAACGGGCATCCTGATCGCGGTCGTCGCGGTGCCCTTGGCGACCTGGCTTGTCGCCATCGCGGTCGCTCCCAGGGAATTGCCGCGTGCCCCAGCGACTTCGCGGACTGGCATCGGCCGCGAATGGAAGGCGCTTCTTCGGCTCGGGGTACCGCTTACCATTACCTCCGTCGCTCAGTTGCTCTCGCTTGCCGCGGTGCGTGCGGTGGTGGCGCGCGACGGCGGCACCGAAGCGGCGGGCCTGTTCCAGGCGGTGATCGCAATCACCTCGATGAACATCACCCTGGTGCTGGGCGCGATGGCCGCGGACTATTTTCCGCGCATCAGCGCCGCCGCAATGGATAGCGCCGAGCGGTCCCGGATCGTCAATCAGCAGCTACATTCGGCCTTGCTGCTCGCCGCGCCGCTGATCGTCGGCATGATCGGAGCGGCGCCTCTGGTGCTTTCGCTCCTTTATTCCCAGGCTTTTCAGGGCGCCGAATGGATGCTCCGGTGGCAGCTCCTCGGCGATCTCCTCAAGATCGCCGGATGGGCGCTCGGCTTTGTACTGCTGACCAGCGACAATCGCCGCGCCTTCATGGCGGTCGAGTTCCTCTACACCGCCGTGCTCGTCGCCTCGTCGTTCCTGCTGGTTCCGACCTTCGGACTGACCGGCGCCGGCATGGCCTACGCCCTTTCCTATTTGGTCTATGCCGGTGTGCTTCTGATCGTCTGCGCCCGCGGATTTTCGGTTTCTATCGACGCCGGCAACAGAAAGCTGCTGCTGGCGCTCGTCGGGGCGGGCGCCGCCCTCATGGTCCTTGCGAGCTGGAATTTCTGGGTCGCAGCCCTTGCCGCGATCCTTGCCGCGGGCGTGCTTGCCCTCGTCGCCGTGCGAAGCCTGAGCGCGCGCGCCGGGATCAGGATACGGCTGCCGGGTCGATGACCCCGACGCGTCCGTTGGTGAGCTTTGTCATTCTCGCTTACAATCAAGAAGATCTGATCGCCGAATCCTTTGCGGGGGCGATCTCCCAGACTTATTCGCCCATGGAGATCATCCTCAGCGACGATTGTTCGCCGGATGACACGTTCGCCCGTATGCAGGATCTCGCCGCCAATTATCGAGGTCCGCACCGCGTCAGGTTGAATCGGAATGCAGAAAATCTGCACATCGGCGGGCACGTTCAGAAGGTCGCCGGTCTATCCAACGGGGATCTGATCGTCGTCAACGCCGGGGACGACATTTCCGAACCCGACCGCGTGGAAGGCCTCGTCGCTGCCTGGCTGTCGGAGGACAGGAAGCCTGATCTTCTGCACAGCGACGTGTCCAAGATCGCAATGGACGGGACGCCTTTGGGAATGATCGCAAAACCCGCTCCCCTGATGCGATCGTCTGTCCGGCCGGCCGCACTTGCCATGGCAGGGGAAAGCGTGATCGGCGCCAGCCAGGCATGGACCAAGCGCCTGTTCGACAGTTTTCCGGCCCTAAGCAGCGAGATCACGTCGGAAGACCTGGTGCTTCCCTTTCGCGCCGCGCTGCTGGGCGGCAATCATTATGTCGCCAAGCCCTTCGTCAGGCATCGCGTCGGCGGCATCTCCGCGGACTTTCTGTCGGACAGTGCGCACAACGCCCTCTGGGGTAGTGGCCTGAAAGTCAGGCGCTGGTTCTGCAGTAGCTTGGAGCAGATGTTGCGGGACATCGACGCACGGCCGGACCTCGATCGCGACGGCACTCTTCGAACCACCCTGACAGCACAGCTCGCGCGGCATCAGGCGCCCTTGGATCTCGCAAAGGTATCATGGCCAGCGAGGTGGGCCGTTGCCGGCAGGCTCCTGCGCAATGCGGAGATAAGCAGGGCCGATCGCTTGCGATATTCCTTCATGTATCTCGCGCCCACCCTGTGGAGCCTGCAGCTGGGGGTGAAGCGGCGGTTGGGCCGGTTGTAGGCGCAACAACGAGCATTCTTTGCAGGCCGCACTCGATCGCGAAGGGCGCTTTTCCCTCTTTTCTTGTTCCAATCGTCCCTTCATATAAAAGGTGCTCGGTCGGCACGAATTTCGAGGTTGCGACCCGCCTGCCATGAGCGTTCCAGAGGCCCCCCTGGTGACTCTTGTCTTGCTTGCCTTCAAGCAGGAAGATTACGTCGAAGCGGCCGTGCATGCGGCTTTCGCACAGACCTATCAGCCACTCGAAATCATCCTCAGCGACGACTGCTCGCCGGACGGGACCTTTGCCCGGATGCAGGAACTCGTCGCCACTTACCGCGGTCCGCACCGGGTCAGGCTGAACCGCAACGAGTCAAACCTTCACATCGGCGCGCACATCCAAAAGGTTGCCGAGCTATCGTCGGGCGAATTGATTGTGGTGAATGCGGGCGATGACCTGTCCGAGCCCCATCGCGTCGAGCGCTTGGTTGCGGCATGGTTGGCAGGGTCACCCCGACCCGACCTTCTCCACAGCGACGCGCGCAGCCTTTCGCCCGACGGAGTTGTGGGCGAGGTGATGAAGCCGTCTGCATTGCTGCGCACCAACTCCACTCCGCTGCAATTGGCAGCGGGCGGCGAAGGCGTGATGGGTGCGACCCAAGCCTGGTCGCGCCGCTTGTTCGAGCGATTTCCGCCGCTTGGCCGTGACATTCATTGCGAGGATCGCATCCTGCCCTTCCGGGCCGCGCTGGGCGGGGGGATCGCCTATGTCGCGGAGCCGCTGGTGCGGTATCGTACGGGCGGTATCTCGGCCGACTTCCTTTCCAACGGTGCGCGCGAAGCCCTGTGGGGCAGCGGGCTGAAGGTACAGCGCTGGCTGCGCGACGGTTTTGCGCAGATGCAGCGCGACCTGGACGCCCGGCCCGACCTCACCGTAAATCCTGCCTTGCGCGATCTCCTGGCCCGGCAGGAAGCGCGCCATGCCGCGCCGCTGGCGCTTGCCAGCATTTCCTACGGCAAACGATTTCGGTGCGCGGCGAGGGTGCTCCGGAATCGCGAGCTTCCTGGCGGGATCGGCTTCGCCCCACGCTTATGTATCTCGCGCCGCCCTTGTGGAGCCTGCAACTCGAAGCCAAGCGGCGGCTCGGCCGACTCTAGCGACGGCGAACCAGGCGCTTGATCCTCTCGGCGACGCGCTCCGTACGGTACGCACCGATGCCGGTGCCGAGTACCCGCAGCAACAACGGGTCCGACCTTCCGGCGCGGCGATCGATGGCTTTGGCCATGGCGAACAAGTGGTTTGCGGCCTGTCGCGAGCGGGCGCGCGCCGCGTCCCGCCCCGCGATCCAGATCAGGGTCGCCAAGGCCTCGCGCGCCCGCTCGTCGAAGTCGGGAAGCCTGGCCGCCAGCTCGCTGATTGCGGACCATAAGGTGATCGCTCGATGTCCGAATCGCTCATTCGCGATGCCCGACAGCCGCGGCGCATCGTGCAGCCGCACCCTGATGGTTGGAATGTCGCTCGCCACATAGCGGAAGCCCGCGGCATACACGCGAAGCGAGAACTCATGGTCCTCGCCGAGCCGGAGATCGCGGCGAAGCCCGCCGAGATCACGAAACATCGGCGCGGGAAGCAGCGTCAGGCCCAGCGGCATGGTTCCTGACAACAACGCCGCCAGATCGAATGCATCGCCATTTCGGGCAGAGCTGAACCCGTAGGTCGTACCTGCGCAGGGACGGCCGCTACCGTCGATCGTGGTCGCGTGTCCGAACGGGATGTTGCCGGGTCCCAGTCGACGCGCTTCGCCGAGCAGCATCGACACCGCATCCGGTTCGATCAGATCGTCGGAGTCGGCGAAGAACAGATATTCACCGCGTGCTGCGTTCGCCGCCAGATTACGCGCGGCGCTCGGACCTTGGTTCTGCTGCCGCAGCACACTGATCCGGTCGCCATAGCGCGCCAGCAAAGCGGGCGTATCGTCGGTGGACCCGTCGTCGACCACGATCACCTCATTGTCGCCGCCCTGCGCCAGCGCGCTGTCGATCGCTTCGCCAAGCAGGGGGGCGCGATTGAAGGTGGGGATGATGATGCTGACGTCGGTCACGGAAGCGGGCTTAACCCCCTGCCCTCAGCCGGCAAGCAGTTCTTCGTAGCGCTGGAGAGCGGCCGGCCCGCTGATCGCAAGGGCGCGAGCCCGTTGTCGCTCGGGGTTCGGCGGCTCGATTAGTTCGTCGAGCATGGCCCGGCAGAGCGCGTTCGCGTCGCCGACGGGAACCAAGCGGCCGAAGCGTCCACCCTCGAGCAATTCCGCCGGCCCGGCTTCGCAATCGGTGCTGACGATGCGCAGTCCCGCATGCAGCGCTTCGACGAGGACCAGCGACATGCCTTCGTAATCCGACGACAGGACGAACAGATCGGCGTCGGCGTAGAATGGCCAGGGATCGAGCTGGAAGCCGGGCAACACCACTTGATCGCGAAGCCCGAGGCGATCGCGCAGCGCCTCGAGCTTTACCCGCAACGCGCCGTCGCCGAGGATGATCAGGCGGGCGTCCGGATACTGCCTCGCTACTAGCGCGAAAGCTTGGATCAGAAGCTCGTGATTCTTTTCGGCTTTGAACGATCCCGCCGAAATGATGCGCGGCGATGCGCCTGACCACGCCTGCCGCGTCTCGGCCGTCGATGCGACCGCGTCGGGCAGAGCGACCGGATTGTAGATCGCCTCGACCGCATGTGGCGGCAGACCGGCAAGCTTGGCCACGTCGGCGGCGGCACCCTTCGATGCCGCGACCCGGTGTTCGGCGCGCGGATAGAGCAGGCTCATGCTCAGCCGCAGTGCGAGGCGATTGCGGGTCCCGGCATAATGATCGGAGAGGAATGTGTGATCGCTCAAGACCAGCTTTGTCGTCGAGCGGGCCAGGAACTTCGCCGCAACGGCGATAACGGTGCAGGGCCACATGATCGCTTGCAACGACCACGGGCGCTCGGCCTTGAGATAGCGCATCAGCCCGACCCCGCTGACGGCCAGCCGCGAAGAGCGCAGCTCGACGAGCTTGACCCCGGCAGGTACCAGCGGAAGCAACACCCCGCCGCCGAACGCCAGTACCAGATGCACCTCGTGGCCGGCGGCGACGAGATGCCGCATGATCTCGAGTTGCACCCGCTCCGCGCCGCCTCCGTCCATGCCCGGCAGGAAGAAGGCGATCTTTCGCCGCGGCCTGGAACGAGCCTCAGGGCTCTCAGACAAAGCGGCGGAAATATTCAATCGTGCGCGCGAGACCCTGCTCCAGCGGCACGGTCGGTTCCCAGCCCAGCTTCTCGCGGGCAAGGCTGATGTTGGGCTGGCGCTGCTTGGGATCGTCGGCGGGCAGCGGCAGGCGGATGATTTCCGAGCTGCTGCCGGTTCGCCGGATCGCCATTTCAGCAAGTTCGAGGATGGTGAATTCGTTGGGATTGCCGATGTTGATCGGCCCGGTGACCTCGGCCGGCGAATCCATCAGCTTGACGAAGCCGTTGATGAGGTCGTCGACATAGCAGAAGCTGCGGGTCTGGCTGCCGTCGCCGTAGATGGTGATCGGCTCGTTGCGCAGCGCCTGCATGATGAAGTTCGAGACCACGCGCCCGTCGGCCGGGTGCATGTGCGGGCCGTAGGTGTTGAAGATGCGGACGACCTTGATCTCCATCCCGTGCTGGCGATGATAATCGAAGAACAGGGTTTCGGCGCAGCGCTTGCCCTCGTCGTAGCAGCTGCGCGGGCCGATCGGATTGACGTTGCCCCAATAATCTTCCTGCTGCGGATGGACGTGGGGGTCGCCGTAGACCTCGCTGGTCGAGGCCTGGAAGATCCGCGCGCCGAGGCGCTTGGCCAGCCCCAGCATGTTGATCGCGCCGATCACGCTGGTCTTGGTCGTCTGCACCGGATCGTGCTGATAATGAATCGGCGAGGCTGGGCAGGCGAGATTGTAGATCTCGTCGACTTCGACGAACAGCGGGAAGGTGATGTCGTGCCGCAGGAACTCGAAATGCGGATTGCCCGCGACTTCCCGCAGATTGTCCTTGGTCCCGGTGAACAGATTGTCGACGCACAGCACTTCGTGGCCGTCGTCGAGCAATCGCTTGATCAAGTGGGAACCCAGAAAACCGGCGCCGCCGGTAACCATCACACGCTTGCGGGAAGAATAATTGCGGGGCACGGCGGCTTTCGGAAAATTGGAGTGAACTGCTGCGATCATTGCCCCACCGGGGGTGGGCTGTCCAGCGACGTGGTTTGTCTCTAATCGGGCCACTGTCATGGCCGCCGTTCTTTATCTCTCTTATGATGGCCTGACCGATCCGCTGGGGCCGAGCCAGGTGCTCGCCTACCTGGTCGAGCTGGCCAGGGCGGGGCACCGCATTAGTCTCGTCACCTTCGAGAAGCCCGAGCGGTCGGCGGCGGAGCGCGAGGCGCTGGCCGCGCAATGCTTGGCGGCGGGGATCGACTGGCATCCGCAGACCTACACCAAGACGCCGCCGATCCTGTCGACGATGAAGGATCTGCGGGTGATGACGCGGGTCGCCGAGCGGCTAAACGCGCGCCAGTGGTTCGACATCGTCCATTGCCGAAGCTACCTGCCCGCGCTGGTCGGCGCACGGCTGAAGCGGAAGAGCGGCACGAGATTCCTGTTCGACATGCGCGGTTTTTGGGCCGACGAGCGGGTCGAGGGCGGGCTGTGGGACCTCGCCAAGCCGATCTATCGGGCGATCTACGGCTGGTTCAAGAAACAGGAAAAGCGCCTCCTTGCTGAAGCCGATCACGTCGTCGTGCTGACTGAGGCCGGGCGCGACATCCTGCGCGGCGAGTGGCAGGTGCCGGCGTCGGTTCCCGTCACGGTCATCCCGTGCTGCGCCGACTTCGCAGCGTTTCCGGCGGTGACGCCGGATGCGCGGGCCGCAGCGCGACGGTCGCTCGAAATTCCCGGGAACGCCACGGTCGCCGCCTATCTGGGGTCGATCGGCACCTGGTACATGCTCGGCGAGATGCTCGACTTCTTCGCGGTGCAGCGCGCGCGCGATCCCGCCGCGGTGCTGCTGTTCGTCACGCGCGACGCGCCCGAGCCAATCCTCGCGCCGGCAGCCGAGCGCGGCATCCCCGCTTCCGCGCTGCGTATCCAAAGCGGCACCCGGGCCGAGGTCCCGCGCCTGCTGGCCGCCGCCGACTATGGCCTGTTCTTCATTCGCCCGACCTTTTCCAAGCAGGCGAGTTCACCGGTGAAACTTGGCGAGCTCCTGGCGATGGAGCTGCCGATCGTGACCAATGCCGGCGTGGGGGACGTCGACCGCATTCTTGAGGAAACCGGAGCGGGCGTGTCGATCGACGCCCTCGACCGGTCCGGTTACGAGCGCGCGCTGGACGAGTTGGCGACCTTGCGACCGGATATGACCCGCTGGCGCGAAGGCCGTGCGCGCTGGTTCGATCTTGGCGAAGGCGTCCGGCGCTACGACGCCATTTACGACGAGCTCAGCGCCTTGCGACCTCGCGGAAGAGGCTGACCAGCCGCGGCGCCTGCGAGGCGAGGGAATAGTCGGTCACCGCGCGTTTGCGGCCTTGCTCACCGAATTGCCGCCGGAGCGCAGGATCGGCGATCAGGCGGCGCAGGCCCGTCTCCCATTGCTGGTCGCTCGATGCGAGGAAGCCGTTCCGCCCGTCCTCCACGATGCTGTTGTTGACGCCCACTGGCGAAGCCATGACGGGCAATCCGCAGGCCATATACTGGATGAGCTTGAACCCGCTCTTGCCGCGCTCGAACGGTCGGTCGAGCAGCGGCATGATGCCGATCGACATTGATCGGACGGCGGCGATTTCGCTGTCCTCGCTCCATTCGACGAGATCGAGGCCCTCGAATCGGTCCGCTTCGGCCGCCGTGCCGGCCCCGACGGCACGGACACGGGCGCCCGTCTCGCGGTGCAATCGCTTCAGCAGGGGGAGCAACGGGCGCATGTTTGGCCAGGTGGTGGGACTGCCGATCCAGCCGATGATCGGTCGCTCCGCCAACGAGACAGAGGGTCGCCATTGCTCGGTATCGACCACCGTCGGCACGACGAGCGTCCGTTCACAGAAGCGCGCGGCATGCTCGCGGAGCATTTCGTTGCCGCAGGTAACCGCCGTGGCCCCTTTCAGGAGGCGATCGAATTTCTCGCCCAGTAGGCCGCGCACCGTTGCTTTGCGATGCCCCTGGTAGGCGAGATGAAAGGCGTCGTCCCAGTCGTAGATGACCGGCGCCCCCTTCGGCATGGCGGCCTGTTCGAATGCTGCCGGAAGATAGGGAAACAACTCCCCGTAGATCCACAGGAGATCGGGCTTGCGCGCCGTGGCGAGCGTCGCGAGGCGGCGAGCGTAGGCTGCGGCGACCCCGCTCCCGGTCCCGCTGCGCCCGTCGACCAGCCGCTTCATGTGGCCGTGCCCAAGCAGCGGGTGCCATTCGACTTCGATGCCCGCCTTTTCGAGTTCAGGAAGGAACTGAAGCAGTCGGTAGCGTGTGCTGGCGGCGTCGCGATCGTATCGGGTGAACGCCAGAACCCGCATCAGCCTTCGTCCAGCAGCCTCTTCACCACGGGCGCGAGGCTGGTCTTCCACTCGGGCAGGGCGAGCCCGAAGGTCTCGTTCAGTTTGGCCCCGTCGAGCACCGACCACGCGGGACGCTTTGCCGGGGTCGGGAAGTCGCTGGTCGGGATCGGCCGGATACGAGTCTGCGCGCCGCTCATCCGCATGATCTCGGCGGCGAATTCGGCCCAGCTCGCCTGCCCGCTGCCAGCCGCATGATAGGTTTCGCCCCAACCCGTCCGGTCACCGCCTGCGCGGCGGGAAGCGAGCGCGAGGAGCACGTCGGCAAGATCGAGCGCATTCGTGGGCGATCCCATCTGGTCGGCGACGACCGCAATCTCGTCGCGGCCGCGCGCCAGGCGCAGCATGGTCTTCACGAAGTTCGCGCCGAAGGGCGAATAAACCCAGGCGGTGCGCAGGATCAGGTGGTCGCCCTGCCCTTCCCCCACCGCCGCCTCGCCCTCGGCTTTGGTCCGGCCATAGGCGCCGAGCGGGGCGATGGGTTCGTCCTCGCGCATCGGCGCATCGCCGGTGCCGCCGAACACATAGTCGGTGGAGACGTGAATCAGCGGTGCGCCGATCGCTGCGGCGGCCTCGGCGATCTCGCCCGCCGCTTGCGCATTAATGCGCCGCGCCAGCTCGGGCTCCTGCTCGGCCTTGTCGACCGCGGTATAAGCGGCGGCGCTGATCACCAAGTCGGGACGCGTTTCGCGAATGACCGCGGCGGCCGATCCCGGAACGGCGAGATCGCATTCGGGCCGGGCAGCGAAGTGCAGCGAAAGGTCCGGGTAATCGCACGCCCCCTCGGCAAGACTTCGCGCAAGCTGGCCGTCACGCCCGGTGACGAGGATCTTCATCACGCTTTGCCGAGCCGCTCGCCGGCATAACGCTCGCGCAGCGGGCCCCACCACCATTCGTTGGCGAGATACCAGTCGACGGTGCGGGCAAGACCCTGTTCGAAATCGACCGACGGCGTCCAGCCAAGCTCGCGCTCGATCCGCGAGCAGTCGATGGCGTAGCGGCGATCGTGGCCCGGACGGTCGGTGACGAAGGTGATGAGTTCGCGCCGCTTGCGGCCGTCGGCCAGCGGGCGACGCTCGTCCAGCACGTCGCAGATCGCTTCGACGACCTGCAGATTGGTACGCTCGGCCTTCCCTCCGACATTGTAGCTTTCGCCGACCACGCCGGTGCGGAAGATGGTTTCCAGCGCGGCGGCATGATCCTCGACGAACAGCCAGTCACGGACATTCTCGCCCTTGCCGTAGACCGGCAGCGGCTTGCCCTCGAGCGCATTCAGGATGACCAGCGGGATCAGCTTTTCAGGGAAGTGATACGGCCCATAATTGTTGGAGCAGTTCGACAGCACCACCGGCAGGCCGTAGGTGTGATGCCAGGCGCGGACAAGGTGGTCGGACGCCGCCTTGCTTGCGCTATACGGCGACGACGGCGCGTAAGGCGTTTCCTCGGTGAAGAACCCGCTGTCGAACGGCAGATCGCCGAACACTTCGTCGGTCGAGATGTGGTGGAACCGGAAGGCGTCTTTCACGTCGCCTTCGAGGCTGCGCCAATAGTCAAGTGCGGCCTGAAGCAGCTTGTAGGTGCCGACGACATTGGTCTCGATGAACACGCCAGGCCCGTCGATCGAGCGATCGACATGGCTTTCCGCCGCCAGGTGCATGATGCCGCTGACCTGTTCTTCGCGCAGCAAGGCGCCGATCAGCGCTTGATCGCCGATATCGCCTTCGACGAAGCGGTGGTTTTCCGACCCTTCGACTTCCTTGAGGCTGGTCAGCGAGCCCGAATAGGTCAGCTTGTCGAGGGTGATGACGCGCTGGCCGGAGGCGACCAGCCGGCGCACCACGGCACTACCGATGAAGCCGGCACCGCCGGTGACGAGAATGGCACTCATGAAAAGACTTCGGCCTCTGCAAGATGGGGGGCGTTCTGATCCTTGGTCGACAACAGCCATTGGTCGCGGGGTAGCGGCCAGTCGATGCCGATGGCGGGATCGTCGGGATTGATGCCGCGGTCGTGGGCGGGGCTGTAGGGCGCGTCCACCTTGTACTGCACCTCGCTCCCGTCTTCGAGGGCGAGAAAGCCATGGGCGAAACCCGCCGGGACCAGCAGTTGATTCCAGCTGTCCGCCGACAGGGTGACGCCGATCCATTTTCCGAAGGTCGGGCTTGACCGGCGAATATCGACTGCGACATCGAACACGCTGCCGCGCGTCACGCGCACGAGCTTGGTCTGAGCGATGGGTTCGAGCTGATAATGAAGGCCGCGCAGCACGCCCTTGGCCGAACGGCTGTGATTGTCCTGCACGAAGCTGTAATCGAGCCCGGCTTCTTTAAAGCTGCGCTCGCTCCACACTTCGGAGAAAAATCCGCGATCATCGCCGATCTTTCGCGGCAGCAGTTCAAGGACGCCCGGCAACCCGGTTTCCCTCACCTCAAGCATCGGCGAGCTCCTGCACCCGGCGGCGAAGGTAGGTGGCGTACGGCGTCTTGCCGAGTTGTTCAGCACGTTTCAACACGGCGGCGCCGTCGAGCCAGCCCTGCTCGAGCGCGATTTCCTCGGGGCACATCACCTTCACCCCTTGGCGATGCTCGATGGTCCGGACAAAGCTGCTCGCATCAAGGAGGCTTTCGTGCGTGCCGGTGTCGAGCCAGGCATAGCCCCGGCCGAGCCGGGTGACGTACAGATCACCGTCCGCGAGATAAGCGCGATTGACGTCGGTGATCTCGAGCTCGCCGCGCGGGCTGGGCGCGAGATTGGCGGCGATGTCGACCACGCGATTGTCGTAGAAGTACAGGCCGGTCACCGCGAAATGCGATTTCGGATTGGCGGGCTTTTCCTCGATATCGGTGACCCGGCCATCGGAATCGAAGGTGGCGACACCATAGCGCTCGGGATCGTCGACCGAATAAGCGAACACCGTCGCACCCGTCTCGCGCGCCGCGGCCTCGCGGGCGAGATCACCAAGACCGGCGCCGTAGAAGATGTTGTCACCCAGCACGAGCGCGACCTTGTCGTCGCCGATGAATTCGCGCCCGATGATAAAGGCTTCGGCAAGACCATTGGGCTCGGGCTGCACGGCATAGCTCAAACGAATGCCGAATTCGCTTCCGTCGCCGAGCAGTCGCTGGAAGAGCGGCAGATCGTGAGGCGTCGAGATCAGCAGGATGTCGCGGATCCCCGCCAGCATCAGCATGCCGAGCGGATAATATACCATCGGCTTGTCGTAGACCGGAAGCATCTGCTTCGACGCGGCCAAAGTCGCCGGATAGAGGCGGGTCCCGCTCCCACCGGCCAGAATAATCCCCTTCACTGCTTCTCCCCGCTTCGCTACGCCGCGCCCCATGAGGCTTCGACCGTCCGATAGCAGAGACTTTTGCCAAAGCGAGCGTAAAGTCCGGCGGCAGGTCTCGCAAAGCGGTGGCCGCCCGTGATCCCCTACTGGTCTCTTTGGGCGTTCTTCTTTCTCGGCGTGATGTTGTCGCAGCGTCACAGTGCGCCGGAATGGCAAACGCCCCAAGACCGTCACCAATATCCAGGGGCGCTTTCCGCCACGGATGGCCCCGGCTTGTCGATCATCGCGGTGATCGGCCTTATCGGCATGACGCTGATGATCGGGCTTCGCTACGACGTCGGCGGCGACTGGGAAACCTATGAATTCATGTTCAAGCGCGCCGGTTTCCGGACGCTGGACCAGACCTTGCTGCGAGGCGACCCCGGCTACGAATTCCTGAACTGGCTGGGCCAGCAGGTCGGGGCGGACGTGTGGCTGGTCAACCTCGTCTGCGGGGCGATCACCGTCTGAGGTCTTGCTGCGCTGGTCCGCAGAGAGCCCAATCCATGGCTCTCGCTGCTGTTGGCGGTTCCGTATCTGATCGTCGTTGTCGCGATGGGCTATACTCGGCAAGCCGCGGCGCTGGGGTTTCTGATGCTGGGGCTCGCCACCCTGCTGCGCACCGACAGCCTGCCGCGCTTCATCTTCTGGGTCGGGATGGCCGCGCTTTTCCACAAAAGCGTGGTGGTGTGTCTGCCGATGGTCGCCTTTCTTGGAAACCGCCGCAGGATCGTCGATATCGCCCTGCTCGCCACCGCCGGCGTCGGGCTTTACACATTGTTGCTGCAGGACAGCGTCGAGGCATTGGTCAAGAATTACATCGGCGCCCGCTACAGCTCGTCGGGCGCGGCGATCCGCATTTCCATGTCGCTGCTGCCGGGGATCATCTTCCTCATTTATCGCAAGCGCTTCGGGTTCAGCGAAAGCGAGGAGAAGCTTTGGCGCAACTTCTCGTTGGTAGCGATCGCCAGCACGGTCGCCCTCGTCGTCTCGCCTTCATCGACAGCGGTCGACCGGGTGGCGCTTTACCTGCTGCCGATCCAGGTCGTCGTCCTGGCGCGCATTCCGGGCACGCTGCTGCAGCGCGGTTTGGGAACGTTCCTGGTCGCCGCCTACAGCGCCGCGGTGCTATTCACCTGGCTGACGTTCGGTACCTATAGCGACCACTGGATCCCCTATCGCACTTGGCTCGACGCTTAGGCGATCATTCCACTGTCACGCTCTTGGCGAGATTGCGGGGCTGGTCGACGTCGGTGCCCTTCCACACCGCCACATGATAGGCGAGCAATTGCACCGGCACGGCATAGACGAGCGGCGCGATCAGTTCGTGAACCGACGGCATTTCGATCGTCGCCACACAGCCCTCGCCCGCCGCAGCAATGCCCTCGGCATCGCTGATCAGGATGATCTTGCCGCCCCGGGCGCTCACTTCCTGCATGTTGCTGACGGTCTTGTCGAAGAGGGGTCCCGACGGAGCCAGCACGATCACCGGAACGGCATCGTCGATCAGCGCTATCGGCCCATGCTTCATCTCGCCCGCGGCATAGCCTTCCGCGTGAATATAGCTGATTTCCTTCAGTTTCAGCGCGCCTTCGAGTGCCATCGGGTAATCAGGGCCACGGCCGAGATAGAGCACGTCGCGGGCCGGCGCGATCAGCGGCGCCATTGCCTTGATGTCGTCATCATGCTCGATCGCGCGCGCCATGGCCTCGGGCGCTTCGGTGAGATGAGAGACGATTTCGCGCTCCTCGTCCGCCGTGATCCGGCCGCGAGCGCGGGCGAGATTGACCGCCAGCGCGGCGAGCACGGCAAGCTGGCAGGTGAAGGCCTTGGTCGAGGCGACGCCGATCTCGGGGCCGGCGCGGGTCGGCAGGAGCAGATCCGCTTCGCGCGCCATCGAACTGGTCGGCACGTTCACGACCACCGCGATCTTCTGCCCTTCAGCCCGCGCATGGCGAAGCGCGGCGAGCGTATCGGCGGTTTCGCCCGATTGGCTGATGAAGAGGGCAAGGCCGCCCTTTTCGAGCACCGGGTCGCGGTAGCGAAACTCGCTTGCGACATCGATGTCGACCGGTACGCGGGCGAAGCGCTCGATCCAGTATTTGCCGACCATCCCGGCGTAATAGCTGGTGCCGCAGGCGACCATCGTTACCCGGTCGACCTGGCTCAGGTCGAAGTCGGCGGTGGGGATGGCGACTTCGCCGTCGAACGCACGGACATAGCTTTGCAGGGTCTGCGCGACGACCAGCGGCTGCTCGAAAATCTCCTTGCGCATGAAGTGCGCGTGATTGCCCTTGGAGATGGTCTCGGCATTGGCTTCGCTGGTCACGATCTGGCGTTCGACAGCCTGATTGTCGCGATCGAAGATGCGGACCTCCTCGTTGCGGACGACGACCCAGTCGCCTTCTTCGAGATAGGCGATGCGGCGGGTCCACGGCGCCAGCGCGATGGCGTCGGACCCGAGATAATTCTCGCCCTCGCCATAGCCGACGGTCAGCGGCGCGCCCATCCGGGCGCCGATCACGAGACCGTCGTGGTCACGGAATAGAAAGGCCATGGCGAAAGCGCCGTGCAGTCGCGGCAGGACGACGGAGACCGCTTCTTCGGGACTGCGACCAGCCTCGACCTCGCGCGCAACGAGATGAGCGACCACCTCGCTGTCGGTTTCGCTCAGCAGCGTGCGGCCTCCGGCGACCAGTTCGGCGCGGAGCGGCTTGAAGTTCTCAATGATGCCATTGTGAACCAGCGCCACCGGCCCGGCGATGTGCGGGTGGGCATTGGCCTCGGTCGGGCGCCCGTGCGTCGCCCAGCGGGTGTGCGCGATGCCCGTGATGCCGGGAAGCGGACTGTCCGCCAGCCGCGCACCCAGATTGTCGAGCTTGCCCTCGGCCCGCCGGCGGTCGAAGCCGCCTTCGACCAACGTGCAGATGCCCGCGCTGTCATAGCCGCGATATTCGAGGCGACGGAGGCCCTCGAACAACCGCTGGGCAACCGGTTCCTGACCGACAATGGCGACAATTCCGCACATGACGCTTACTTGCCCTTCTTG
The DNA here is from genome assembly GCF_036884275.1 of Sphingomonas kaistensis. Taxonomy (NCBI): domain Bacteria; kingdom Pseudomonadati; phylum Pseudomonadota; class Alphaproteobacteria; order Sphingomonadales; family Sphingomonadaceae; genus Sphingomonas; species Sphingomonas kaistensis. The sequence continues at coordinate 1,851,460 of NZ_CP145607.1, read as the reverse complement.
GCCGACTGGCGTTCGCGAAAGCGCGCCGCCCAACCGGTGAGTTGCTTCTGTTCGGCACGGGTGACGCCGAGCGCATCGCCGTCCACATCGCGGGTGACGACCGAGCCTGCCCCGACGATCGCGCGCGCTCCGACGGTCACCGGCGCGACCAGCGAAGAGTTGGAACCGATAAAGGCGCCTTCGCCGATCCGCGTCGGATACTTGAAAAAGCCATCGTAGTTGCAGGTGATGGTGCCGGCCCCGATGTTGGCGCCCGCGCCGACTTCGGCATCGCCGATATAGCTCAGGTGATTGGCCTTGGCCTTCGCGCCCAGCCGCGCCTTCTTGATCTCGACGAAATTGCCGACCTTGGACTTTTCGCCGAGCTCCGCGCCGGGGCGCAGGCGAGCGTAGGGACCAACCTCGGCGCCGGGCCCGACCAGCGCGCCTTCGAGATGCGAAAAGGCGCGGATGATCGCGCCATCGGCGACGGTCACGCCCGGACCGAAGAACACGCTCGGTTCGATCAGCACGTCGCGCCCGAGCCTGGTGTCGGCGCTGAACCAGACGGTGTCGGGATCGAGCAACGTCGCCCCCTCCACCATCGCCTGAGTTCGGCGGCGCCCCTGCCACTCGCGCTCGACCTGCGCGAGTTCGGTGCGGCTGTTGATCCCCGCGGTCTGCCACGCATCGCATTCGACCGCGACACTGTGACGCCCTTCAGCATTGGCGATCATCACGATATCGGGGAGATAATATTCGCCGGCGGCATTATCGTTGCCGACTTGCGACAGCCAGCGGAACAGGTTGGTCGCGGCAACCGCCATCATCCCGCTGTTGCAAAGCCGAACCGCGCGCTCCTCTTCGGTCGCATCCTTATATTCGACCATCTTGGCGATCGTATCGCCGTCGCCGAGAATGACCCGACCATAAGCCGCGGGATCGGCGGGCGAGGAAGCGAGCACAACCACCCCCGGCGCGTCCTCGGCCTCGAGCCGCGAACGCATGCGCTGCAGCGTCTCGACATCGACGCACGGCGTATCGCCGTACAGCACCAGCACGGTGCCTTCGAAGCCGGCCAGCGCATCGGCGGCCTGTGCGACCGCATGGCCGGTACCCTTCTGCTCGGCCTGTACCGCCAGCGTCAGTCCGTGTCCTTCGAGCGCGCTTTCAAGCTGCTCGCGGCCCTTGCCGACCACCACCACCCGCCGCTCGGCATCAAGCGTATCGACGGTATCGAGAAGGTGCATCAGCATTGGCTTGCCGGCGAGCGTGTGAAGGACCTTGTGCAGGTCCGAGCGCATCCGGGTGCCCTGCCCGGCAGCGAGAATGACAACGGCAAGCGGCTTCATGATCACGGCCTGTGGCAGAGGACGCGTCAAAGAGAAAGAGCCCCCGTCCAGCGGACGAAGGCCCTTTTTGTCGCTTGCTGCGGGAAGCTTAGCTGTCGCTGCCGCCCTCGCCCCCGCCATTCGAGCCGCCACCCGTGGGCTTGCGGGTCGAACCGCGCCGGGCCGTACCCGTGCTCCGCGCGGTGGTCGAACGCGTGCGTGCAGCGGTGCCGCTGCGGCTGGCGGCAGCGCGCTTGGGCGCGGTCGCAGCGCTCTTGGCGGCACCAGCGGCACCTTCGGCCTTCTTGCGGGTGCTGGTCGAAGCGCCGCTACTGCTGCGCGACGAAGTGGAGCGGCCCGTGCCGGTCGCCTTTTCCTTGGCCGCCGAGGCGCGCTGGCTGGCGCTGCGTTTGGCAGTGCTTGCACCGGATTTGGCCGACGACCTGCGGCTGCTGCCCGACGAAGATGACGACGAGTCCGAACCGCCCAGCACCTTTTGCGCGGCGTCGGCGACGGCTTCGGCGATCAGCGAGCCAAGCTTTCCGACGCTGTTCGCCATCGAGGTAGCCGCATTGGTCGCGCTATCGGCCGCGTCCAGCCCGGCGTCGCGGATCTTGCGGCGGACCGTAGGGCTCGCGCTGATCGCGGCAGCCGCGGCGGCGAGGCCCGCGGCAAGCATTTCCTTGCTCATCGCCGCCTTGGCGAGCTTGTCGAGCGTTTCGTTGAGATTGCCGTCGTGGCCATCCTTGGCGTCGTTGCCGCTATCGCTGGAACCGGCTCCGCCGCCGGCCGCGCCGAGCTTGTCTTCCTGACTGGTGAAGCTGCTGCTGCCGCCCTGATTGTTCGATTTCGAGGTCTTGGACCTGGCCACGAGATAATCTCCCCGTTGGATGCGTTGCCGACAAGACGATGCAGCGCCGCAACGGTTCCCGCGAATACGCCGTTCCAGACGCGTAAAAGGGACCGTCGTCCCGTAAGACAACGGCCCCTTCGACATGGTCAGCGGCCGGAGAGCTCCAGCCCGGGAGACCATCGGGCAGGCTGATTAGGCCTGCATCTCCCGAACGAACTTCACCGTGCCCCTTGCTGAACCATGAGACATCGGATCACCTCCTTTCGCTGTGTTGTTGGCACCCGCAGAATGCGCGAAAGTATGGATCGTTCAAGCCTTGAAATGATCGTCAGCTTCGGCAATCCTCGACCGCTCGTGCCGGCTCCGGGGCCGAACGCAGGACCAGCGGCATGACGCCGGTCGCATCCACCCACAACCGCCCGCGGCTGAAGGCGATTGCGTCGAGCAAGGGATCGCTTGCCAGCAGCATGTTGCCGGGCGGAAGCTGACGCTCGCTGCTGGTCGTCGCGATGCGAATCCGTTGCGTGGGCGCCGCACCGGTGCGTGAAAAGGTGATTCGCCGAGTCGCGCGGGTGCATCGGATCACCAGCTGCACCCCGCGCGAATCGGAAAACATCGCTTCGCTGGCGTCGGAAGCGTTGCGCCAGCTCCATACCCCGGCGGTGGTCGCGCGGGTCCGCCAGTCGGCCGGCGGCGGTTGAAGCGCGGGCGCGGCGGCGGTCTGCAGCGCGGCAAGCGTCAATGCAAAAAGGCTCACCCGGTTCAGCTCCCCAGCTTGTCGACCTTGGCCCGAAGCGCGTCGAGCTCGGCCTTGAGCGCCGCGACGTCGTCCTTGGGCTGAGCCGGCTCCGCCGCCCGCGCGGGCGCCGCCGCTGCACCGGTGAACGCCTTCGCGCCTTTCTCGAACAAGGCCATCTGCCGCTTCGCCATGTCGGCAAACAGGTTGGTTCCGAATGCGTCCTTGAAGGCGGCCTGGTTCTTGGAAAAGCTCTGCATCGCGGCGTCGAGATATCCCGGCACCATCGTCTGCATCGAGTTGCCGTACAGCGCGATCAGCTGGCGCAGGAAGCTCGCCGGAAGCATGGTCGCCCCGCCGCGGGCTTCTTCCTCGACGATGATCTGGGTCAGCGCCTGATGGGTAATGTCCTCCCCGGTCTTGGCATCGACCACGACAAAATCGCGCCCCTCGCGGATCATCTGCGCCAGGCGATCCAGCGTGACATAGGTCGAGCTTTCGGTGTCGTAGAGTCGCCGGTTGGCGTATTTCTTGATCGTGACCTTGTGGGGCGAAGCATTCATGGGCAGTCCTTGCGGCGACGTGGCCCACGACCTAGCACCGCCGCATACTGCGCCGCAACAAATGCGCGGGCCACGGCCTTTGCCGTTATTCCTCGAATTGCTGCGCGACGCGGCCATCGATGACCCGGCATTGGGCCGCGCGGCGCTCGACGGACTGCGCCGCTACCAGTTCGCGCCGCCCCCGCCATCACGGCGCGAGCGACCGGTCGTGCAGGAAGTGGCCGGCGTCACCCTGCGCGATTGCGGAGGGTCCGGGCCGACGGTGATCCTGGTCCCTTCGCTGATCAATCCGCCGACCATCCTTGATCTCGACCCCGATTGCTCGCTCGCCGATGCGCTCGCGGCGCGGCACCGGGTCCTGCTGCTCGATTGGGGACTGGCCGCGGCGCGCCAGGAGCTCAGCCTCGACGGCCATGTCGATGAGCGGCTCGTACCGTTGGTCGAAGCCGCCGGTCCCGCGATTCTGGCGGGCTATTGTCTGGGCGGTACGCTCGCACTTGCGGCGGCAGCGCGAACCTCGGCCGTGCGGGTGGTCGCGACCCTTGCCTCGCCTTATGATTTCGGCGCCTACGAAGGAAGCGCCAGGAAAGCGCTGCTGGCCCTTTGGCGGGCAAGCGAGACGGCGGCGGGCCGCCTCGGCTTTCTGCCGATGGAAGTGCTTCAGGCCGCCTTCTGGCAGATCGACCCGGCGCGGATCGTTGCCAAATTCGCCCACTTCGCCACCGCCGACCTCGGGTCGAGCCAGGCGCAGCGTTTCGTCGCTCTGGAAGATTGGGCCAATAGCGGCGAGCCCCTTCCCCTGCCGGCAGCGCGCCAACTGGTGGAAGACCTGTTCGGCAACGCGGGCATGATCGCCCCCCTGCCCGCCTGCCCGATGCTCCATGTCACCGCCACCGGCGATCGGATCGTTCCCGCGGCGACTGCTCCCACCGGCGAGCGGCTGTCCTCGCCTTCGGGCCATGTCGGCATGATCGTCGGCCGCGATGCCGCCACCTCCCTCCACGCCCCGCTGTTGAGATGGCTTGAAGGCGTCGCCCCGTCCCGCTAGGGCCGCTCCGCACGCACCCGTAGCTCAGCTGGATAGAGCGCTGCCCTCCGAAGGCAGAGGCCACAGGTTCGAATCCTGTCGGGTGCGCCATTTTCCAGTGCATCCTTGTTTCCCTTGTCGCTCGGCAAGAAGCTGGTCTTATGCTCGGCGCTTTGGCACGTCATCGCTCACGCTTCGCCACAGCATGGGGTTCGATTATGGATGATTTGCCGGAACCCGCGCCGTGGCCCAGCCGCTTTGTCAGCGACGGGGAATGGGCGGGCTGGACGCAGTTCACCGCCGATCCGTTCGAAGAACATGCCGGTCCGTTCTTCTACCGCCGCGAGAACGATGGCTCCATCCGCTGCGCGATGCGGGTCGAGTACAAGCATTTGAACGGCGGCCATTTCGTCCACGGCGGCGCGCTGATGACCTTTGCCGACTATTGCCTATTCGCACTCGCGCTCGATGCCCTCTCCGGCGGGCCGGCCGTGACCGCGACCTTCAATAGCGAATTCATCGCGTCGGTCGGGGCGGGGGCGCTGATCGAATGCACCGGCGAAGTCCTTCGCAGCACCCGACACCTGATCTTCGTGCGCGGGATCTTGCACAGCGGGGCTGAGCCGATCTTCGCGTTTTCGGGGACGCTCAAGCGAATTCGCCTGACCGCCGCCGATCGGCCCTGACGACCCAATCCGAACGCTCTTGCATTATCGAACTGACTGGACGATGCTGACAGCGTCGAACAGTCTGCTGTTGCACCTGGCGCGATACTGGAGGGGAGACCATGCGAACCGTTTATGCAACCTCGCTGATGGCATTGGCCGTCGCGCTCAGCCAACCTGCCGCGGCACAAACCGCCGGCACTGCCGCACAGCCTGCGGGCGATCCGGTCGAAGAAACGCAAACCGCCGCACCACCAGCGCCGGTGGCCGCGGAAGAACCGACCGGGCCGCAGGTTTCCGACATCATCGTCACTGCCCAGCGTCGCAGCACGCGGCTTCAGGACACGTCGGCCGCGATCAGCGCCTTTGGCGGTGCCGACCTTGAAGAAAGCCGGGTGCTGAGCTTCGAGGATCTGGCCGGCCAGGCGACATCCCTGTCGTTCACCGCGCTGTCGCCGCTCGACCAGGAGTTCAACGTCCGCGGGATCACCAACACGCGCCTCGATTCGCCGACCGCCGACCAGTCGATCGGAATCTTCGTCGACGACGTCTATGTCGGTCGCTCGGGCCTCTTCAATTTCGACCTTTACGACATCGATCGTGTCGAGGTGATCCGTGGGCCGCAGGGCGTGCTGCTCGGCCGCAACGTGGTCGGCGGCGCGGTCAGCATCTACAGCGCGGCGCCCAAGTCGGTCTTCGGCGGAAGCATGACCGCCGGCTACGGCAACTACAATGAGAAGCTGGTCAAGGGCCACCTGACCGGCCCACTCAGCGAGGGCCTCAACGGCCGTTTCGCCTTTCAGGTGCGCCAGCGCGACGGCTTCAATCAGGACATCGCGCACGACGTCGATCTCGACAATGTCGACAGCATTCAGATGCGCGGCCAGGTCGAATATCGCCCCGCCGGCAGCACCTTCGCGGCGCGCCTGATCGCCGACTACACCCGCGACAAGGCAAATGGCTTCCACTCGGTGGTGGTCGACGGTCCCGCCCCGGGCGCCGGCCCGTGGAGCACGGCCCGCGCCCGCGTCGCCGCCATTCGCGGCGGCCTGTCGGTCCGCGAAAGCCTGCCCGACTGGAACACCTACAAAGGCGATGCCTATCCCAGCCCGCAAGCCTTGAGCCGCAAGGCGTGGGGCCTGACGCTCAACCTGCAACAGGAGTTCGAGGGCTTTGCCACGCTGACCTCGATCACCGGCTATCGCCAGGGCAACGGCTTCAACCGCTACGACCAGACCGGCATCGGACCGAGCAATGCCTACGGCATTTCCATTCCCCTGCTGTTCCGTTCCCCGGTTCGGGAGCTGGAGCGGATCAAGCAGTTGAGCCAGGAAATCCGCCTGGTCTCGCCCAAGGTCACCGATCGAGGCTTCGACTGGATCGCCGGCGTCTACGCTCAACGCGACCGGATCCGTAAGAACGATACCATCAGCTTCGAAATCCTGACCCCACCGCTCCCGACGCTCAACGGCGAATCCGCGTGGGACAACCGCGGCCGCAACGAATCCTATGCGGTGTTCGGCCAGCTCGGCTATCGCTTCAGCCCGCAGCTCCGCGTCGTCGGCGGGCTTCGCTATTCGCACGACAAGAAGAGCGGCCGGGTCACGGGCCTGGCGGTCGAAACGGGTGACAAGTTCAACCCGAACGACATCATTCCCGCTTCGCCTTTGTCGTCCACCTATCGCGAGGGCGGCGGTTACACGACCGACTATTCGGACACGTGGAGCCAGCTGACCCCGCAAGCCACGGTCGAATTCAAGGCAAACCGCAACGTCCTGCTCTACGCAACCTTCTCGACCGGCTACAAAGGCGGCGGCTTCGAGGACGATCCCGCCAACGATGTCGCGGCGCGCACCAGCTACGATCCCGAAAAGGTCGAAAGCTACGAAGTCGGCGCCAAGCTCGACCTGTTCAATCGCCGCGCGCGGCTGAACATCGCCGCCTTCTCGATGCGCTACAAGAATCTGCAGGTCACCCAGACCTCGCAGGTCTGCCTGTGCAACATCACCGACAATGCCGCTGACGCGAAGATCAAGGGGATCGAAGCGGAAGCCACCGTTGCCCTGTTCCGTGGGCTGAGCCTCAACGGCGGCCTGACCTTGCTCGACACCAAATACATCAAGTTTACCGACTCGGTCGGCAACGTGAACGACGGCAAGTTCCTGCAGCGTACCCCGCGTTACCAGTTCAACGTCGGCGCCAATTACACGACCGACCTCGGCACTTGGCAGAACGGCTTCACGGCCAACATCAATTACAACCGCCAGGGCAAATTGAGCTGGAACCCCGAAGGCAGCGCCAACGAGCCCGGCTACGGCCTGCTCGACGCGCGCGTATCGGTCAGCCCCAATCCCGACCTCACCTTCTCGGTCTGGGGCCGCAATCTGACGGACAAGCTCTACCGCGTGAACGCCATTGCCTTCTTCGGCGACGAAGCTTCGCGCCTGGGTGCTCCGCGCACCTACGGAGCGGAGATCGCCGTCAAATTCTGAGCCTTCGTCAACTCAGGCAAAAAGGGCTCCGGTCACACCGACCGGAGCCCTTTTCTTTTGGCCGCAGGAGCGGGCGCGTCAGTCGCGCGTGTAGCTGAGATCATCGGGCGCCTTGGCCCCCATGGTCATGTTTTTGTGCGCCGTATCGAACAGCCCCATGCACCAGCCTTCGGACGAGGGCTGGTCGCGGTTCCAGTCGAAGATCGCGCGGCGGTGCGCGATCCGCCATTCGCCGTTCCGCCGCTCGAACTTGTCGAAGCTGCGCGCGCCGGTCAGCGTGTCGCACGGTTCGCCATCCTTGGGAAAGCGGGCAAAGGTCAGGATGTAGCTTTCGACCCAGGCGGTGTCGTCGCCGGCAAAGTCGATGTGCACGTTGCCGACGAAATGCTGCATCGTCGTGCCATTGGCTTTCATCCGCTGCGCCGCGCCTTTGAGATAGGGCACGGCCGGACCTTCATACGCGGGTCCGTGCACCTCGATCGCATCGTCCCAATAGCAGCTCAGCAGCAGCTCCTCGTCGCCGCGGTCGATGCCGCGCGCATAGCGCATCATCACGTCGTGAATGTCCTGCCGCGCCAGCATGGTCTCGACGGTGTTGATATGCGCCATCACTTCCTCCCGCGGCCGATCGAGGCGGCCATCGATGTCTTGAGCGTATGCGGATCGCGGGCCAGGAACGCGCGGACCGACACCGCATGAGGGTCGGTGTCATGCTCGTCGATATTGTGCGTGACGGCGGTGAGGCCGGCCTTGCCGATCGCGCGCGGCGAAGATTTCTCCTGCCAGGTGACGTGGCTCGCCATGCGGGTGTCGACCGAGCCGACGATCAGCGCGTGGACGGTAATGTTCATCGGCGCGAGCTCGGCACGCAGACAGTCGCTCGCCGCGCGCATCGCGAACTTGGACGGGCTGTAGCCGCCCATGTTGGGCACCGCGACGATCCCGCCCGCCGACAGCACATTCACCACCGCGCCGCCGCCGTTCTTTTCCATGATGGGCGCAAAGGCGCGGATCATCGCGACGGGGCCGAGGTAATTGGTCTCGATCTCCTGCCGCATCGCGCGATCGTCTTCGGCGTTGAGCAGGGTGACGTTGTTGAACGCGCCGGCATTGTTGATCAGCAAGGTGAGGTCGGTCGCGGTCTGCGCCGCGCTTGCGATCTCCTCCGGCTTGGTGACGTCGAGCTGGATTGGCACCAGTCGCGGATCGGCCTTGGCCGCTTCCTCGGCATCGGCCAGCTGCCGCGCGGCGACATAGACCTTCGCTGCGCCGGCTTCGAGCAATTCCTGGACGAATCCCCTGCCGATACCGCGATTGCCGCCTGTCACCAGCGCGACGCACCCTTCGATCTTCATGCCTTTTGCTCCTCCATTTGCGTCACGCGCGCGTAGAAATCGGCAAACGCCGCCTCCCCGCCGGCAAAACCCGTGCCTCGTTCGAACCCGGCCAAAGTGTCGGCCTGTTCGGGCAGCGTCGCGACCCGCGCGACCGGACCTTCGAGCGCGCGCGCAGGCCGGACATGGCCGGCGCCCGCCACCCAGATGTCGCCGGTCCGGTTCCACTTGGGACTGCACAAGGCAACCAGTGCGTCGGCTGCACCCTTCGGTGACAGCCGCTTGTCAGGCACACGGTCCGGCCGCGCCGTCATGTTGGTCGCCGCATAAGGCGCGATCACGTTGACACGGATCGCAGTGCGGCGAAGCTCGTCGGCGAGGCTCAGCGCCCAAGCATTCAAGGCCCCCTTGGATGCCGAATAGGCCGCGCGCCCGCGCACCCCGTGCAGCCCTCCGGTCGAGGACACGAAAACGATTCGCCCGGCCGGGCTGTCGCGAAGCGCCGGGAGAGCCGCCTCGACCAGCGCGACATTGGCGAAGAAATTGATCCGCATGACTTCGGCAAGGCCGGTGTCGCCCTCGCCTACCTTCGTCGCCGGCCCGCTGACGCCGGCGTTGAGGACCAAGGTGTCGAGCCTGCCGAAAGCCTCCAGCGCGGCCGCGACGATCGCTTCCGGCGCACCCTCCCGGTCGACCGCGCTGCCCTCGACAATAGCACTCCCGCCCGCCGCCTCGATTCGCTCGACCACCGCCACCGCGCTGTGCGGCCGATCGGCATGCACCCGATTATTCACGACGACCCGGTGACTGCCGCCTAGTGCCTTCGCAAAGGCGGCGCCGAGGCCATTTCCCGCTCCGGTGACGACGGCGACGCGGCCGCCCTGATCTTCAGCCATGCCCCATGGCTACCACGTCAGTATGATAATGAAAGTATTATCTGACGTCCGGCGCCTGCTCGATCACCTTGTAATCGACCTCGTCCGGTTTCAGCGGCTTGCGGCATTCCGAACAGACCACCTTGGGATCGAGCGGATTGCCGCAGACTTTATGCGTCAGCAGCAGCGGAGGGCCTTCGGGCGAGACATAATATTGGTCGCCCCAGCGCAGCAGCATCAGCAGCACCGGGAAATATTCGACGCCCTTGCGGGTGACTCGATATTCGTTGCGCCCGGGCGACGACGGATCGGGCCGCTGGCGGATCACCCCGACCGACTGCAGCCATTGCAATCGCTCGGTCAGGATGTTGGTCGCCATGGCGGTGTCCAGGCGGATATCCTCGAACCGGGTGATCCCGGTGAAGATCGAGCGCATGATCAGACTCGCCCAGCGGTCGCCCATCAGCTGCGCCGCCTGGTCGAGCAGCGAGGTCGCGCCCGCACTCGACCCGCGCTGCTGGCGGCGGCGGCTGTAAAGCGGCGCCATCAGGCCGACGCCCGGCCCTTCCTTCCATTCGACCTCGGTCGCGTCGATCGTCTCGCCGCAACTGCCGCAGGCGGGCTCGGGCGCGAACTGCTGGCCGCAGGTCTTGTGGGTCAGCACGACACTGATCTTGTTGCGCGTCTCGCCGCATTTCTGCTCCCAGCGGAGCATCATCAGCGAGGTCCAGTAAACGTCGCGCCCCTTCGGGGTCATCACATAAGCGTAGCGCGGCGGCCGCTCGCAATAGAGTTGCCGCTCCATCAGCCCCGCTGCGACCAGCCGCTTCAGCCGGTCCGACAGCAGCGCGTTCAACAGGCCGGTGCGGCTGCGCAGTTCGTCATATTTGCGCGCGCCGAGCCAGCTCGCTTCGAGGATCAGCAGAATCGGCGTATCGCCGACGACTTCGAGGGCGCGCCAAACGGAACAGGTTCGGATCAGGGTCGGGGCGTTCATTGCGCTCGGTCTATAGCCGCCTCACATCTCCGGGGTCGAGCGGGCGGCGTGCCGCGCGGCGACGAAAAAGAGTGCGGCGCCAATCGCATATCCGGCGGGCGCGACGATCGCCATCGCATAGCGGATGCCATCGCCGCCCGGGAACAAGGCGTCGCCCAGTGCTGCCGTGACGCTGGGCCCGAAGCCGATTCCGACGAGATTGATGATAAAGACGTAGAGTGCGGCGACGGTGGCGCGCATCCCGCTGGGCGAGAGTTGCTGGAGCACCGAGGGCGCGGCGCTTACCACCCCGGCCGCGGCCGAGAAGAAGGCGATGAACAGCGCCGCCATCAGCCACAGGGATTCGACCAAAGGAAAGGCCGCGGCAGCGAGCACTGCGATCGACACCGACCAGCCGCAGAAGCGCATCCGCGAGGCCGGCGTGCCGCCGCTCAGCCGGTCCATCAGCGCGCCGAAGCCGATCATGCCGATCAGCCCGCCCGCGATCAGCATCGCGCCCGACAGGAAGCCCGCATTGGCCAGCGCCAGCCGACCCCCGCGCACCAGCATCGCGGGCAGCCAGTTGACGGTGCCGAGCACCGACAGGTTGACCGCCGCCACGCCAAGAAACACTGACCAGAAGAACCCGGCATTGCGGCGAAGATGCTCGCGCACCTCACGCACGCTCGACGCCGGCGCGCGGGCGCCCATGGCATGACTGGGATCACGGATCAGCAGGAACAGCAGGCTGATGAGAAAGCCCGGAAGCCCCGCGACGATAAAGGCGAATTGCCACGGCCGCACCTCGCCGATCAGCGGCATCGAAACGCTGTCGGCGCCCGCCACCAGTGACACCACCGCCCCGCCGATCATGAACGCCAGCCCCGCCCCGATCGCCGACCCCAGACCGAACACGCCCATGGCAAGGCCGAGGCGGCGGCGATCGAAACTGTCGGAGATCATCGAATAGGCGGCCGGCGACAGCACCGCCTCGCCGACCCCGACGCCCATCCGCGCGACGAACAAGCCGGCGAAGCTGGTCGCAAAGCCGCATGCCACCGTCATCGCGCTCCACAGCGCGATCCCCGCCGATACCGCGCGCGGGCGGTGGACCCGGTCGATCAGCCGGCCGAGCGGAATGGCCGCCAGCGTGAAGAACAACGCGAAGGCCAGACCCTGCAGCAGGCTGACCTGCGTATCACTGATCCCGAGGTCGGCCTTGATGCTATCGACCAGCAGGCCGATGATCATCCGGTCGACGAAGCTGACAATATAGGCGACGAACAGGGCGGCGAGCAGCAACCAGGCGCCAAGCGAATTGCGCTGGGCGGTGGCGGCTGGCGGTTCGGGGCTGAGCATGGCTGGCCTTCCGCCCTAGAAGTCCTCGCCGACCCCCATCGCCTCCAGCAATTCCTTGCGGTCGTAATATTCGCGCCACTCGGCGACCTTGCCGTCGCGAATTTCGAGCACGCCGACCACCGGCACCTTGCCGCTGTGACCCTTGAAGGTGAAATTGTCGGTCCGTTCGAGGAAGACCGTGTTGCCCTTGACCGCAATGTTGCGCGGTTCGATCTTCATGTAGCTTGCATTGTCGACCAGGAATTTCATCCGCGGGCGGATGTTCTCGCGACCCTTGATCGGGTCGATCATCATCGAATGGAGTACGCCGTCCTCGGTGAACAGGTCGGCGATCTTGTCACCGTCGCGGTCGTCCCACGCCTTGATCATCTGCATCACGACTTGGACGGGATCCTGGCTCATGCGACTCTCCTTGGCTGGTTTTGCTGTGGGGGCGGCAGCGGCCGCCTGGGGCAGGCAACATGCCGCCAGCAACAGGAGGGAATTCCTCGCCAACGTCTGCATACAGCCTCCTAAATATTGTTATGAAAGTCAGACTGTCGCGCGATACAGGTTGCGTCAAGGAGCTTGTCGATAAACTTGCGCAATCGAACGGACTACCGTAATTCCCTCGCAGCCTCATTTGCCCGGAAGTGCGTCCATGAAAGTCGAAAAGCTCCCGCCCGTCGTCTCCTCGCTGCAGCCGAGCAATCACCCCTACCTCAACGGGGCCTGGACCCCGCTGCACGAGGAAGTGAACGCCACCGATCTTGAGGTGATCGAAGGCACCATCCCGACCGACATCGATGGCATCTATCTCCGCAACACCGAGAACCAGCTTCACCAGCCGCTTGGCCGCCACCATCCGTTCGACGGCGATGGCATGATCCACCAGATCAGCTTCGCGAACGGGACCGCCACCTACCGCAACCGCTTCATCCGCACCCGCTGCTTCGAAGCCGAACAAATCGCCGGCGGGTCGTTGTGGGGCGGGCTGATGGACGGCAATGCGGTGTCCAAGCGGCCGGGCTTCGGCGCCCACGGTGGGCTGAAGGACAGCGCATCGACCGACGTCATCGTTCACGCCGGAAAGGCGATCGCCACCTTCTACCAATGCGGCGAAGGCTACATCCTCGACCCCGAAACGCTCGACCAGTCGGGCGTCGCGTCTTGGGTCCCGCTGGACGGCGTCTCGGCCCATCCCAAGGTCGACGAGGAAACCGGCGAACTCCTCTTCTTCAATTACTCCAAATCCGCGCCCTACATGCATTACGGCGTGGTCGACGCGACCGGCAAACTCACGCACTACACGCCGGTGCCGCTGCCCGGCCCGCGCCTGCCGCACGACATGATCTTTTCGAAGAACTGGTCGATCCTCAACGACCTGCCGGTGTTCTGGGACCAGGAACTGATCGAGACCAGGGGGCTCCACGCAGTTCGCCTGCACGAAGGCATTCCCGCCCGCTTCGCCCTCATTCCGCGCCACGGCAGCGCCGACCAGATCCGCTGGTTCGAAGCCGCGCCGACTTACGTCCTCCATTTCCTCAACGCCTATGAAGAAGGCGACGAGGTGATCGTCGATGGCTACTTCCAGGAAAACCCGACGCCCAAGCCGCAGCCCGACGCGGGCGCGCACGGCCACCTGATGAGCTATCTCGACGGCCATGCGCTCAGCACCAAACTGCACCGCTGGCGCTTCAATCTCGCCGACGGCACCACCCACGAGGAACGGCTCGACGATCGCACGGTCGAATTCGGCATGATCAACCAGAAGTATGCCGGCAAGAAATACCGCTACGCCTATTCGACCGTCGCCAAGCCCGGCTGGTTCCTGTTCGAAGGCTTCGTCAAGCACGACCTCGAAACGGGCGAAGCGATCGAAATCAAGCTCGAACCCGGCCGCTACGCCTCGGAAGCGCCCTTCGCCCCGCGCATCGGCGCGGTGGACGAGGACGACGGCTATCTCGTCAGCTTCATCATCGACGAAAACCGCGGCACCAGCGAGTGCATCCTGATCGACGCCAAGCGCTTCGCCGACGGCCCGGTCTGCCGCATCGCGCTGCCGCACAAGATGTCGAGCGGGACCCACGCCCACTGGGTCGATCGAACAAGCCTGCGCAAGGCTCGCGCTGACGAGATCGCCCGGCTCCAGACCGCCGGCTGATTGTCATTTAAAGCTGCGCGAGCACCGCCTCGCGCAGCTCGGAGCGGACCACCTTGTTCATCGCGTTGCGCGGCAGGCGGTCGAGTGTCACCAGCCGCTCGGGCAATTTGAACACCGCCACCCCGCGCTCCTTGAGGAACGCGCTGACGTCGGCGATCGACAGCTCGGCTCCGTCTGCCGGAACGATCCCCACCGCGACCCGCTCGCCGAGATCCGCGTCGGGAATACCTACCGTCGCCGCTTCGCGACTACCCGGCAAACCAGCGAGCAGGTCGTCGAGCTCGGCCGGCGAGATGTTGACCCCGCCGCGCACGATGATCTCCTTGGACCGCCCGACGAAGCGGTAGAAGCGCTCGAGACTGCCCTCCCCCGCAATCTCGAACTGGTCGCCGGTGCGGAACCAGCCGTCCTGGTCGAAGGCGGCGGCGGTCAGTTCGGGCGCCTGCCAATAGCCGCCGAACAATGTCGCGCCTTTCAGCCGCAACTCGCCGGGCCGCCCCGGCTCGTCGATTTCCTCGCCGGAGTCGAGGTCGACCAAGCGGGTCCGCAGCGCCTCGTGGTTGAGCCCGCTCCAGCCGTGCCCCTCGACCCCGAAACGCGGAAAGTAGCGCGAGCGGTCGGTGGTATCGGGCACGTCGACCGCGCTCGAATAAAGCGAGGCCCCTTCGTTCGACCCGAAGATGTTGCAGATCTCGATGCCAAGCGCCTGCCAGCCCTCGATCAACCACGGCGACAGCGGCGCAGAGCCCGAACCGATCGCGCGCAGCGACGTGAGGTCGAACTTTTCCATCAGCGCCGGCTGCTTGAGCAACGCAGTCAGCACGGCCGGCGGAGCGATGGTGTAGGTGACCTTCTCCGCCTCGATCTGCTGAAGGAAGATGCCGAGGTCGAAGGGATGGTGCAGCACCAGCCGCGCGGGCAGCGTCAGCCACGGCATGACCAGCCCGCCGATCGACCCGATGTTCACCAATGGAAAAGGATTGAGCAACGTGTCGCCAGGCACCATCCCGGTCCCCTGCGCCACCACATGCGCGTTCAGGATCCAGTGATTGTGATCGCGCGGGACGCCCTTGGGCCGCGATTCCGTCCCCGACGTCCAGCAGATGGTCAGCACCTCGCCGCCGACGGTCGGATTTGCGGCGACATAGGCCTCCACCGTCGCCGGGTCGGCCTCGTCCATTTCCGCGCGGAGGTCGCCATAGCCATCGCCGAACAACGCGACGTCGAGCCCCAATTCCCGCCCCTGTGCGGCATGATCGAAACCGGCGAAGCTGGGCACAGTCACGAACAAACGCGGTTTCGTCTGGGCCGAAATGAACGCAAGCTCGTGCACACGATATTGCATCACCACGGGCGACACGATCAGCCCCAGCCGCGCGCAGGCGAGAAACAAGAGCACCGCATCGACCGTGTTGGGCAATTGCGCCAGAACGATTTCGTCCTTCCGCAAGCCTCGCGCAAGCAATGCCGCTGCAAGCCGCTCGACACGGTCGGCGACCTCGTTCCAACTCAGCCGCTCCGGCGCCCGTCCGTCCAGCGCCTCACGATTGAGGGGATCGACCAGCGCAATCGGGTCACCCCCCTGCCCGACCGCCGAATGCAAGGCAGCGACGACATTGTCTCCGGTCCACCAGCCCTTGTCCTCAAAGGCTCGGATACGCTCTGGGGGAGTGAGAAACATTGGTCCTCCACTTAGCCGGCCCAGTCGTCGCAAAGTGACCGCTTCCGACTTTCATAAATATACTGACACCGGCAGGCAAGTTGGCTACGCCAGACGCACTGACAGTCGGGGCAAGACGAAACACGTGGCCAGAATTGTGCAATGGGCAACGGGGTCGATGGGGCGGACATCGATCCGCCGGATCCTGGATGATCCCCGCCATCAACTCGTCGGCGGCTTCGTCTACGGCGCTCGGAAGAACGGCAACGATCTTGGCGCCATCGCGCGGCGCGATCCCATCGGCGTCGCCGCCACGAACGACCGTCAGCAGATCCTCGACCTCGATGCCGACCTGGTCCTCCACATGCCGCGCATCACGCTTCCCTATGACGCGCTTGTCGACGACGTCGCCGCGCTGCTCAGGAGCGGCAAGAACATCATCTCGGTCGCGGGCTTTCACTTTCCGCAGGCGCATGGGGAAGACTATGTCCGCCGCCTGCACGACGCGGCGATCAAGGGTGGCGCGACCCTCGCCGGGGTCGGCGTGAACCCTGGGCTGATCGTTGAGCGGCTGGCGCTGGCCGCAACCGCGATGAGTCACGAGCTCGAGCGCTTGGCGGTATTCGAGACGGTCGACGCTTCGGCCATGACCTCGCCCGACTTCGTGTTCGGCCTGATGGGCTTCAACAGCGATCCCGCGGCCGCCGACATCCGCTCGGGGCCGCTCGCCGACCTTTACGGCCAGCTCTTCTCCGAGGTGCTGCATTTCGCCGCGGCTGAGCTCGGCACGAGCGTCCGCGAGATCCGTCCCGACCACCGACTCACCTTGGCGCCTAAGCCGCTGACCATCGCCTCCGGCCAGATCGAGGAAGGCCGCGTCGCTGCCACCGAATGGCGCTGGACGGCGCTGACCCAAGCGGGCCCCGAAATTCTGATGTCGATCCTGTGGACCGCCGACCCGTCGCTGCACGGCCCCGACAAGCTCGGCCACTGGAAGATCGAAATCACCGGCCGCCCGGCCATTACGATGACCCTCGACATCACCGAAGCCGATCCCGCCATGCCGCCCTCGCGCGCGCTGACCGATGCGGTCGTCGCGGTCGCAGTCCGCGCCATTCCCGACGTCATCGCCGCCCCGCCCGGCTTTTTCGCCTATCGCCCGCCCGCTGCGTGGAGCGCCGCATGACCGTCTTTATCCATGACGCCGTCCGCACCCCGCGCGGAAAGGCCCGGCCCGATGGCGGTCTTGCCGGCCAAACCCCGCACGGCCTCGTCGCCCATCTCGTCGAGGCGCTGGAACAGCGCGGCAGTGAGGCGCGGCGGGTCGATCACCTGACGCTCGGCTGCGTCGGCCAGGTCGGTGCGCAGGGCGGCCACCTCGGCATGGTCGCCAAGCTTGCCAGCCGGCTCCCCGACAGCACCGTCACGCACACGCTCAACAACTATTGCGCCTCGGGCCTGAGCGCGATCGGCCAGGCCGCCGCCTCCATCAAGGCGGGGCAGCTCGACCGCGCGCTCGCCGGCGGGGTCGAGATGATGAGTCACGTGCCCTTCATGGCCGACCGCGCGAGCTATTACGAAGCGACCGAGTTCGAACCGCGACTACGCTACATTCCGGTCGCCCTCGCCGCCGACCTGCTTGCGGAGAAGGAAGGTATCGATCGCGCCGCGCTGGACGCCGCCGCCCTGCGTTCCCAGACCCTTGCCACCGCTGCCGAAAGCAACGCGGCGTTTCAGCGGTCGCGGATTGCCATCGGCGAGTTTGCGCGCGACGAAGCCGTCCGCCCGACCACCAGCGAAAAACTCGCCGCTCTGCCCCCTGCCTTCGCCGCGATGGCCGGCGCTTATGCCGGGCCGCTGGAGGCGCAGGCGATCGACCACCGCCACACCGTCGCCCACGCCCCGCCGATGGCCGACGGCGCCGCGCTCGCCCTGGTCGGCAGGGACGGCAGCGGCGCGCGGGCGAAGATCCTCGGCTATGCCGAAGCCGGCGGCGATCCGCGCGACAGCCTGACCGCGGGCTTCGCCGCGCTGGACAAGGTGCTCGCCGCCACCAACCTCACGCTCGCCGACGTCGGCCGGATCGAGTTCATGGAAGCCTTCGCCGTCGTCATCGCCCGCTTCCTGCGCGAAGGCCGCATCGACGAGTCCCGGGTCAACGCCTCGGGCGGGCACCTCGCCAAGGGCCACCCGATGGGCGCGACCGGGGCGATCCTCCTTTCCACCCTGCTC
Organism: Sphingomonas kaistensis; assembly: GCF_036884275.1. Lineage (NCBI taxonomy): Bacteria > Pseudomonadati > Pseudomonadota > Alphaproteobacteria > Sphingomonadales > Sphingomonadaceae > Sphingomonas > Sphingomonas kaistensis. The sequence goes on along the minus strand of NZ_CP145607.1, from coordinate 1,833,235 downwards.
GACGTGCTCGAGGCCGCCGACGAGACCATCGGAGTGGTCGTCGCGACCGGCGCGCAGGGTGTAGGCGCGGCGATGGTGGTGGAGCGGCTGGCATGACCCACCCCCTGCTCGCCCGCCTCCGCCTTCCCGTCGTCGCCGCGCCGATGTTCCTCGTCACCGGCCCGGAGATGGTGATCGCCGCCGCCCGCAATGGCATCGTTGGCGCCTTTCCGACGCCCAACTGCCGCACCGCCGATGAACTCGACCGCTGGATGGAAGAGATCGCCTCGGGCTGCGCCGACGCACCGGGCCTGTGGGCCGCCAACCTCGTCACTCATTCGACCAACCCGCGCCTCGCCGACGACCTCGCACTGGTCGCAAAGCATAAGCCGCCCATCGTTATCACCGCGCTCGGCAGCCCGGCCCCGGTGGTAGAAGCGGTGCATGCCTATGGCGGTATCGTCCTCGCCGACGTCGTCAGCGAGACGCTCGGACGCAAGGCGGCGGCGGCCGGCGCCGACGGGCTGGTCGCGGTCGCAGCAGGCGCCGGCGGCCATACTGGCAGCCTGTCACCCTTCAGCTTCCTCGCCGTGCTGCGCAGCTTTTTCGACGGCATCGTCTGCCTCGGCGGCGGGATCGCCGAGGGCGCGGCGGTGGCGGGCGCGGTCGCGGCGGGCGCCGACCTCGTCTACATGGGCACGCGCTTTCTCGCCGCCGAAGAGAGCCGCGCCAGCGAGGGCTACAAGGCCATGGTCATCGCATCGAGCGCGAGCGATCTTCTGGTCAGCCCCGCCGTCACCGGCACGGCCGCCTCCTGGCTCAAGCCTTCGCTGGCCCAAGCCGGTTACGACATCGACCATCTCGATAGTCCCGCTAAGCGCGATTATTCCGCCCCGACCGGCGCGCGCTGGCGCGACGTGTGGTCGGCTGGACAGGGACTCCACGCGGTGACGGCGATCGAGCCCGTCGCGACAATCGTCGATCAACTCGAGCGCGGCTGGAATGAGGGTCGCGCCCGCCTTCTCAACACAGGAACTCCCGCATGACCGAACAGGAAATCGAAGCCTTCGCCGCCGACTTCGTCGATGCCGTCCAGCAGGGCGACGCCGACCGCATGCGCGCCTGCTACGCGCCGGGCGGGGTCATCTGGCACAACACCGACGGCGTGGAACAGACGATCGACGACAATGTGAAGGTGCTGGAGTGGTTCATCCGCACCCTCCCCGACCGCCAATACACCGTCCTGCGCCGCGAGCCTTTGAAGGACGGTTTCGTCCAGCAGCACGTCCTGTCCGCGACCTTGCCCGACGGCACGCCGTGGAAGATGGATGCCTGCGTCGTGGTCAAGATGAAGGACGGCAAGATCACACGCCTCGACGAATATATCGACAGCGCGGCAGGCGCGAAGCTCAGGGCGTTCGGCCGCTAGGCGGCGGAACGCTTAGGCGGCCACGGCACGAAGCCCGAGGTCCGCGCCACGTAATCGGCATAGCCGGGCTTGGTCTTGGTCATCTTCCGCTCGACCGTCGGCGCGCCCGACCACTTTATCAGTGTCCAGGTCAGCAGCGCCGGGCCGATGAAGCTCCACACGCCCGGGCCGGTCTCCGCCGCGATCAGGTACATGCCCCACCAGGCACAGGCATCGCCGAAATAATTGGGATGGCGGGTGTAGCGCCACAGGCCGCTGGTCATCACCTGGCCCTGGTTGGCGGGATCGCGCTTGAAGCGCACCAGTTGCGCGTCGCCGATCGTCTCGAAGGCGATGCCGAACAAGCTGAGCGCCGCGCCGACCCATGCCAGCGTGCCGAGCGGCGGCTGCGTGGCGACCTGCCCCAGTTGGACCGGCAGGCAGACGATGAACAGCAAGGGCGCCTGCGTCGCGAACACCAGCAGCGCAGACGCCTTGGCGAAGCTCCACCCGCGCTGTGCTTCGGCTTTGCCGAGCAACGCGACATAACGCCGGTCGCCGCCATGATCGCGCCATCGCCACAGCATGTAGCTGCCGAGCCGGATGCCCCACAGGGCGCACAGCCCGAGTAAGAGCAATTTGCGCTCATGCAGCCCGTCGGCGAGGAAGTAGCTGCTGATCGCCATCACGACCATGCCGAACGCCCAGAAGCTGTCGACCGGGGTGACGTCCTTGCCTTTCAGGCACAGCGCCCACAGCACGACGAAACACAGCACCAGAATGACGGCATTCGCCACTAGCAACGACCAAACCATCTTCTATCCCCCGTAAAGAATGTGGCTCAGACCACCCCGACGCCGGGCCCCGGCGTGTCGGCATAAAGCTGCTCGACGAGGTCGCTGCGGTGATCGAGCACCGCGCGGCGGTTGATCGTGCCCTTGTCCGAAATCTCGTGCGCATCGACCGACGGCGGGCTGGTCATGATCGCCACCCGCCGGATCGTCGCCGACCCACCCTGCTGACCGGCGTTGAAGTCGCGCAGGCGCTGGACGAGCTGGTCCAGCAGGTCCGCCGGCGCGTCGGCCTTGGGCCACACCAGCAGGGTCAGGAACGGGCGATTGTCGTCCGCCAGCACGATCTCGGTGACCAGCGGCGACAGCGCCTTCAGCAGCGCTTCGCGCAGCTGCCCGCCATAGACCCAGGTGCCGTTGGTGAGCTTGAATTCCTCGGCCATCCGCCCGGCAAAGGCGAGGCCCTGTTCGGGATGCGCTTCGTCATGAAACACCGCCATGTCGCCGGTCCGGTAATAGCCGTCCTCGTCGAACACCGCGGCGGTCTTCTCCGGTTCGTCCAGATAGCCGCTCATCAGCATCGGGCCCTTGAGACGCACTTCGTAACGCGCGCCGTTGGGTACCAGCTTGATGTCGACGCCAGGGCCCGGAAGCCCGATCCCGACCTTGTCGGTTTCGAAATGGATCGCGCAGCAGCCCGACACCGTCTCGGTCATGCCATAGCCGGTAGTCATGTGGACGCGGTGCCCGGTGGCGGCGACCGCATGCTGCTGAAGGCGGTCGTAGACCGGCTGCGGCAGGCCTGCGCCGCCGTAGAGCATCAACCGCATCTTCGCGAAGAAGGTGTCGCGCAACTGCTGGTCGCGGTCCATCGCATCGACCAGCATCGCGTAGCCGAGCGGCACGTTGTTGAAGTAAGCGACGCTCTTGCTGCGCAGGTTGTCGATCGAGCGCTCGAACAGCCCGGGCGCCGGCTTGCCGCTGTCGATGTGCAGCGTGCCGCCCAGCATCAGCCCCGCGCGCAGCACCGACGCGCCCGCAGCATGGTGCCACGGCAGCCAGTCGAGCATCTCGTCATCCCACCCGGCGGCGCGGCCGATCAGGCCGATCCCCTGCGCGGTATTGGCGGCGAGTGCGTCGAGTGATTGCTCGACCACCTTGGGCAAACCGGTTGACCCGCTGGTCATCATGTAGGAGCCGGTGGCCGACGGATCGACCGCCGCGACGGCCTCGTCGACCGCAGGCGTCGGCTCGGTTGCAATCGCGTCGGCATAGGCAACGGCTGCGTTGCCGAATACCGACGGATCGGTCGAGATGATCTGGCAATCGGCTCCGATCTCCTTCAGCGCCTTGGCGTACGGCGCCTTTGGATCGAGGAAGATCGCCGCCGGCTTGACCTTGGCGAACACGTGCCGAAGCCGGGCGTGATCGCCGCCGGCGACGCCATAGGCCGGGCTTACCGGACACAGGATCCGCCCCGTGGCAAAGGCGGCAAAGGTCATGGTCGCGACCGCGACGCTGTTCTCGGCCATGATCACCAGCACGCCGCGCGGCGGCAGGTGGTCGATCATCCATTGCGCTGCTCCGCGCACGTCGCGGGCGAGATAGCGAAAGCTGGTCGCCTTCCATTCGCCGGCGGGCTCGCGCTCGGCCAGCGCCGGCGCGTCGCCCTTCGTCTCTGCCATCGCGAAAAAGGCGCGCGCCAGATTGCCGTCGATCGGCTGATAGGGGTGATTGGTGGTCAGCCGGATCGTGCCGTCGGCGTCGCGATTGAGGTCGAGATCGACCGGCAGGAACTCGGCATGGCGAAACGGCGCCGAACGCCAGTCGCTATCTGTGCCAACGCGCTCTTCCTCGGCCACCGTCATTGCGCCGGCCGCCCCACCAGCTCCCTGACCTGATCGCTCCAGCCGCCGCCGGCCTTTTGGGCTTCGATCACGCCCCGATCGACATAATCGCGCCAGCCGCTGATCTTGTCGCCGCGAAACTCGATCACCCCGGCATAAGGCGCGGCGATCACGATGCCGTCCTTGGTGTCATATTCGTCGACGCCCTCGACGAACAGGCGGTCGCCGACCTCGGCATGATGAAAGATCCGCCAACGGACCTCGCCGATGTTCTTGCCGAACTGGTCGATGAAGGCGCGCGCCGCATCCTTGCCCTTTGCCGCCGGGGCGATCGCGGCGGCGTAATGCCACACCACGTCGTCGGTCATCTGGCTCAGGACGAAGTCGACGTCCTTGCGCTTCCACCCATCGATGACGGCCTGGAACTGCTGCATTCGGGTCATGGCTGGTTTCCTCGCAAAGGCTGGAACGGAGACAAGGGGAAGGGCGGCAAGAAGGGCGAGCAGATGCCGCCGACCAATCATCAGGCAGCTGCCTGCTCGACGATGAAGCTGACGGTGGTGGTGGTCGATCCGCCGATATTCAGCGTCTGGACGCGTTTAGCGCCCTCGACCTGATAGTCGCCCGCCGTGCCCGTCACCTGCTTGTGCGCGTCTAGCAGCATCCTGACGCCCGTTGCGCCGACCGGATGGCCGAGGCCGATAAGGCCACCCGACGGATTGATCGGGCACGCGCCGCCCATCTCGATCACGCCTTCCTCGATGGCCTTCCAGCTTTCGCCGGGCGCGGTCAGGCCCAGATGGTCGATCGCCATATATTCGGTGGCGGTGAAGCAGTCGTGGGTCTCGACCGCCGAAATGTCCTTGAGCTTGACCCCCGCGCGGCGCCGGGCGTCCTCGATCGCGCGGCGGACCTGCGGGAAGACATAGGGCTGGCCGGCGCTCGCCTTGACCTTGTGGTCGTAGGCGATCGGCGCGCTGCGGTGGCCCCAGCCGCTGATACGCGACAGGCTCGACAACGGAATGCCGCGCTCCCGGGCATAGTGCCGCGCGCGTTCGTCGGACGCGAGGAAGATCACGGTCGCGCCGTCGGTCACCTGCCCGCAATCCATCTTGCGGGTCCGCCCTTCGACAATCGGATTGGCCTCGTCGTCGGCGGTGAAGCTCTTGTCGGTGAAGCCATATTTGCGGGTCTGCGCGTTGGGGTTGTGCTTGGCGTTGCCGAAGTTGATCTCGGCGATCCGCATCAGATGCTCGTATTTCAGCCCGTGACGGGTGTCATATTCCTCCGCCAGATCGGAAAACGCCCGCGGCCAAACGTAGGCGGCATCGCCGAACTCATAGCCCGTCCACGCCGCCGCGCCGAGATGCTCGGCCGCGGTCTTGCCCGGCACGTTGCGCATCTGCTCGATCCCGAGCACGCAGGCGAGGTCGTAGCGCCCGGCCTCGATCTCCGCCGTCGCCGCGAGGATCGCGACACTGCCGCTTGCACAGGCCGCCTCGTGCCGCGACGTCGGGAGGCCGTCGAGATCGGGATGCACCAATCCGAAAAAACCGCCGAGCAGCCCCTGCCCCGCGAACAGCTCACCGACAAAATTGCCGACGTGGCCCGTTTCGATATCCTTGGGCTCGAGGCCGGTCGCTTCCAGACCATGGTTCAACGCTTCGAAAAAGGCTCCGGCGATATCGAGCCCTTCGCGTGTCCAGTTGCGTCCGAAGTCGCTCTGCCAACCGCCAAGCACGTAAACCATTTGCGTCTGCCCCAATCGGAGTGGGTTTGATTACGCAAGTAAGCTATGCGCGCTGCGAGCAGATGACAAGCGGCGAATGCGCGCTGGTCCTTCGAGCGCGTCGAACGGTGCCCCCGGCGGGGGAAAGGACAAAGCCGTCGTCTCAGACGCGCATGGGCCTTAGCCCTGCGATTGCTGCTGCCAGGATTTGCCCATGCTCTGTCGTTGCGACTGGCGGCGCGCGGGCGATCTGGTGACCCGCACCTCGACACTCATCTCCTCGATGCCGCCGCCGCGCCGGACGCCGACGATCGGCGATACGTCGGCAAAATCGAGCCCGGACGCGACCCGCACATAATTGTCGTCGGCGCAGATGCCGTTGGTGGGATCGAAGGCGACCCAGCCGAGCCCCTCGACCCACGCCTCGGCCCAGGCGTGACTGGCCGGCTGGGCGTCCTCGTCGTAGCGCCGGTATAGATGGCCCGACACATAACGGGCAGGAATATCGATGGCGCGGGCTGCCGCGATGAAAATGTGGGTGTAGTCCTGGCAGACCCCGCGCCCTGCCGCGAAAGCCGACGCCGCATCGGTTGAGACCAGCGACGCTTCCGCGTCGAAGGTCATCCGTGCCCCCAGGCTGTTGCTGAGCGTATGGAGGCGGTCGAGGGTGGAGCGCGCCTTGCCCGCGACATCTTTCGCGTAGTCGCACAGCGCCTCGTCGGGCGCGGTGAGCGGAGTCGAACGCAGGAACACGCCTGCAGGCAGATCGATCGGCAGCCCCGACACCACGCCGGCCCGGTCGTCGGTCACCACCTGACCGGTCGCGGTGATGGTGAGACTGGTGACCGGCTCGTCGACATAAAGGTTGGTGATGCAATTGCCGTATCCGTCGCGGCTGTCGCGCAGCCGGGCGTCGCAATCGACGTCGATCCGCCAGTCGAGCACGGTCTGGTTGAGACAGCTGTGCGGCGTCAGGCGAAGAATCTGCATTGCGCCCACCAGCGGCTTGGTGAAGCGATATTGCGTGCGATGGCTGATCGACAGGCGCATCAGGGAAACCGGAACTGGTGCGAGATGGCAGTATCGAGGACGGCATTCTCGGCCGTATAATCACGCAGGAATTCGTGAAGGCCGCTTCGAAAAACCTCGTCGATATTGGTTTCGGCAAGTTTCGACTGACGTAGCCGCGCGAGGCGATCGGCCTCGCCCTGCCGCCCGGTCCGGCCGCCGATTTCGGCAAGGAGATCGACCACTTCGGTCGAGGAACCGGTGATCGACCGTGGCAATTCGCCCTTGAACAGCAAGAGGTCGGCGACCAGCCACGGCTTCAACGTATCGTGGTAGAATAGCCGGTAGGCGTTGCGGGCCGAAACCGTCTGCAGGATCGCGGTCCACTGATCGCGGTCGAGCACGCCGCCAACCTTTTGCTCCTTGGGGAGCAGCAGGTAATATTTGACGTCGAGCAGGCGCGCCGTGTTGTCCCCGCGCTCGATCGCCGAGCCGAGGCGCATGAACCAGAAGCCTTCGTGGCGAAGCATCCGCGCCAGCGCGCCTTCGAACCCGCGGCTGTTGGCCTTCAGCGTGTCGATCAGCGCGAGCGTGTTCTGGATCCCGCCCGGGCTGGTGCGGTCGCCGACATCGAGCCACGCGCGGTTGATCGCTTCCCACACCTCGGACGACAAGGCGTTGCGAGCAGAGCGGGCATTGTCGCGGGCGCGGGATAGGCAAGACCGGATCGAATTGGGATTGTCGAGGTCGAGCGCCAGCGTCTTGCAGACGTTGAAGGCGGACGCGCCGGGCGCCGCGGTATCGCCCGGCGCAGGGCCCAGGCCGACCACCGCGAGCGCGCTTTCCCACGTCGCACTGGTTGCAGCCGCGCCATAGGACAGCGACGACAGGCGCAAGGTCGCCTCGATCAGGCGGGTGGTGAACTCGGCGCGCTCCATGTAGCGCCCGATCCAATAAAGATTAGCCGCCGTACGGGAGAGCATGTTGCTCCTCCTCGTCGTCGCGAGGCGGCTTGGGGGCAGCGATGATCAGGCTGTCCTTCGTCCCGCCGCCTTGGCTAGAATTCACCACCAGCGATCCCGGCTCGAGCGCGACCCGGGTGAGGCCGCCCGGAACAATGGTGACGCGATCGGCGCCGCTCAGGATGAACGGGCGAAAATCGACGTGCCTAGGCACGATCCCGTCCTCGGCCAACGTCGGAACGGTCGACAGCGCAAGAGTCGGCTGGGCGATATAGCGATGCGGCTCGGCTTCCAGCGCGGCGCGGAACTCGGCGATCTCCGCTTTCGACGCCGTCGGGCCGACCAGCATGCCGTATCCGCCCGACCCGTCGACCAGCTTCACCACCAGCTTGTCGAGATTGTCGAGCGTATAGCGCAGCGCCTCGGGCTCCCGGCAGCGGAAGGTTTCGACGTTCGGAAGCAGCGCGTCGGAGCCCATGTAATAACGCACGATCTCCGGCATGAAGCTGTAGACCGCCTTGTCGTCGGCGATCCCCGTTCCCGGCGCGTTGACGATGGTGACGTTGCCTGCGCGATAGGCCGACATCAGGCCGGGGACGCCCAGCCCGCTGTCAGGATTGAAGACGAGCGGATCGAGGAACGCGTCGTCGATCCGGCGGTAGATGACGTCGACCCGCACCCGCCCTTCGATGGTGCGCATGAACACCATGTCGTCCGTGACTTCCAGATCGCGGCCCTCGACCAGCTCGATCCCCATGCTGTCGGCAAGGAAGCTGTGTTCGTAGAATGCGCTGTTGTAATGCCCCGGCGTCAGCAGCACACATACCGGCTCCAGCGATCCGCGCGGGGCGACCGAATAGAGCATGTCGCGTAGCAGATCGGGATAGGTGTCGATCGGCTGCACCGCCAACTGGGCGAACAATTCGGGGCACAGCCGCAGCATCGCCTCGCGGTTTTCCAGCATGTACGACACGCCCGACGGGGTGCGCGCATTATCCTCCAGCACGAAGAAATCGTCGGGGCCGGTGCGGACGATGTCGATGCCGCAGATATGGGTGTAGATGCCGTGCGGCGGTGCGGCGCCGTTCGCGGGAATGCAGAATTGCGGATTGCCGAGGATGATTTCCTCGGGGACCACCTTGTCCTTGAGAATATGCCGGGGGCCATAGATATCGGCGACAAACGCGTTCAGCGCGCGCACCCGCTGCTCGAGCCCGAGCGACAAGCGATCCCATTCGGCGGCGGTGAACAGCCGCGGAATGATGTCGAACGGAATGATCCGCTCCGCCGCCTTCTCGTCCCCATACACGTTGAACGTGATACCCAGGCTGCGAAACGCCGCCTCGGCCATCGCCTGCCGGCGTGCGAGTTCGCTGACCGGCGTGTTCCGGAGCCACTCGCCGAGCTGCTCGAACCCGGCGCGCGGGGTATCACCGGCCTTTTGTCCCCACAGCTCGTCAAAGGCCTTTCGTGCCGCCATCGTCAGGCCAGGCTCCGAGCGCGAAGCAGCGCGGCTTCGTCCGGCTCGCGCCCGCGAAACGCGACAAAGGATTCCATCGGATCGCGCGCATCGCCCTGGGCTAGCACTTCGCGCCGCAGTCGGTCGGCAAGCTCGGCATCGAACAAATTGCCCGTCGCGGTGAACGCCTCGAATACATCGGCGTCGAGCACTTCAGCCCACAGGTAGCTGTAGTAAGCGCTGGCATAGCCGCCGTCGAACACGTGGGTGAACACCGCCAGCCGGTGGCGCATTCCGATCGCGTCCGGCGTGCCAAGCGCGGCAAGGCTGTCGCGCTCGAAGGCAGCGATATCGGTCGGCGGCGGCTGCGTCTGGTGCAGTTTGAGATCGAGGATCGCCGAGGCCAGGAACTCGATCGTCGCAAAGCCTTGTCCGAAGGTGTCCGCACGGGCGACCGCATCGGCCAAATCGGCCGGGACGCCAAGATCGCGCAACGCTTCGGGCGATGCGACCCAATGCTCCATCAGCTTGCTTGGAAATTCGACGAAGTCCCGTGCGACGGCCGTCCCGGCAAGGCTCGGATAGGTGACGTCGGACAACAGGGCGTGCAGCGCATGGCCGAACTCGTGAAACAGCGTCCGCGCCTCGTCGAGCGACAGCAGCGCGTCTTCCTCAAGCTCGGCGCGGGTGAAGTTGGCGACAGTGTAGACGATCGGCCGCACCGGGGCATCGAGCTTTTCCTGCACCCGAAGGCTGCCCATCCACGCCCCGCCATGCTTCTGCGGCCGCGCGAGATAGTCGGTTAAGATCATGCCGACGGGCGTGCCGTCCGCCTTGTCGACCGACCAGGCGATGACGTCCGGATGATAGACCGACACGTCCGGCCGGCGGGTGAAGACCAGCCCGTAAAGCCGTTCGGCCGCGGCAAACGCGGCTCCCCGCACCTTGCCCAGCGACAGATGCGATCGGATCGCGGCTCCATCGAACGAGAAACGCTCGCGCCGCACGCGATCGGCGAAATAACGCCAGTCCCATGCGGCAAGGGTGAAGCCGCCGCCATCGCGCTCGACCATCGCTTGCAGCGCCGCCGCTTCGCGCTCGGCCTGCACCAGACCCGGCCGCCACACCCGGTCCATCAGGCCCGCGGCGGCCGCCGGGGTCTTGGCCATCGCGTCCTCGATCGCGAACGCGGCATAGGAGGAATAGCCCAACAGGCGCGCCTTTTCGTCGCGAAGCGCAACGATCTCGGCGATCACCGGATTATTGTCGAACGATCCCGACTGGCACCGCCCGGTAAAGGCGCGCCACACCCGTTCGCGCACCGACCGGTCGTCGGCATAGGTCAGCAGCCGCTCGTAGGTTCCGCGATCGACGACGAACAGCAGCTGACCGTCCAGCCCTCGCGCATGAGCGGCCCCGGCGGCGAGCGCGCGCACATCCTCGGGAATGCCGGCGGCTTCGGTCCCGGACAGGACGAGTTCGGTGGCGTTGGTCGCGTTCAGGACGTTCTGGCCGAAGGTCACGCCCAGTTCGGACAAGCGCTTGCTAATCTCG